>CADCTQ010000001.1 GCA_902805615.1 uncultured Cytophagales bacterium
AATGGGTATCTTGGACCTCAAATCAAGCTCTGGTTTGAGGTCCAAGACACCCGCTGCCTTTTTTAGTTAGGGGCAATGCCTGATTCATACAGTTGGCGTGAACCTTCCTATAACAATCGCCTTTGTCTCGAGGACTATCCGTTCGAAGTTAAGCTGTGCATCAGGAAGGGTGCCAATGGTTGGAATAGCCCTACTACCATAGCCATGCTTGGCAAAGTGAATATTGAAGGTAGGACTCTCCGTTTCCACAGTAGTTCCCATAAACTGCCCTACTTCCAGTTGAAGCAACTCCTGGGGGTGAACCAGGCTACGCTCCTGGAGGGAATAAGACACGGAAGAACCTTGCGTGCCCGAATGCGACCTTCCGTTCAATCCCCAATCAAAAGACTCCGGTCTGCTGTCCGATCTGCCTTCGCTGCGCACCAGTTGCTCCTTGCGGCCGAAGAGCCGGCTCACGTATTCAGCAGTGGGCAGGGAAGCTACCCGGCCGAAGAATTGGTTGTTGAGGTTAGAAGTAATGGCTTCCGATTCGTTCTGACCGTACTCTTTTTTCATTTGCGAAAAGTCCTGAGTCATGTAAATGGTAGCGACTTTGTTGGAACGCGCCGTGGCGGGGAGTTGGTCCAGTTTGGGGATAAACAAAGTCGGCCCTTCGTCCAGCAGGATGAAACTGTGCCGCTTTCCCTGCTGGTTCATCTGCTTGGTGGCAACGGCTACCAGGCAGGCAATCACCGGGGCGAAGGTATCCGAAAGCGTAGGGCTGCTGCCGATGCAGAGAATTTTTGGCGAAACAGGGTGATTGATATTCAGATCAAATTCATCCCCCGAAAGCACGTAGCAAATCTCCGGACTATTGATACGGGCCAGGGCTACCTGCAAACTGGAAATCATGCCGGCTATCTGGCTTGAAGCCTTAAGATCAACGGCAGTGACAATGCTGCGGATCATGGAGGCGCATTCATAGTCCTGCCGGAGCAACTCCAGTAACGCTTCGTGATCCTCTCCCACCAGTAGGTTTACTACGTGGGGCAGGGTACAGTAGGTGGGATGGTGTTTCCTTAAATACCAGATGGTAGCCGTGAGCAGCGCCTGGGCGGAGCGTATCCAGAAGTCGGGCTTTTGAACAGACTCGGGAATCAGGTTATTGATGATGGCCAGGGCGGATTCGGAAGCATGGGCAGCAGAGGGAATGTAGCGGGGATTAAGCGGATTAACCCGGTGCGTCTTTTCCAGGTCTTCAAAGTTCACCACCCAGAAACCTACCCTGCTACTCGTGCCGGCGTACTGCGCATACGCAAAGTTGGTAAGGGTAGGGAACTTGAAGTCATAGATGATGCCGCAGTACCCCTTCTGCGCCGCCTGGGCAATGATGGGTTCGGCTACCGAATAGCTCTTGCCGGAGCCGGCTCCTCCCACCACCAGAATGCCCCGGAAAGGGTTGGTAATGTTGACCCAGCTACCATCTTTTCCCTTCAGGTGAAAGGAGTACTCGTTTTCCTGCTTCCGCCGGTCGTTCCTGATCGGGCTCTCCCGACCGGGCCCGGACCGCAACCGCTTTCCCAGCGGGTAGCCGCTCAATAATGTTCCTGAAAGGGAGATGGGATAAACCGCCTGGTAATACGGGTTGCTGTCAACCGTGTAGAGCAGAAAGGCACTTGATGCGTAAAGCAGCAGCAAGCCAATAGCGGCCAGCCACCAGCCGAAAAGAAACCGGTAGCCCCTTGCACCGGTAGCCAGCTATAGGCAACTGGTCGCTACCCTGGACAGAAGCACCTGCCGCTTTTGACAGGGACTTGCTTTGGTTGTGTAAAAAGCGTTCTATAGGAGCGAAGTACCTGCTGCGGCGGATGGCAAAGCGGGCAGCTACCAGGATCGCGAACAAAGACGCCCGCTTGGAAGCAGATGCAACTCCTGCCGCTGTTGAATCTTCTGACGTCCAAGTTTCGCCAACGCACTGATCGATACTTCTTTTAGGTAGAGGCAAAGACCAGACTGAATTTTTGATCGTACCCGCAAGTTTCCAGCACAGTTGGCATTTATAAGAGTAGCGACGCAATGGTTTACGTTTGGAACTGCCACAACTGATACGGGAGCTACAGGAAGGTAGCCAGGAAGCGTTTCGGCAGTTGGTCGAAACGTACCAGGGCCGCGTGTACAACACGGTGCTGTCCATCGTGCAGCACCCGGAAGATGCCGAGGACGTAGCGCAGGAGGTATTCGTGCAGGTGTACCAATCCATCGGCAGCTTTGGCGGGGAGATGAAGCTGACTGCTTGGATTTACCGGATTGCCACTACCAAAGCCTTGCAGGCGTACCGGAAGCGCCGGGCCCGCAAGCGTTTCGCGTTCCTGACGAGCCTGTTCGGCTCCGGGAAGGACGACGCCTACGACGACCGGCTGCACCCGGCCGACTTCGAGCATCCGGGCGTCAAGCTGGAACAACAGGAACGCGCCAAGGTATTGTTCAACGCCCTCAGCCGCCTACCCGAGCAGCAAAAAGTGGCTTTCACGCTGCACCGCCTCGAAGGGCTGAGCTACCAGGAGATTGCCGAGGTGATGCAAACGTCGCTGCCGGCCGTAGAATCGCTCTTGCACCGGGCCAAACAGAATTTGCGCAAAGGGTTGGCCCGGTATTACCGGGAAGACCCCTGAACCTAAATGAACCTACTGCATGCCACCAAACGAACACTTCGACAAGGAAACGGACCGGACGCTCCGCGCCCTCGACGGCCTCGAACGTGCCGAGCCCCAACCGTTTTTCTTTACCCGGGTACAGGTCCGGCTGGCGCAACGCCAGGCCGCTGGGCTCCCGGCCTTCCGCCCGGCGATGCTGGTTGCTTCGCTGGGAGTGGTCCTGCTGCTCAACGTGTCGGCCGTGGCGGTCTGCCAGTACCGGCTTACAGCGCAGGAGCAAGCGCAGGCCGCCGAGAGCTTTGCCGACGAATGGGGTACTGACCCCGCCACGCTAGATTGGGAACAGCCATGAACGACAAACAGAAACTGTACTGGCTCTGGGCCGCCATCGGCCTGCTGCTCTGCCTGAACCTGGGAACGCTTGGCTGGGTGGTACTTAAAACGCAACAACCCCGGCGCCCCAACGCGCCAAACGCTGATGCCTACCTGGCCCGGAGGCTTGGGTTCACCCCCGGGCAACGCAGCCGCTACCAGCAATACCGACGCGAGTTGCGGACGGCACTGCAACCCCACGAAGACAGCCTCCGCTCCCTACGCCAGGAACTCTTCGGGCGGCTTAGCCAGCCGGCCGTTTCCGAAACTTACGTCGATGCCCTGGTGCAGCGCATTGAACGCCAGCATGGTCAAATCACCCAACTACAGTTCCGGCACTGGCAGCAGGTGCGATCCCTCTGCACCCCCGGGCAACGGCCTCAGTTTGACCGGTGGATGGATCGCCTGGTTAAAACGATGAATCGCCCCCGACAGCCGGGCCGTCGGGAACGGCGGAATCAGTTTTAAGAATAGTGGAAAAAAAATCTGGCCTGCCCCGCAGGTTTTTCGCCGCAACCGCATTCTTATGCTTGCGGCCATCCACCGGGATGCGCCACCCATTTCTGACAACCCGTACACTAAACAACACACACCATGAAAAACACACTGATGTTAACCCTCTGTCTTTCCGTTTTTACGGTTGCAGGAGCCTCTGCGCAAACGACTTCTCCCGAAAAACCCATCAAGCAACGATGGGAGCAACGGGCAGCCGTGACCCCCGAAGAGCGGGCCGAACGCCAGACCCGGCGCCTGACCAAACACCTTGCGCTCACGCCGGACCAGCAATACACCGTGGCCTCGATCAACCTCAAATACGCCAAACAGGTGCAAACGCTGGTGCGCGACCGGGAGCGGAGCCCCGAACGGCGAAAGCAACTGGGCGACTTGAGGCGAAATAAGGAAAGTGAACTCAAGCAAGTGTTCAGTGTCGAACAGTACAAGCAGTACGTTGCCCTGCGCGAAGAGAACCGTGCCAGGAAGCAACACGCGCGGGGGCGGCGGGGCAACTCGTAGTCCAGTCTTTCTCCTGCCAAAAGTCCAGTCCGTAAGCCCCTCCGCCGGAATAAGTGCTGAACCCGCTCAGTGGTAGCGCTGCTTTTATGCGCCTCAAGGGCTTGCCACTCGGCCAAGCCAACCCATCCCTTGCTATTGGGCGCAGCAAGCTCCTCTTACTCCGGCGTGTTTTCCCTAAAGTCCAGGTTGTGGGTGACAAACAACGTCAGGGCGTGGTTGTTCTCCACGTCGCGGCCGTTGGCTTTCTGGATGGCCTGGTTCATGTAGCCCAGTTGTACGTTCAAGCCCTTGTTGAGCCAGTAGCCCAGCGTAGCGCCCAGGCGGTTCTGGTCGAAGAGGTTGTAGCCGATGTTGCGGCCGAAGTTGACGAAAATCTCGTCGTAGGCCGTAACGAACCACTTTTGCGGACGGTCTGCGGCGGTCGGAAACGGCACCGTGAGCAGGAAGCGGTAGCGCATCCGGTTCTGCCACTCGTAGCCGTCCCGGATGCTGCGCAAGCCGGTAGCCGGGTCCGCGGCCGTCCAGTTTTGCAGGAACCGCTGCTCCAAACGGAAGCGGTGCGCAAAGCTTACCTTCCCGCTGCTGTGCAACAGCGTGACCTGTTGCCAGGGCCGGTGTTCGTAGCGGGGCCGGTCCAGGGGCAGGGGTTGTTTGCCGTAGGGGTAGGTCCATAAGTAGGCGTAGCCCGCGCTGAAGATCACGTTGGGGTTAAGGTGATAGTTGAGCCCGGCCCGGGGCAACACCTGCTGCCATTCCCCCAGGAAGTCGGCCCGCCGCAGTTGCACCTCGCCCCAGAGGCTCCAGCGGTCCGACAGGCGAAACGTGCCGAAGTAGGCTCCCCAGGCCAGCCACTGGTTGGCTACGTTCTTTTCGTTCTGAGCCACCAGACGGCTGGGAGTAGCAGCCAGCAGCCCGAGCAGGAGGGCACTGCTGAGTCGCCGGGGCACACGAAGAAAAAATTTGCTTGGCATAGCGGGGAAATGTGGTGAATCTCCTGGAAACGGTGCAATGCTAAGCAAACTCCGCTACATCTGCCCGTGCCGGCGAGCTGTCAGCACCGCTGAGTAAACCCGCTTGTTCCACACCCACTGCCTGGAAATTATATTTTTTCCGCTTTTTTCCAGACCGCTTCGTCGTACGTGATGCCCAGCCCCACCCCGGCGGGTATGGCCAGTTTGCCATCGTTGACCAGGATGTGAGGGGTGTACCAGGCCGGTTGTTTGCCCGCCCGGGCCGGATACTCCTGGAAGCCTTCCAGGTTGGGCAACACCGAAGCCAGGTGCAGGAAAGGCGCCTCCAGCGGGTCGGCTTTGGGGCTGTGCGGCGCAATGCCCAAGCTGGCTTTGGCCGCCAGTTGCGCCACCCGGTAGCCCCGGATGATGCCGCCGTTGTAGTACAGGTCGGGCTGGACCACGTCGTAGACGCGGTGCTGAATAATATCTTTGAACCGAAATACACTTGAATCCTGTTCGCCGCCGGCCACCTTCACTTTTTGGAGGGCCGCGGCCACCTGGCGATTGGCTTCGTAATCCTCCCAGGGGCAGGGTTCCTCAAAAATGGCCACCTCGTGGGCTTCCAGGAACTGCCCCACCGCAATGCCTTCCTCCACAGAGTAGGAACTGTTGGCGTCGGCGTAAATGGTGATTTCGTTGCCCAGCACGTTGCGCAGTTGCGGCAACAGGGCCCGGGTCCGTTTCTCGTCTTCGGGCGTATTGCGCATCCGGCCGCCCACTTTGATCTTCACCGCTTTCGCACCGGTTTCGGCGAGTTTCTGCGCCAGGTCTCCGGCCTCCTGCTCAGGCGTGGTTTCCCGGGTGAGGCTCGACAGGTACACGGGCACCTCCGTCCGCACCGGCTTGCCCAGCAGGGCGTGTACCGGCTTTGCGGCCGTCTTGCCCAGCAAATCCCAGAGGGCGACTTCCACGTGGCCGACGCAGTTCCAGAAGGGCATGCCGGCGTACTTGTAGTGGCTCTTCACGCGGTACACCTCGTCCACCAGGAATTCCAGGTCCCGGGCGTCCTTTCCGGTGAAAAATGGCACCATCATCCCGTTGAGCATCGAATGGAGGTTCTCCATCCGGTCGTTGGCCTGGGTAATGCCGGTCAGGCCATCTTTAGACGTTACCCGCACGAACAGTTCTCCCTCCGCCCGGAGGATGTCTACGGCGGAGATGATTACCGGCGATTTGACCTGCCCGTGCAGGTTGAACAGGCCCGGCGTATCGGCCAGAGCCGTATGGTTATTCATCTTCGGAAAATCCGGCGCGGCAATGGCGTCCAGGCCCACGGAAAGGCCGGCGGCTGCCAGGGAGGATTTTTTGAGGAAGTTGCGCCGGGAGCCGGCGGAATCGGTGGGTTGCATGGGCGTAAAGGCGTGAGGGTTGGCGGGGGAAAGCAGGTACAAACCGGACGGATTAAAAGCGGGCCCCGGCTCCGCAGATGTGGGTGCTACTCCCCCGTTTGCCGTACCTGCCACAGCCGCACGGTGCCGTCTTCGTGGGCGGTGACCAGTTGCCTGCCGTCGCGGCTGAAGTGCAGGTATTCGGAGCGGAACACGGGCTTTTTAGTTACCAACGTGATCGCTTCTTTTTGCGGATCGGCCGGAATCCGGTACACGTAGATAAAGCCGTTGGTGACGGTTTTCGCCTCGTAGCCCCCGCCCTGCCGGCCCCCGGCCAGCAGGTACTTGCCGTCGGGTGAAAACTCCACGGCCTCCATGCCCTTGGGGTGTTTGAAATGGGCCAGTTGCTTCCCGGTGGCAAAGTCCCACACCCGCACCGAGTTGTCGCCCTTCACCGTGTCGGGGTCGGCCGACGAAGAGGCGACCAGCTTGCCATCCGGCGATGAGCAGATCGCCCTTGTTTGAAAAGCGCATGCCGTCAATGCTGCCCGTCAGTCTGATCAGCTTTACTTCCTTGCCGTCTTTGGCGTCCAGGATATGAACCGTTTTGTCTTCTCCGCCCACCGCCACGTAGCGGCCGTCGCGGGAGAACGCCACGGATTCGGTCTCTTCGTTCAGCTTTTTTGCCCATACCTCCTTGCCGGTGGCGGCTTCCCACAGGATCACGTCCCAGCCTTTTTTGGCCCCGGAGATGATGTATTTGCCGTCCGGCGAAAATTCGGCGGTCTCTACGGAGGCTATGCCGCATTCGCAATCTTCGGCGCCTTCGGAGTCGCCTACCCGCACCCACACTTTCTCGAAGTCAATGGGAGCCGCCGCTGCGGCAGCGGTCAGGGTCGCGGGGGTTTGGGTGGTGTCCTGGCTTCCGGAAACGCTTTGGCCCTCATTCCCGCCGCAAGCCATCAGCAAAGACGCTGCGGCAAGGGCACCCATCCGGAGCAGATGAATTGGGTAGTGGTCTAATCGGGTGGATGGCATGGTTGAGAGGTTCAACTTTATTTTCCATTATTGCTTCTGGGCCTTTTCCTGTTGTTGCAGAATTCCCTGGTGACGCCGCCGGTTGAGGTCCGATTCTTCGCCCATCCAGACCCAAAGTTTGATCAGGCCGTTCTGGTGGGCGCTGACCAGGAAACTGCCGTCCGCATTGAAGTCCACGAATTCGGCGTGGTCACCGGCCCAGGCTTTGTGCACCACCGCAATGTCGTCGTTGGCGTATTGCAATACATCGGCGAGGCGGTACACGTAAATGTACGGGTCGTGCCCGGCGTGCACGAGGTACTGCCCGTTGGGGTGCCAGGCAATCGATTCGATTTTTTTGCCGGTGTGGTTGAAGCGTTTCAGCAGCTTGCCGCTCCGCCAGTCCCACACAAACACGTTGCCCCGTACCTCGGGCGTGCTGCCCACGGCCACCACGTACTGCGCATCCGGCGAGAATACGCCGCTGGTGAAGATCATCGGGTGATTCATTTTCAGCGTCTGCACCAGCGACCAGTCGGATACCTGGTAAATCTTGACGGCCTCCCACCCGATGGCCAGCAGGTACTGATCGTCGCCCGAAAAAACGAGCCGGTTCACCGTATTGCCGAAATCCAGCGTCCTGACTTCCTTGCCGTCGGGCATGTTGAAAATCCGGATCATGCCTTTGGTGGTGCCGTCAGGCTGTTTCAAGAACTCCTCTCCCGTTGCCAGCAGGTTGCCTTTGTTGGCCCACGTGAGGCCATCAATGCCTTGTGAATGCTTGAGGACTTTGGCGACTTTGCCGGTTTTGGCTTCGTACACGGTCACCACGAAGTCTTCGCTGGCAGCGGCCACGTACTTGCCGTCCGCCGACCACCCGACGCGTTCCACTTCCTGCCTGGCGTACTGCCGCCAGAGTTCGGCGCCGTCGGAGGTGCGCCACATGATTACTGAATTGTCGTATTTGGTGCCGCTGACAATGTTTTTTCCGTCCGGCGAAAACTCGGCAGTTTCCACCGAACCCAGTTCCCCCAAGGCGTCGGCCACCCGCGACCATACGGGCTCCAGGCGCAACTGGTGATCCAGCGGCGGCTGGGCCTGCGTGGTTGCCACCCAGGTGAAACCACTCAACAAACCAAGGCCGAATCGCCTGAGCTTCCCGCCCAGCCGGGCTGCGGTGGTGTTTCCCGTGGATTCAGGTGTAAGTCTCCGCGTGCTTTTCATGAATAGGAAGGTAGACACAAAGTTGTTTAAAAGCCAGTTGTCCTTACGCTTACTGCCACACCTCCAGGTAATCCACGTAGTAGCTGCCCGACCCGGCCGCAGGCGTATCGAAACTGAGGTTATCGAGATTGTTCACCGTGACCCCGTTGCGGAGCCCCACCTGGTCGGCCCGCTTGACGCCGTCCACGTAGATGTCGCACTTGTCGGTGCTGGTATTGACCACGATCTTGACCGTATACCAGGTGTTGGCATTGTAGCCCTGCATGGTCACGTAACTGCCCGACGCACTGCGGTAGGCCAGGTTGCCGCCGTTGGCCGTGCCCACCTGCACGGCGGTGGTGACGCCGCTCCTTACGTTCACGTTGCAGAGGTCCGCCTTGGCCGGCACCATGAAGCGGTACTCCAACTGCACCGTGCCCGACTTGGCGGCAAACGAACGGGCGGCTTTCACGTCGGCAGTCGCGTTGTTGTCGTTGAGGTAGAGGCTCAGGTTGGTCGTACCGGGCACGGCTGCCACCGTGGCCGAGCCACCCGTTGTCGAAAGCGTCCAGCCCAGGGGCGAAGTGCCGGCCGCGGTCCCCTTGTCAAAGTTCTCTTCCACGTAGCCTACGCCTTCCTGGAAACCGTAGTAAGACGGTTTTTCGGCATAATTTTCGTCCATGAGCAGCGGCCAGTAGGTACCGCCGAAGAAGCTGTTGATCCAGCTTTCATTATCACGGATGCCCCACATAGTAATGCCGAACTGGTTGGCGGTGGAAGTATTGCTTTTGTAGGCCGCCACAATCTCTTTTACCTTCACCCGCTGGTCGTAGGCCAACTGGGCGGTAAAGGTGGACGAAGAGCTGTTGGTCCGCACGTCGAGTTCCGACAGGTGGGCCTGCACGTTCTTGGCGGCCAGTTGCGCGAACACGCTGGCAATGTTGCCCGTGCTGGCCCCGATCGTCACGTGTGTCTGCGACCCCACGCCGTCAATGGCAATGCCGCGGCTCCGCAGGTTGTCGATCAGGTTTTTGACGGCCGTGAGCTTGCTAGCAGAGCTTTCCAGGTCAAAGTCGTTGTAGAAGAGCAGCACGTTGGGGTCGGCCTCGCGGGCCCAGCGGAAACACTTGGCCAGGTAGTCGCTGCCCAGCTTCTGGTAAAACAGCGAATTGCGCAGGCTGCCGTCGTAGTTGAAGGCTTCGTTCACCACGTCCCAACTGGCTACTTTGCCGCGGTAGCGGGTCACGATGGTCTGGATGTGCGTCTTGATGAGGTTGTCCCAGTCGGTGGCCGTGCCGCTGTAGGTGGTCATCCAGCCGGGAATGGACTCGTGCCAGATCAGCGCGTGCCCGTGGACCCGCAGCCCGTTGCCGTAGGCGAAGTTCACGATGTCGTCGGCGTCCGTCCAGTAGAAGGTGGTGGCGCCGGGCCGCATGGCCCGCATTTTCATGTCGTTTTCGGCCGTTACGCTGTTGAAGTGCCTAGTGAGGGCGGCCCGGTGCGCCGCGTCCTCCCGAATTTTGCGGCCCGACGTGATGGCGCCGACTTTAAAGGGACTCACTGTTTTGAGCACGGGATCAAAGCCGGACCGGGCGGAAGCGGGGGAAGCGGGTTCCGCGGCGGGAACGGGAGCATCCGACAATCTTTCTTCTTTACAACCGGCGGCAAAGAGGGCAACGAACAGGGCGAAGCCGAGGGCTTTTGCGGGGCGGCGGAACGGGGTAGGCATACGGGAAGTGGGTGGGTTGGAAAAGGGAAAAATTTACGCATGTAGGTTGCCGGACCAGCGGGGTGCCAAGTATGAAAAGGGCATTTTGATAATACGGTACAAGACCTCACCCCCAACCCCTCTCCAAAAGAGAGGGGAGAAAACCAGCGATACGAAGCCCCCTCTCTACCGGAGCTACGATTAGGACACATTTTTGGAACCTGCTCCAAAGACCATCCCGAGCCGTCAGTGAGACACTGACGGCGGCGTGCGGATCTTTATGGAGGTTGTTCCGTGCCGTTGTTGGCGTCTTTTGCTGCCGTGGTCAGTGTCTTCACTGACCACTTTTAGTCCATTTCCAAAATGTGTCCTAATCGTAGCTCTACCGGAGAGGGGTTAGGGGTGAGGTTTGGGACTTTAGTAACTCGGGTTCTGCGGCAGCAGGTTAGGGTTCAGGTCAATTTCCCGCGCCGGTATGGGCCACAGAATCCGGTCCGGGTTGGTGAGGTTGGGAATGGTGCCGACGGCTTTGTTCCAGCGCACCAGATCAAACCAGCGGTGGCCTTCAAAGGCAAGTTCGAGCAACCGTTCGTTTTCAATGGCCAGCTTTACTTCCGGCTGGGTAGCGGCCGTCGTTGGCGCCAGGCCCGCCCGCACCCGAACCTGGTTCAGCAAGGGCAGCGCTTCGGCCGTACGTCCCAGTTCATTCAACGCTTCGGCGCGCAGCAGCATCACGTCTGCCAGGCGCAGCACCACGATGTTCACGTCCTGCACGCGGCGGTTGGTGGTCACGTCCGGGGGGCCGGATTCGTATTTTTTAATGTAGGGCTTCTTGTCATACTCGCCCACGGACGCCGCGCGGCGTACGTCATTAAGGTTGGCAGCAAAGAGCGTAATCATTTTAGGCTCCGGCCGGAGGTAGTACTGATTGCCCTGCGCGGGTACGGTGAGCCGGTCCAGGTTGTGGTTCTCCTGCTCTGCGTTGGGGCGGTAAGATACTTCGAAGATCGTTTCGGCGGTATTCTGTTTGCCTACCGTAAACAAATCGGCAAAATTGGCGCCGGGAAGCAGGCTGTATTGCGGGTCGGCCATTACTCTTTCCAGTTCCACCAGCGCCTTTTCGGTGTCTCCCGCCGCGTTACGGGTCATGTATACTTTGGCCAGCAGCGCCTGCGCCGCGCCCTTTGCCGCCCGGGCCCGGTTGGTGTTGGCGGCCGGCAACAGTCTTTCCGCCTCCGTCAGGTCGGACACGATCAGGTCATACACCTCGCTTACTTCACTGCGGGGCAACTGGAAGATTTGCTCGGGGCTCTTGGACGGCTCGGTCACCAGGGGCAGTTTGCCGTACAGCCGCACCAGGTTGAAGTAGAGCAAAGCCCGGACAAAGTGCGCTTCGCCCAGTACGCGATCTTTGTCAAGCGCCGGATCGGTAATGCCCGGCACATTCCGGAGCACGTCCACGCAGCGGTGAATGGCAAAGTAAGCCTGCCGCCACACGTCGCCCACGTTGCCCTGCGACGGCGTAGGCGCAAAGCTCTGGTGGCGCGTATTGTTACCGCCCTGCGAAATAAGCGCTTCGTCGCTCACGACTTCCGGAATCACGATCATGTTGCCGTAGAGGGCACTGTTCTGCATGCCGTCGTAGCAGGCCACCAGTGCCGCTTCTGCATCGCTGGCCGACTTATAGAAGTTGGAGGAAGCAATCTGGCTGACCGGCTTCACATCCAGCACGCCGCTGCACGAAAACGAGGCCAGCACCAGTCCGGCTATCCATAAAATCTTGGTTTTCATATCGCTGTATTTTGGAATGAGGTCGTTTTGGAAACTGTCTGGTCATTCTTGTCTAGAAGCCGATGTTGAGGCCCACCGTGTACACCCGGGGTTGCGGCTGCGTGAGGTAGTCTACCCCCAGCGTAGGAATCAGCCCGCCGCCCGTGTTCTGGTTCTCCGGGTCCAGGCCCGAATAGTTGGTGAAGGTGTAGAGGTTTTGCGCCGTCGCGTACACCCGCACGGCGTTCAGCCGGATGCGGTTTACCAGGGCAGCGGGCAGGTTGTAGCCGAGCGTTACGTTGCGGACCCGCAGAAAAGAGCCGTCCTCAATGTACCGGCTGGAGGCGTCGGTGGCCGCGGCGCCGCTTACCGAGTTGGAGCCGTACAACGCCCGGGGCATGTTGGTTACGTCCCCCTGGTTCCGCCACCGGCTCAGTACTTCGGTGCTCTGGTTGTAATCATCGATCATGCCGGTGAGGGCGGCCCGGGTCATGTTGTAGATGTCGTTGCCGTACGACCAGTTCAGGAATACGCTCAGGTCAACGCCTTTGTAAGAAAAGCTGTTGGTGATGCCCCCGGTGTGCTTGGGCAGGGCATTACCGATCAATACGCGGTCATCCTGGCGGGAGTAGTTGTAATCGCCGTTGACGTCGAGGAAGATGGGGTCGCCCCCGCGTACGCCTTTTTCGTAGAAGTCATCAATAGCATCCTCCGGATCATTGGCAGCCGTGGGAACGTCTTCATCCCGGGCGTAGACGCCCAGGTACTGGTACCCGTAGAAATTGCCCACCGACTCCCCTACCCGGTAAATGCTGAAGGGACCTTCGGCGCCGTACGCGTCGGGCAGTTCAAACACCAAATCGGAACCGGCCTCGCCATTCACGGGCAATGAAGTGATCTTATTGCGGTTAAAGGAAATGTTAAAATCCGTGGTCCACTTAAAGGCCCCCGTAAGGTTGCGGGTAGACAGGGCCAGTTCCAGGCCGCGGTTTTCCATGGTTCCTACGTTCTCGTTGGAAATGTCCCAGAAGCCCGACGTCCAGGGCAGGTTCCGCACGAAGAGCAGGTCCTTGGTTTTCTTCAGGTAGGCATCGGCCGTCAGGGCAACCCGGTTGTTGAAGAACGCCACATCCAACCCTACGTTGGTGGTGGTGGAAGACTCCCAGCTGAGGTTCGGATTGGGCACATTGGCCTGGGCAATGCCGGGGCGGCCGTCGTAGTTTTGCCCCGTATTGTACAGGGCCAGCGAACCGAAGTTACTCAACCCCTCCTGGTTACCGGTTACCCCAATGCCCGCCCGCAGCTTGAGATCACTGACAAAGGGCATTCCCCGCATAAAACCTTCTTCAATCAGCCGCCATCCGGCCGAAACGCCCGGGAAAACCCCGTACCGGTTATTCTCCCCGAACCGGGACGAACCATCCACCCGGAAGCTCCCTTCCAGCAAATATTTGTCTTTGAAGCTGTAATTCACCCGGCCGAAGTACGACAGCAGTGCCCAGTCGGAAATGTTATGCTGGGGAATATCCGGGTTCGCCACGGCAACCGTGGTGATGATGTTGGAGCCGGCCGTATTGCCGCCGGTCTGTAAAAAGGCAGTCCGGTTTTTTTGGATGCCAATCCCGGCCAGGGCCGATACACTATGGCTCCCGAAGGTCCGGGTAAACGAGAGGGTATTGTCGTTTACCCACGTGAAGTTGTCGACGGCAACGGCCTCGGCGCGGGCGGCTCCGCCGGTCTGGATCACGAAGCTGGGTACGAAACGTTCCACGCGGTCGGTGAGGTTGTCGAAGCCGAACGTGGAGCGCAGCGTAAGCCCTTCAATGATCTGATACTCGGCGTAGAAGTTGGAGATCAGCCGTTTCTGGTTGCTGTTAAAAGTAATTTCATTGGCCAGCAGTACCGGGTTCTCCGTCAGCAGCGGGTCAAACGAATACGTACCGTCGGCGTTGCGGACGGGCAGATTCGGGTTGCGCAGCAAGGCGTTGGCCAGTACGGATACCCCGCTGTAGTCGTTCGTCACGCGGGCATTGCGGGAGTTGCTGTAGGTGGTGCTGTTGCCGATTTTGAGCTTTTTGGCCGCCTGGTAGTCCAGGTTGAGCCGGCCCGAAAAACGGTCGTAATCCTGCCCGATGATGGTGCCCTGTTGATTGAAATACCCCAGCGAGGCAAACGTGCTGATCTTCCCTTCTCCCCCGCTTACCGAAAGGTTGTAGCTGCTGATGGGGGCCGTTCGGAATATTTGGTCCTGGTAATCGGTGGTATTGCCGGTAGGCTCAATTTGGTTATAGGGGGCGGTCGTATTGCTCAGGCCCCGGTTGGTGCGGGCCTCTTTCAACACTTCCACAAACTGCTCGCCGTTCAGCAGGTCAAACGTTTTCCATACCTCCTGCACGCCGTAGAAGGAATTGAAATTGAACTTGGCTGCCCCTTGTTTGCCCCGCTTGGTGGTGATGAGTACCACCCCGTTGGCCCCTCTGGACCCGTAAATGGCGGTTGCCGCGGCATCCTTGAGAATTTCCATCGATTCGATGTCATTGGGATTGATGTCGGCCAGGGCCGAGGTGCGCTGTCCGCCGGCTTCCAGTACCGTGCGGTCCGAATTGTTCATGGGCACGCCGTCAATCACGTAGAGGGGGCGGCTGTCGGCCCGGAGCGAAGCGGTGCCCCGTACCCGCACAAATACTTCCGCCCCGGGCGTTCCCGAGTTCTGCACCACCTGCACCCCGGCGGCTTTGCCCTGCAACAGGGCGTCGGCCTGGGCAACGGGAATATTCTGGATGTCGGCTGCCTTGATTGAAGAGATAGACCCCGTAACGTTTCCTTTGGCCTGCGTACCGTAGCCTACTACCACTACTTCCGAGAGCGATTTGATGTCGGCTACCAGTTGCACGTCAATGACCGTGCGGTTGCCGACGGATACTTCCTCGGTCACGTACCCGATGAAGGAAAACACCAGTGTTCCGCCGCCATCAGGAACGGTTAGATTGTATTGCCCTTCGGCATTGGTGGTAGTGCCGGTACTGGTGCCTTTGAGCAACACGTTCACGCCCGGCAGCGCTTCTCCCGCTTCCGAAGTGACCCGGCCGCTAATGCCCAGCGTGGCCGGCTGGATGGCTGAAGCCGGCACCGGCTTGAGCAAGGTGAGTGCCGTGCGTTCCGCACCGGGGGTGCCGGCCGGATGATCCGCTCCCTGGTGCCCGGTTTTTTGCCCGGCCGGCGTTTCGGGTGCATTTTCCGCGGCATAGATCACGTAATAGTTTTTCTTTACCCGTTCGTGCTTCAGCCGCAGGGGTTCGAGCAGGTTCTGCAGGGCTTCGTCCAGGGTCAGGTTCTCCCGGAGCACCGCTTCGTTCACGAACTTGTCCTTCACCAGGCTGATTTCGTAGTTCAGGTACACCCGGTAGCGGGTTTCCATCTCCGATAAGGCCTCTTTCAACGATTTCTGGTTTTCCTGCCGCCCGGAGAGCGGCTGGCCGGTGACAAGCACTGCCGAGGCGATCTGCTGGGCCGGCGAGCAGAGAGGCAGCAGGCAGAGCAGTAGCGTTCCTGCCAGTCTGCGGCGGTGAAGTAGTATTGCTTGCATACGTATCGGGATTAGTAAGTTGCGGTGGTGAATTTCAGGTACGCGGGCTCAGTAGGGGGACGGCTTGCCGATTACTACCTGCTTCCGGTCAGAATCAATCTGCACCGGGAAGGACCGGCTCAGCGTAGCCAGCCAAACCTCGACGTTGTCGGCCGGCAGGGTGGCCTGGAACTGGCGGCCGGCCAGCGACTCGTCCAGGAGAGTAACCCGGTAGCCGAAGTAATCTTCCAGGGCCTGGGCTACTTCGCGGAGGGTGGCCTCCCGGAAAACAACCCGGTTTTCGCGCCAGGCCGAGTAGTCGGCGGGTTGGACGCGTCTTTTCTCAAACCCTGCCTTTCGTTCGTCCAGTTGCGCCAGGTCACCAGGCTGCAGCGTCAGTTCCTGCTTGTCTTCGGCCCGCAACCTGACTTTTCCCTCTGCCAGCACGACCCGGATGGCCTCCCGCCGGGTGCTTACGTTAAATTGGGTGCCCAGCACCTCTACCTCTGCCTGCCCGGTATGCACCGTAAACTTGACGGGACGGTTGTGCTGCTGCCGTTTGGCTACGCTGAAAAAGGCTTCCCCTTGCAGCCACACTTCACGGTTGCGGCCGTCAGTCCAGGAGTGGTTATAGCGCAGGGTTGAATTAGCATTTAAGCTTACCGTCGACCCGTCGGGCAGGGTGATAGTCTGCTGCTGGGCGTAAGCGGTACGGATTGTGAGCTCCCCGCTGCGTTGCGCGTAAAACCATCCACCCAAGGCCGTAACCAGCAGGGCGACGGCTGCGGCTACTCGCCAACCCGTCAGCCACATTGCCCGCCCGGTTTTCTTTGGTGCAGCCCGCTCAATGGCAGCCCACACTTCATCTGCTTCTGCTTGGGTAGGCTCGAAAGTACGAAACCGGATTAGCCCGGCGAGTTGGCGGGCTTCATCCACGGCGGCCCGGTGCTCGGGGTGAGCCAGTAGCCAGTTTTGCCAGTAGTGTTCATGCGCAGGGGTGGGTGATTGTACCCACTCCAGGAAGTGTTGGTTGGCAAGGAAATCCTCCGGGGTGTATGAATCGTCTTCCATTCGGGAAAAGGCTTTTATGGGTAAGAGCCCCTTTTCGCCAAAGCGCCATCATTTTTTTAAGAAAATTTTTAAATATTCTGAAACAGGTAAACCCGGTGGGTTACAGAAGTGGGAGCATCGACACACCAGACGTGTACCCCAATCGGGGTGCAGAACAGATGGCCCATTTCTTCGAAGCGGGAGTAGCCCGAAGACGGCCTACGGGCGTAGCAACATCACCAGGACGAGGAGAACCGGGTGGGGAAGTTTTTCGCGGAGCGAACAGATGGCTTTGGAAACAAGGTTTCGGGCTGATTTTGCGTCTCTAAACGCCATGATTGCGCTGATCTCTTCGTAGCTCAGGTTCTCGTAAAACCGCAGAAAGATCACTTCCCGCTGCCTCGGGGTGAGTTGCCGCACGGCCCGTTCCAATGCTTCCCGCTGCGTTTGGGTAATCTGGCTGGCAATCCACTGGTCTTCGTACGGAATCACCATCTGGAAGGCGTATTCTTCGGACAACTGCGCGTGCAGGTAGTGGCGTGAACTCATTTCACGCATGATCCGGTGGCGAAGCGTAGCGTACAGGTAATGCTTTACCGAATGCACTTCGCCCCGTTTTTCCCGATTGAGCCGGAGGTCAATAAAAATGTTCTGCAGGCAGTCCTTTACCAGTTCACTGTCCCGGCAGAGCTGACACCCATAGTTGTACAAGGGTTTGAAGTAGGTGCTGTAAAGACGGGCAAAGGCAGCCTCGCTTCCGTTCCGGAACTCGTTCCAGCATTCGGTCTCCGAATCGTGCCGCGCCATAAAGGTAGGTCAGTTGCCAAGGTCAAGCTAAAAATATAATAATTATTGAAAATGTCATATACACAAACTATTATTTAGGCTATTGCCAGGAAAATTTAAAGCATGAAAGAGCTAAACTACTGCACATTTTTACATGACAATGCGTATTTTACCTATTAGTGAATCTTTCAAAGGGCCAGGTGGACCGTATGGCTCCGGGCACCGGCATTTTCATCTGCCAGTATGAGTGTTACCAACGGGTTACAGACTCGAGCAGTTTGGCGGCAATAAAGCAGGGATTTGTGTTTTTACCATGTGAAAATGGCTTGTAGCCGATTTTTTGATGATATGTACGCCAATAAGCAATAGGAACAATTTCGGAAACAAGATAGTAAACTCAATTTTCGGGGTGGCGCTGCTGCTGGTGGCCTTGGTACTCTACCTTACTTATACGCTGGACCAGCAGTACAAGGAGAATGCCCGGTGGGTGATTCATACCCACCAAGTCCTTCGCGAAAGCGAACACCTCTTCTCGCTGGTAAAGGATGCGCAACGCGGCCAGAGAGGGTACGTCATTACCGGGGACAGTGCGTACCTGGAGCCGTACGTAACGGCTCAGGAAGCCATCACGGGCTGCCTCCGGACGCTGCAACGCCTTACCATTGACCAGCCTACCCAACAACGGCGGCTCGTACGGTTGAGCAACCTGACGCGGCAAGCCATCAATACCTGGAACCAGACCCTTCGCCTCTATAATGATAGAGGGATGGCAGTAGCCATTGGTAACGTGAAGACCGGCAAAGGCCAGGCAGCGATTGAAGCCATTAACGGGGAAATTGTTGCTTTCCGGCAGTACGAAGAAAATTTGCTCGCCGGACGCCAATTGCGTTTTACCCGTAGCCAGCAAAACCTGACTTTCATTCAACTCACGGGCGGAGCAGTGAGCCTGTTGCTGCTGGTGTTTTCGTTTGGTCTACTTCGTTCCTGGGTCAAACGCGAGCAACGGCTAAGCCAATCGCTGGACGAGCAGGTAAGCCAGCGGACGCAAGCTTTGCAACAGGCCAATCAGGAATTGGTTGCCAGCGAGGAAGAACTGCGGGTGAGCGGAGAGCAGTTGCGCCGGAGCCTGGAAACAATTGTAGACTTTAACCACCGCATCGCCGAGAGTGAGGCCCGGTTCCGCACCATCGCCAATGCTGCCCCGGTGATGATCTGGATGACCGATGCGGAGGGACAATGCGAGTACCTGAACCAAGGCTGGCTCGATTTCACGGGCCGGAGCCTCCAAGCCGAGCAAGGTGAGGGCTGGACCGAAGGAGTGCATCCCGAGGAGCGTCGCGCCGTACTGGAAGCATTCAGGGTAGCCCTGGCCCGGCGGGAACCAGTAGAAGTGATGTTTCGCCTCCTTCGCCGCGACGGGCAGTACCGCTGGGTGCTCGACCGGGGCGTACCGCGGTTCGGCGGCGATGGGACGCTGTTAGGGTATACCGGCTCAGTGCTCGACATAACTGAACGTCAGGAGGCTGAGCAAACGCTGCTGATGACGGTAAACCAGCTGGAGAATTACCAGAAGGCGCTCGATAAAAGTGCGCTCATCTCAATCACTGACCGCAGGGGAACCATCGTGCACGTCAACGACTTGTTCTGCCGGGTATCGGGGTACGAAAAAGGAGAACTCATCGGGCAGAATCACAACATTGTCAACTCGGGCTACCACGCCAAAGATTTTTTCGGGCAACTCTGGCGCACCATCAAGGCGGGGCAATTATGGCGGGGAGACGTCCGGAACCGGGCCAAGGACGGCAGTTACTACTGGGTGGACACCATCATCAATCCCATCCCTGACCACCGGGGCAAAATTGTCCGTTACCTCTCCATCCGCTACGAGATTACGGGGCGCAAGCAGGCGGAACAACAATTGCTCGAGCAGAACCAGCAGTTGCAGCGCGTCAACGAGCGGCTCGACAATACCAATCAGGAACTGGATGCTGCCAACCGGGAACTGGACCACTACGTCTACCGGGCCGGCCACGACCTGCGGGCTCCCCTCGTTTCGGTGCTGGGTCTGATCAACATCTCGCGCATTGAGGATGACGAGGCGCAGAAAGACTTGTACTTAGGTTTGATGGAAAAAAGCATTCATAAACTGGACGCTTTCATTCAAGACATCATCTACCATTCCCGGAATGCCCGTACAGATGTATTGCGGGAACAGATTGAAGTACGGCCCTGGCTGGAAGAACTGGTAGGAGCACTCCACTACATGCAGCCGCCATCCCTGGAGACCGCTATTGACGTCGTAGAGGAGGCTCAATTCTATTCGGATCGAAAACGCATCAGCATTATTATAAGCAACCTCCTTTCCAACGCCTACCGTTACGCCGACTTGCGTAAGAATAAAAGCTGGGTGCACCTCAGCATCAAGGTACACCCTAACGAAGTGCTGTTGATGGTGCAGGACAATGGGATTGGCATTGACGAGCAACATCAGCCCAAAATATTCGAGATGTTCTACCGGGCCAGTGAATCGAGCAAGGGATCGGGTCTGGGCTTGTACATTGTCAAGGAAACCGTGGACACCCTGGGCGGAACTGTTGAGGCAACTTCCGTACCGGGCAAAGGCACTTCCTTTACCGTCCGGTTGCCCAACCTGGCGGAGTAGGTGATGTACCTACTGTTTTTCGCCGGAAAGGCAAGCCCTCTCCGTTCCCGGTCACGGCTTGACAAAAAAGGAGGAATGCAAGCGAAATTTCGGGCAGCCATTGTGCATGAGCACCGGTTTAACGACAAAGAGGAACAAAAACCCTTACCCGCCGGGTAAAGCACAAATTGGTGGAGCACAATCCGGGTCTGGACACTACTACCACAGACCCACTACGTCCGGCAACTGATCGAACGAGGCGCCGAAATAGATGTACCCCGGGAGCAAATCCGCCTTGGCCCCTTACTGGCCGGGGGAAAACTCTGTTGGACAGGGTCGCGGGCCACTGCCCTACCGGGAGCCTTGGTGACGCCCGAACGTGAATTGGCAAAAATGGTGGCCCTGATTTACCCTAAAATCAGCACACTGGACGGGCAGGCACAAACCAAAGTGCTGGCGTACGTACTTTCGGTCAGCCCGCACCAGGAAGAGCCGCTAACGGATGCCAATACAGTACCGGTACAGGGCCGCTATGCGTTGCCCGAAAAAAGTTCGATCCTGGTACCAGACCGTAAGCGCCTGGAGCAACGATGATTGGGAATCATTGCATTGCTGCCTATTCCGCCTTATTGAGGTAATAGTCCCAGGCCGCCCTGGCAATTCGGGCAATCAACCCTTCGCGCTCAGTTTCCGGTTCGGAGGAATCGGAAACAAAGACAGCAATGGCAAAGTGTCCCCTTTATTCTGCCCGTACCCGTGATTGACAATTACCAGTCGCCTGCTGGCCGGTTTATACTCCGTTCCGGGTCCATACAAGGCAACAGGCACTTTGCGGTTCCTGACGCGGTCGAATAAAGTCAGGGTATCCCGCTGCACGGCAGAATGATGGTGATTTGCAACGGGCTTCGACGCTTTCTTATTGGTATAACAGCTGCTGCCAGCAAGAAGAGCTATGAAAGTCAAGACGAAAAGTTTTTCAAGCAGGTTCATCCCGGGTAATGCCTCAATTGCCGTTAAACGAATTAAATTGGCTCTGTTGGAGAATCAAAGAGCGGCCCCAAACGAAAAAAGCGCTTCAGCGCCAGTTGGAAGGCTTTCTCCGGGCGACGAAAGTCCAGCGGGTAACGGGCACCGGAGAAGTTTTGAAACCTGCCCCCGCATTTCGCCCGTATGTGAGTTTCCGTCCCCGGTGTCTTTTCAATGGACCGTTTTCGAAGACGCTCATTGCCAGATAAAAAACGAGGACAGGATTTTTACCACCCTCTCAGTAAATCAACGTCATATAGTACAGCTTGTAGAGATTTGTAGAGATAGAGTTGCTCTTTTTTCACCCTCAACTTTTAGGCAGCAACTCCAATTCAGCACTATGGCCTGGCGCAGAGAACGTTAACAAAGAGTAAAAGCAGCAGCTGACAAAATAATGATGGAAAGGATGCCGAGAAAAAAAAGCACGATGAGTCCGCCTGAGCGAAAGGTAGGCTGAAAGAAATACATGGACTGGCCATCTTGCCGTTCCCGGTATACTTGGGCGGGCACTTGCCAGGTAGCCTGGCTTTGGTCCGGTCTGCGGTAATGGATGCGATACGCCGGGAGCCCTGCCGAATTGACCTGGCTGCTCTTACCAACGATTACCCCACCATCCAGCACCCGGAAAGTAGCACCGGTTTGCGAAACGTCGGAAAATAAATATTTGCCCAAAGCCAGCGTTCCAACTGACACCAGGAGGATGGTCACCGCCAATACCGCTCTGCGCCTGAAGAAGGGTTTCCCATCTTCATTTTCCGGAAAATAAGCTTCCGGTCCTCCCTTGAGCGGAGTGCCTTTGGTGGCGATGCCCCGGAGCGAGACCAGAAAGGATGAGATCAACATACAAGTAGCAGAAGTTTTGTCAGTGGAAATTGCTTGTACCTAACGGGTTGAAAAAGCCTTCTTTTCCCACCGCTTCACAAAACTATAAAGCAATTCGTGAATTCCTAGTCCTCGCCACCGATTATTCCTTAGAGCTAAATAGCTAACAGATAAGGGTTTGAAGTGTTTATTTTGGGTTAATCCCATTGCCTGCGAAGCACCCGGTTCAATCCGGCATTGCAGTACCGTCCAAAGTAGTCTCTACGTGCCAATGCTGATAAAAATCAGCCCAGCCGGCATACTCCAACCGTCCCCGGATGGTATTTACGACTACCCGGTGGTTTTCCAGATTTTCCGCGAAAACGATCTCGTAGTTCTGGTCCTTCTTCAAACCAATGGGAGAGCTATTGTTTTTATAGGTACATAGGGCTTTCATGGAACTTGAACTTTGATTAGTGTAATTTTAAAAGTGTGAGCATGAATACTTTATTCTACTTGTCTACAGGCGCTCCGGGCTGGTTCTTTGCCAAAAATACGATCTATCCGGTGCAGTCCCAACCGGTCTACTGCATACCGGGCAACCGGGTCCAACAGCATGCCCCGGACCTTGTCGATGAGGACGCCGGCCATAAACACCGACACGGTAATCAGCAGCAACGCGAGAAAGTGCAGGTAGCCCGGAAAGTCCAGGCTCCAGGCGTACAGGTTTTTGATGACGTGTTCGCGTACCAGCCGGTGGTCGTGCAGCAGGTAGACGCCCAGCACGCCGGCCGCCAGCCAGTTGACCAGGGGGCTTTGCAGGCGGAAGCTTTTGAAGAAGAAGAAAAACGAAATGGCCGAGATGAGGATCAGCGGATTGTTGTATTTGAACAGCCGGACAGTTCCCAGGTTGTCCAACTCGGCAATGCTCAGGTAAACCAGCAGGAACAAGGCCAGCGAGGAGAGCAGGTACACGGCCGCTGACCACTGCCGGAGGCTGCGGTCGGCAATAAATCTTGCTGCGTACCGGCCGATCAGGTAGATGTGAATAAGGCTGAACAGGGAATAACCGCCGTTGGTCCCCAGGATGCCCCCCGAGCCGAACAGGAAGCCGGACACGGCGTTGAGCACCGTAAAAATAACCACCACAAACAGCAGTTGCGCCCGGGTGCAGGCGTCGATCCCCTTATTGAGGAGCGGACTAATGAGGTAAAGACCAAAATACGCGGTGATAAACCACCAGGTGCCCTTGAAAATGGGCAAGACTACATCCGGTAAGCTGCCCAGGCTTGGCATGACCGGCGCCCCGGTAACGGCGGAAAACACCAGGTGAATCCCCAATGCGTAAAAGCTGGTCTGTAAAATAAGATCGACCACCGTCCTGATCCGGAAGTTGATCCGGTAATAGCCGGAAATGAACACAAAGCAGTTCACCGCAATCACGAGGAAACATTTAAGCAGCAGGTACGCCACTGAGGTGTCGCCGGCAATGGTGTAGTGTGGGTTCGACCCGCCCATCCTGGCGCCGTGTACGATCAGGTGGTAGCCGATGATCATCAGCATCAGCACGACCCGCAGCAGTTCGATGTTTGAATCGCGGGTGGCTTTTGGTATTGGTTGAACGGTCATAAGCGCCGTGGTTGTTCGGTTAAGTACAGGGTTACATTCTGGTGGTGGAAGCATCCTTCAGGAGTCTCCGCTTCTGTGCCGGACTGAATCACCGCCGGTGCTTCACGGGCAGCCGGTGACCGGGTGGAAAGCCCTCCTGCTTCCGGAGCAGGGGTTGAATCACCTCTTGCACTTGCCCGGCGGCAATCCGCACGGCTTGCGGACTCCAGTGATTATCATCCCGCGGGTAGAGTCTCACGCCGGCCGCATGCGCCGAGTCGAACGGGGTTTGAAGGTCAACCACCGGCACGCCGGCGGCCCGGAGCCGTTCGATCAACTCCGTAAGCAGTACCGGCTTATGCCGGGAGGGCAGCAGTTGGTAATAAATGTTTTCCTTGTTGGGCGTGGGCACGAACACGAAGGCAATGCCCCTCTTTTGGAGCGTATCCCGGTAACTGACCACCACCCGGGTGAGCCGGTCGATCTCCCCTTCGGGAGTGGGCTTGTTGATTGTATCCCCAAACAGGAACACTTCGTTGCCGTGCACGATCAACTCCCTGGGCTGGATCGCCCGGTCTATTTTCGAACTGGCCCAGTGGTACCAGTTGCGTTTTTGAAAACGGTCTATGCCAATGGCTAGGGCATCCATTGCACTGCCCCGGGGCAGGCGGGCGGCCCGTTGGTGGACCATGCGGATGTGGGCAACGTCGGCCGGGTTGATGGGCTGCATCAAATGCAGGAACCCTTCGTTGCGCTGCAGAATCACCAGCTTGGGGGGCGACTGCCGGAAACGATCCGTAGCCAGAAAGTTCTCCATCAGGGTAAAGCCGCCCGGGGCGGGAGCCATGTTATAGACCGGCTGCCCGATCTGATTGCTCAAGACGACCGACAAGAGTTCACGCTGGTCAAGTTTTACCCCCGCCGAAAAAGAGTCGCCCAGCAGGAGTACGTCGGCGCGTCCTTGCGTGGGCAGGTTGCGGTAGCCGTACGCATCAGTGATCCAAACGTTGCGCTTGGGCACGGCGTACGGCGTGTACGGGGCCAGCTCTCCCTGTTCGGTTGCCTCCAGGAACTGGTTGGGATAAAACGGGCCGGTCAGCGTGGGATAAAACGTTTTTACCTTCAAGGCCTCCCACGCCCGGAAGGTGAAGCGCGCAGGCGGCAGCAGGAAAGCATCCAGCCACAAAAACAGGACAAAAGGCAGCACAAATAAGGTGAGCTTGAGCAGTAGTAATTTAATGGAGTAGCTCATACAAGAAAAGAGGCTAAGGAGCGGAGAGAAGCGATGCCGGAAGGACCGGAACCTAGAACTGGAAGTAGATGAACTGGCTGCTGCCGAAGTTGCCCAGCAGCAAAATCAACGCGACTGCCCCGTAGTAGACCGGCCAGCGGACCCATACCGGCTTGCGGGCCAGGGCCTCCGTTACGCTGCCGTGCCGCTGCACCAGGTGTACGGCCTCCATCAAACAAACCGAGAGCAGGCCAATGAAAAAGATGCGGGGCGGGGCGTCCAGAAACAATACGTGCCGGCTTTGGGACCCGAACGCTTCCCGCCAGTTGCCGATTCCGGTGAAGAGGTGTTCCACGATGTAAAAAGCGTCCGTTACCGAATTGGCCCGGAAGAAAATCCAGGCGAAGGCCACCAGCAGAAAGGTGCTCACTACCTGTAAGAGTTTGAGCAGGCCCGGCAGGCGGGTTAACCCGGTCTGCGCGTTGAAGGCATCCCGGTACGGTTTGGTGAGGCGCCCGAAAATCTGGTAGAAGCCATGCAGGGCGCCCCAGATGATGAATGTCCAGTTGGCCCCGTGCCAGATGCCCGAGACCATGAAGATGAAGAACAGGTTGAAGTACTGTCGCGGCACGCTGACGCGGTTGCCGCCCAGCGGGATGTAGAGGTAATCTCTGAACCAGGTGGAGAGCGAAATGTGCCACCTGCGCCAGAACTCCCCGATGGATTTGGCGTAGTAGGGGCGGTTAAAGTTCTCCATCAGCCTGATGCCCATGATGTGGGAAGCGCCGATGGCAATGTCGGAGTAGCCCGAAAAGTCGCAGTAGATCTGGAAGGAGAAGAACACGGTGGCAATCAAAAGCGATACGCCCTCGTAGTCGGCCGGTTGGTTGTAGACGTTGTTGACCATTACGGCCAGGTTGTCGGCCACCACTACTTTCTTGAACATGCCCCAGGTCATGCGCTTGAGCCCGTCGAGGGTCCGGAAGTAATCCAAATCATGCTTCTGGTGGAACTGGTGGAGTACGTTCTGGGGCCGCTCGATGGGGCCGGCCACCAGTTGCGGGAAGTACATGACGTAGAGGCTGTAGTAGCCCAGGTGCCTTTCGGCGGGTTGGGTGCCCCGGTACACCCCGATGGTGTAGCTCATGGCCTGGAAGGTGTGGAACGACAGGCCGATGGGCAGGATGATATTGAGGTAGGGAACCGGGTTCTCGAGGGCAAAGCCGGTGAAAAGAAAGCCTAGGTTGTCGTTGAGGAAGTTGTAGTACTTAAACACGGCCAGCACCCCCACGTTGGCAACGATGCTTACGGTCAGCAGCCTTTTGCGGGCACTGCCCCGGGCCCGCTCAATGTACAACCCGGCGTAGTAATCAATGACGATGGTAAAGAACAGGATCAGGATGTAAACCGGAATGAAGGCCATGTAGAACAGGCAACTGGCCCCCAGCAGCCAGGCCCACCGGTAGCGGAACGGCAACCAGAAGCAGACCAGCACCACGACGGGGAAATAGACCAGGAATTCGAACGAATTGAAAAGCATGGCGGAAAGGAAATAATGCAGGCAGTGATTCCTCTCCCGGCGGGGAGCGGAATACGCAGGAAAGTAGGCGGCTTTCCCCGCAGCAACCGACACCATACGAGTGGCGGACCTGCGGGAAAGCTACTTGTACCGGAAAAGCCACGAAGGACCTGAAAAGAACGCAATACCGACAACCCACCGGCTAGCCGGAGGCCTTTTGCCCGGGTTGGGGCGGTACGTCAAAAACAGTTGGGGAGGGGGAAAGGAGTTCAGGGCACGTGATGCCAGCAAGACACCACAAGGATGCATACTGACGCGCGGCCATGAATTGAGAGGTTAGCAGATATACAGGTAATACGCACTTTGTTGCACTTAAAAAGGAAACGCCCGGGATGATCTACCGGTAGTTTGTTGGCATTAAGTAAACTCCAGGGTCAAATATACCCATTATTAGGTATTGATACGAAGTGAATGCCAGTCAGGTTGTGGCAAGCCGGTTCACGGGCCGGTCCCATCCGTACGGCCGGCCGCAGCGTTACGGGTCACGTGACCCTCTAGCGGTTGGCTGATGCGTGGCTGCCTCCGGGGCGGAGTGGGTTGGTAAAATCGCGTTTGCCGGTGCATCGGTGCAGAATTTCCTAATTTGCGAATCGGGATGTTTACTCCAGGCGGCATCGCGGACTTTTTTTGCCTTGATCGATTCGCTTAAAATTTTGACCACCAACAGCTTACCGCATGAAAGATCAATACGCTACCCTTACGCCCGGACACCCTCTTTTATGGATACTGCTGGTGGTTGCCTCGTTTACGCAGCCCATTGAGGCCGACGTTCCGTCTTTTCGTTTGCATCCGGGCTCAACGGCCGGTACTGCTTCTTTTTTTGCCGGGCCGGTGCGCATCATGCCGCTCGGCAATTCGATCACCCAGGCCTATGCCGGCCGAAACAGCTACCGGCGGCCTTTGTGGCACCGGCTTACCGGAGCGGGTTACAGCGTGGATTTCGTGGGTTCTCAGAAAAGTAATCATAACGGACTGCCGGCCAAGCCAGACTTTGACCTAGACCACGAAGGGCACTGGGGCTGGCGGGCGGATCAGTTGCTGGCTTCTATGAGTACATGGGCCAGTACTTACCGACCCAATGTGGTACTGATGCACGCCGGCTCCAATGACATGTTTCAGGGGCAGGATGTAACTGCTACGATCAATGAATTGAGCCTGTTGATTGATCGTATCCGGGCCGCTAATCCCTACGTGAAAATTCTACTGGCCAGGCTGATTCCCCCAACCGAATGGAATGGACGACTGACCCGGATCAAAGCATTAAACAGTGCCATACCAGGACTGGTTTCGCGTAAGCATACGACCCAGTCCCCGGTAATTCTGGTAGATCAAACCGTTGGTTTCAATGCCTATACCGATACGTACGACGGGGTTCATCCCAACGAGGCCGGCGAACGAAAAATGGCTGACCGCTGGTATGAGGCTTTGGTGCGTCTATTGCCCTGGGCACCTATGATTTTTACGGGTTATTACAATGTTCTGGCCAAACACAGCAATAAAGCGCTTGATGTATACAAGGCCTCCCTGAGCAACGGAACTAAGGTTCAGCAATGGACCAACTACTCTGCAACCAACCAGCAGTGGTCAATCCAAAGCTTGGAGAATGGATACTATAAGCTCATTGCCCGTCACAGCGGAAAAGCCTTGACGGTAAGTGCTACCAGCTGGGCGGTCCAGCAAAACGACTACCAAGGCAGAGACGCTCAAAAATGGAAGATAGAGTCAGTTGGAGGAGGCTATTACAAACTTTCCAACAAGGCTAGTGGTCGTGTACTCGATGTAGCTGGTACTGACACCCATGACGGAGCCAGTATTCTCGTATGGACTTACAGTGGGAATGCCAATCAACTCTGGCGGCTTCAAAAAGTGCGTTCAACTGGCCGAACCGCTATGATTGGAACAGAGCCAACTGGCCAAACACGAGAGGAAGAAAGGACAGAAAAAATCCTGGTATCACCTAATCCTACCAAGGGTAAAACCAGCCTGTATTTCGAAGTAGTCAATCCTCAGGAGGTTACTGTAACTTTAATTAGTGCTAAAGGGCAAGTCCTTAGAACGTTTACCCAATCCGTTGCTGCCGGGAATAATCAGGCAGAACTGGACCTGACTACCCTACCCGCCGGGTTGTACACCTTGCAATTGTGGAAGGATAAGCAGTTGTTCTTCCACAAGCTTGTGCTTGCCCGCTAGTTGTTTCGTTAACACTTGGGTCATCGGCACCTTGTAAAATGGCGGTTTTGCAGCAAGCGTTTGGTCGTGCAGCCCTACCGAGTTCAGAGATAAGAGAACAACCAACGCGGTCAGAGGTAGCGGGACACTCTCTACTGGCTTGCATTGTACCAACGTTGCTTGTGATTAAAACTGACAGAAAAAGGAGCAGGGTAGGTCTGGACTTGCTACCTTTGACTGGAGGCAAAAAGCCAGGCAGATTTGATAATCTGTTAACTTAAGCCTTATGAAGAAACAAGTATTTGACCAGGCGTTCAAGCAGATGGCCGTAGAGCTATCTTATGCGAAGGGATCGGTAAAAACAGCGGCCGCCGAGTTGGGGATCGATCCGGGTAGAATCAGTAAATGGCGGCAGCATCAGAATGGTAGTGTAGCTGCTGTTGAGAAGCCAAGCCTTTCAGTCGAACAAATCGAAATCAGACGTTTTCAAAAAGAGTTGAAGGAGGCTCTGTTAGAGCGTGATATACAGAAAAAGGCGGTCAGCATCTTTTCCAGCAGCGACGGGAAATATTCCGGTTTATAGAGGAGAACAGGGAGATATTTCCGGTTGAAAAGATGTGCAAGGTGATGAAAGTAAGCGTTAGTGGCTACTATTACTGGCTAAAACACCCTGTAGGTTCCCGTACAGTAAAAGAACAGGAGTTACTGGTTGACATTCACAGAATACATGAGGACAGCAAAAAGCGTTATGGCAGTCCCAGGATCGCCAGTGAGTTGAGAGAACAGGGAATCAGTGTTTCACGTCCACGACTAGCCAGGCTGATGAAGAAAGCCAGTATCAAAAGTATCATTCGGAAGAAATACCGGGTGCAGACTACTGATTCTGATCATGAATATGCTATTGCGGAAAACCACCTCAACCGGGATTTTTCAGCACAGGCAAATGGGCAGAAGTGGGTATCAGATCTGACTTATATCAGAACTGGAGAAGGGTGGCTATACCTGACAGCCATCTTAGATCTGGCTGACAGAAAGGTAGTTGGCTGGGCAATGAGTGACACGATGAGAGCTGGTGATACTACGATAGCGGCCTGGAAGATGGCCATCAGAAACAGGCCCGTAAAGCAGCAACTGTTGTTTCATTCTGACAGAGGGGTGCAGTATGCCTGTACCGATTTTAAGGAGCAACTGAAAGGACTACCCGTGCTGCAAAGCATGAGCAGAAAAGGGAATTGTTGGGATAATGCAGTAGCGGAAAGCTTCTTTAAAACGCTGAAAACAGAGCTGATTTATCATGAACATTATTCGACAAAGCAGCAGGCAAAACTCTCCGTCTTCGAATATATTGAGGGCTGGTATAACAAAAGAAGACGCCATTCCGCATTAGCCAACCGAAGTCCCCAACAGTACCAGTTTTATTTAGAAGAAATAAGAATAGCTGCCTGAAAAATTCATCCAGTAAACTGTTGCAATTCCAATCCACTACTGCTCACTTTGAATACCTGCTAATGCCCGTGCTTTCCCTTAACTTCGCCTTCCTAAACCGACAACGATGCAACTGGAGGAAAGTCTCTTACAAAAATACGCCCAGGTAATGGTGCACTATGCCCTCAACAACGGCCAGGGAATCAATAAAGGGGATACCGTATTTCTTGTCGGGCAAGAGGTAACAAAAGGTCTTTTCCTTGCCATTGCCCGGGAAATCTACCGTGCAGGCGGCAATCTCATCTCCAACTACCTGCCCGACAACGTGCGTGAGCAAAGCCTGGTCCGTTTCCTGTTGCAGGAAGGTACCGATGAGCAGGTAGGCTTTTTTGCCAAACCTTACTGGCAGGGCATTGTGGATGCTACCGATCATATCCTGTTTATTGTTTCGGAACCCGATGTACATTACCTGGAAGGCATTCCGGCCTCCCGGATCAGCAGAATGAATAGTGCCCGTGCCCCCTACATGAAAATGCGGGAGTTGAAGGAGCAGGCCGGTAAACTTTCCTGGACCCTTTGTCTTTACGGAACACAGTCCATGGCCGATGAAGCAGGCTTATCCCTGGAAGAATACTGGCAGCAGATCATCGAAGCCTGCTACCTGCGCGAAGAGGACCCGGTGAGCCGCTGGAAACAGGTGCAACAGGAGATCGAGGCGATAAAGAACCAGCTGGATGCCCTCCAAATTGAGCGCCTGCACCTGAAGGGTGATGATGTGGACCTGACGCTACAGATTGGTCCCAACCGCAAATGGCTGAGCGGCGGCGGCAAGAATATCCCTTCGTTCGAGATCTTCACCTCGCCCGACTGGCGGGGCACCAACGGCACCATCCGCTTCAACCAGCCGCTGTATTATTCCGGAAAACGCATTGCCGGAATATCGCTCCGGTTTGAAAACGGCGTGGTGGTTGCCGCATCAGCTACCGAAAACGAAGAAGCCCTCCAAGAAATGATTGCCCAGGAAAACGCCGACAAGGTTGGCGAGTTTTCTCTCACCGACAAGCGCCATTCGAAGATCACCCGGTTCATGGCCACTACCCTCTATGATGAAAATATGGGCGGCACCTTTGGCAACACCCACATTGCCCTGGGCAATGCCTATAAGGATACCTTTCCGGGCGATCTGGCGGCCGTAACCGAGGAGGAATGGGCGCAGATGGGATATAACAGTTGCCCCAAGGTACATACCGATATCATCAGCACCAGCGACCGGACGGTTACGGCACGGCTGCGCAACGGCACGGAAAGAGTGATATACCAGGACGGCCAGTTCAGGTTGGATTAAGCGCTGAACCTGCGGAACCCGAAAGAGGCCAGGGCGAACGAACCACAACGCTACCTTGCTTGCTGTGTCCACCGTGGTTTATTTACTTCTGCACCAAAGGGTATCCAAACCACTGCGGGCACAGCGAGCGTGTCAAATGAACTGTGTCAAGGAAGCGTCTTGTCCTGATATAGCTTTACAATATCAACCGCGGTTCGCTTTCGGGAAGTACCGACGGGAGCTTTGCCCGGCGGGTGCTTTTTTTCCCTCTCAGGGCAGGCGCTCCGGATCAGAATCCTACCAGCACTCTTTTGGTGAACACGCCCGTTGACGTAGTCACGCGGAGCAGGTACACTTGCTTTTCCCTTACCTGGCTCAGCAGATGCAGCTCTCCGTTCACTAAAGCCCGCTCGGGGAAGCCTTCCATCTTCTGCCCGCTCAGCGAATACAGTTCAGCCGAAGCCCACTTCGAGGAAGCATCCGGGAAACGAACGTAAATGTGCTGGCCAATCGCAAAGATCCGAACCGTCTCTTTCGCTGCGGATGCGGGTTCTGCCCGCGTAGCGGGAATCTGGCCCGGGGCGCCTGCCACCGGGGTGGCAGGCGTTGAAGCCGGGCGGGTAAAGTGCAGCACGAAACGGGCCGGATCGCTTCCCGCCTCCAGGTTTAAGCCGATGCTTGCCTGCTTGCGCAAGTCGTAATACGTACCCGTCTTTTTGTCTTCCAGCAGGATGCCGAACGTTTCGTCTACTCTTTCCAGCGCGTTGACCCTGAAGGTATACGCTCCCGCTTTGCTTGCCTGTACCCCCAAGGCGAGGGTTCTCTCCCGGGCCAGCAGGGGCAGGGCCTGGATGGCGTAATCGCCGTCCGTATTGCGGGAGCAGACCGAAAGGTCGGCATTGCCTTTCAGCTTGAGGGCATCGTACCAGCGGTCCTGTCCTTCGGTGGCATCGGCCAGGAAAGCAATGAGGGTTTCGTTGTACTTACCCGCTCCGCTCAGCGAGAGTTTTAGCCGCTGGGTCTGGTCGGCCTGCTGCCGGAAGAATTTGGTATTTGCCGTACCCGTGCGCATGGCATTGGTAAAGGTGATGCTGCCCACCGCATTGGCTTCTACGAAAAATCCCTGGTGAGAGGCAATCTCATCGTCGGCCAGCGTGCCGGTATTGGGGCCGGATACGGTTCCCGCGGCGGTTTTTACCGCGTAGTCCGAATTGGCGTAGCCACTGCCGCCGGTGTTGTCGTCGTCCCAGAAGTAGACGGCCCCGTTGATGGAAGGATTGGCACGGATGAGGGCACTGTAACTGATGGGTCCCGGGTAAGGGTTGCCCACCAGGTTGAAGCCTCTTTCTCCCGCTACATGGGCCGCCGTGTAGGAGAGCGGCAGGGCAATGGTGCCGTTGTTGGCCGTACCCGTGAAGGAGGGACTGCCCGCCCCGTAGGCAAAATACCCTTTCCCAGGTTGCAACCCTCCCGTAGCGGCCGCAATCCAGCGCTGGTGATTGGCGTAGGGACGCGCCTCATCGTAGCGGTACACGGTGCTGCCCAGTACGCTTGCGTTCACGCCGGCTACCGGAGCCGACCAGCCGTTGTAGGCCCCGCCCGTTTTGCCACTGCGCTGAGTAGTGATGTTGCCCACTACACTGCCCCCGCCGTTGACCGTACCAATGCCGTGCAGGAGAATGGCGCCTGATGCCAGCGTGAGGTGATCATTGGTGTTAAGCGTGGTACCGGAAAGGACCTGCACTGTGCCGCCCACCAGCAGGGCTCCCGTCAGGCTGGCCGTACCGGCTTTGGCAAACTGCACGCTGCCCGTTCCGGTAATGCTGCCGCCGTTATTAGCCAGGTCACCCCAGATCACCAGGCTTTGCCCGGCGGGTATTTCTAACCGGGCGCCGTTCCGGATGGTCAGGTTCCGCACGCGGGCCGTGCCGGCAATGGTGGTCACCCCGCTGGCGATCACGGCATCCGAGTTGTTGCCCGGCGTGCTCTTGTAGCTCCAGTTACCGGTAGTAGTCCAGGCCCCGATCCCGTTCCAGGTATTGGTCCCGGTGGCAGTCACGACCAGATGCTGCGCCACGTCATCTGCCGCCTGGTACGTCTCATCGCCGGGCTGGGAAGCGGTAATGGTGGTTGTACCCACGCCCACCAGGGTGACGGTGCTACCCGAAACAGTAGCCACCGCCGGGTTGGAACTCGTATAGCTTACGCTTAGTCCGGAAGAAGCCGTAGCCGTCAGCGTGAAAGGCGAATCACCAATCGTCCGGGCGGGCAGGGTGTTGAAGGTGATGAGTTGGGAGCGTTTGGCAATGCTGAGCGAATAGGTAACCGAACCGGAACAAGCGCCGTCGGTGGCCGACACGGTTACCGTGGCCGGGGAAGCAGTAGCTACGGCAGGCGTACCGGAGATAACCCCGGTGGGGCTGATGACCAGGCCGGCCGGCAAACCGGTGGCCGAGTAGACATAGCCGGCAGGAGCACCGCTGACCGCCTGGAAATAGGCCCGCCCTACTGTGCCGCCGGTCAGGGCAGAGGGGCTAAAGGCAAGCGCAGGGCAAGGAGAAAAAACCTGGACCCGGTAATTGTTTGCATCGGCTACATACACATCGCCGGCACCATTTACGGCTACGCCAGCAGGATACTGGAACTCTCCGTCTCCTGCTCCTCCAGCGCCGAACATAGTCAGCAACTGCCCCGAGGCGCTGAATTTCTGGACCCGGTTATTGGATTGGTCGGTTACGTAAACGTTGCCGGCCGTATCGACCGCCAGGCCGTAAGGATATTGAAATTGTCCGTCTCCTGCGCCAAAAGAGCCGAACTTGAGGAGGAATTGCCCCGACGCGTCGAACTTCTGGACCCGGTTGTTGTTTGCGTCGGCTACGTACACATGGCCGGCGCCATCGACGGCTACACCAGTAGGATAATAAAACTGGCCATCCCTTGATCCAACAGTGCCGAACTTGAGGAGAAACTGCCCCGACGCGTCGAACTTCTGGACCCGGTTGTTGGAGAAGTCGGCTACGTACACATTGCCTGAGCCATCGACGGCTACTCCCTGGGGATCCAGAAACTGTCCGTCTCCGCCGCCTCCAGCGCCGAACTTAGCCAGCAACTGCCCGGCGGCGTTGAACTTCTGGATGCGGTTATTGTTTTTATCAACTACGTACACATTGCCGGCGGCGTCAACCGCCAGGCCGTCAGGAGACCGAAATTGTCCATCCCCGGTTCCAAAAGAACCGAACTTGAGGAGGAATTGCCCGGCGGCGTTGAACTTCTGCACCCGGTGATTGTTCTGATCGGCTACGTACACATTGCCGGCGGCATCAACTGCCAGGCCGTCAGGAGACCGAAATTGTCCATCTCCTGTTCCGGAAGAGCCGAACTTGAGGAGAAACTGGCCCGAGGCGTCGAACTTCTGAATCCGGTGATTGTTTTGATCGGCTACGTACACATTGCCTGAGCCATCGAGGGCTACGCCGGCAGGATTTACAAACTGTCCGTCCCCTGATCCGAGAGCGCCGAACTTGGTCAGAAACTGGCCCGACGCGTTGAACTTCTGGACCCGGTTGTTGGAGTAGTCGGCCACGTACACATTGCCTAAGTCATCAACGGTTACGCCGATAGGATTTATAAACTTTCCATCCGTTGTTCCCCGGGAGCCGAACTTGGCGAGAAACTGCCCCGAAGCGTTGAACTTCTGGATCCGGTCATTGGATAAGTCGGCTACGTACACATTGCCTGAGCCATCGAGGGCTACGCCGGCAGGATACTGAAATTGTCCATCCTCTGTTCCGGAAGAGCCGAACTTGAGGAGAAACTGGCCCGACGCGTTGAACTTCTGAATCCGGTGATTGTTTTGATCGGCTACGTACACATTGCCTAAGCCATCAACGGCTACGCTGGCAGGATTTATAAACTGTCCGTCCCCTGATCCGAGAGCGCCGAACTTAGCCAGAAACTGCCCGGAAGCGTTGAACTTCTGGATCCGGTAATTGCTGCGATCGGTTACGTACACATTGCCCGTTCCATCTGCGAACACGGCAACCGGACCCCGAAACTGTCCGTCCCCTGATCCAAGAGCGCCGAACTTGAGGAGAAACTGCCCCGAGGCGTCGAACTTCTGGACCCGGTTGTTGGAGAAGTCGGCTACGTACACATTGCCTGAGCCATCGACGGCTACTTCCGAAGGATTATGGAACTGAACCAAGCCAAATGCTTCAGAACCGATCTGACCCTGGTACTGGTACTGGTGCTGGGCCCGCAGGGAAAGGGAGGAAAAAAGGCCCATCAGCAGGACCAGCCAATGGAGAAAGCGTAGACGTGTTTGCTGCATGCAGGATAGAAAAAAACAGTAACCGGCAGTAATGTAATATTTTTGCTAGTTACTCCATTGGCGACACCCGCCGGTTGTTGGCCCGGGCCGGGAGGGGCCTGCGGCAGGTAAGAAAAGCCACCGGAAAAGCCTTTTGCGGTAGAGAGGCGCCGGGGTTAAGGGGGAACTTACCAGGCCCGTGCTTTCTGAAGAAAAGCCGGCGGTTACCTTCCGGCAGCCGGGCGTTTGCCCGCTACAGCCAGACTTCCGTCCGGCTGCGGGCTGAAAGTACTCCCGCGGCGCCAGGCTCCGCTTCCCGCCGGCGGGGATGGGCTTGCGGCGGGGTGCAGGCAGGCGGAAAAAGGGCCGCCGGCTCACATCTGTAATAAATTAAGAGGAAGAAGACTAACCGGCACCGGCAGAACCTTACCAATGGAATCAACTTCAGCCCACCGGCAAGGCTTTACCAGTCTTTTGCACCCAGTACTACAGCCGCATTTAAGGAGGAGAATCATTGGTGAAGGTGCACAAGATCCGCTACACTTTCCCGATTTTGAAAATTCTTAGCTAGATACTATTCTTCCTGCCTTATCCGACCCAGAACCTGTCCCTCTTGAATGAAAAGGCATTCAAGAGGGAACAGGCGGGAGAATGTCCCTGGTGAGGCCGCTTGTAGTTGTACCCGTACTCCCAGAGTTTGAGACAGCACTTGCGTTCCTCAGAAGAGCAGAAGCGGAATCGGTTGAAGAGTTTTTCCTTATCCGTGCGGTTGGAACGTTCAATGCAGCCGTTTTGCCAGGGTGGAGGCGCTACCGGCATAGAATCCCTACGCTCCTTTGACGAGTTGTACCTCAGCGTGCAGCCGAATCTCGTCGCTGACTACCACACTGCCGGCCTCGGTCACTGCATCCCAGGTTAGGCCGAATGCCTTGCGGCTGATCTTGCCATCGATGGTAAAGCCCGCTTTGGTCTGCCCGTACGGGTCCACCACCGTGCCTGCGTAATCCACCCGCACCGTCACCGGCCGGGTGACGTCGCGGATGGTGAGGTCGCCGTGCAGCTGATAGTCGTCACCCGACTTTTCGAATTTTCGGCCCGTGAACGTGAGTTGGGCGTGGGTGGCTGCATCGAAGAAGTCGGGCGACTTGAGGTGGGTATCCCTTTGCGCGTTATTGGTGTTGACTGAGTCAATGTCGGCCGTGAACCGAATGTGAGAAGCCTTCGTAAAGTCCTCCCCTTCTGTTTCCACTTCAAGGCTGTAGCGGGTAAAATAGCCGGTCACCGTAGTAATCATCAGGTGTTTTACTTTGAATTGAATTTCACTGTGGGCCGGGTCAACGGTCCACTTGCTGGTGGTCATTTTTTCTGTAGTGATCATGTTGATTGGGTGAATTGGGTTAAAACATTGTAAAATGTAAAGTACAGGCGGGTACAGCCGGCATTCGCAGCGGGCCGCAGGGCAGTGGCAATCTCCCCGCAGGAGCAGGCATCGGCGTTTCCCGCGAGGGCCAGGTCTACCTGCGTGAAGTCCCGGAGGGCTTGCGGCGGATCAGATTGTAGCGTTGTCATGGCCAAAGAAGTAAGGAGAGCGATTAGAAAGCGGCTGTGGAAAAACCGGGGCAGCAGCCTTACGGGTCTACTGCAACGGTGCCTGGCGGGGTGTATTCAAACGCCGTACTTGCGGAGTGCCCGGTACATCATTATTTCTAAAAAGGGCAGCAGGGCAAAAAAAATGCACTTTTGCAGGTAACGCCATCCTGGCATCAACCTCGTCGTCGATTCGGATGTACTACGCGGGCGCGGAGTTTATCCGACTCAATGGAGGTCATTCCGGGTTTTGGTACAATTGCGTTGATTAACAGGCCGGCAGGTTGGCAGTTCAGACCCGCAGGGCACGGGTTGCAAGAATGAACCTCTAGCCGCACGGTCACAGGTTAGCTGACCTATTGTTGAGAGTCAGCCGGCTTGCAAAAGGGCAGCGCGACCCCCGGGAAAATGTATGCTGATCACATAAAAAGAGTGTCCGTCTGAAGGATAGTCTTTGGGTTAACTTCCTTACAAACGGACACCGTGCACGGGAGCATATCCGGATGGAAACCGGCCGGCCTTCGCCTTACGTGCCCAGGGGCCGCTCGCGGCACGCCTGGTAGCTGTCGCGCCACGGCCGCAGCCGCTCAAAGGCGGCGCTTGCCGCCAGCACCTCGGCGTCGGCGTAGCGCCGGCCAATGATCTGCATGCCCACCGGTAGTCCTTCCGGCGAGAGGCCCGCCGGAATCGAGGCGGCCGGGTGGCCCGAGAAGTTGAGGAAATACGTCAGGCACCAGCCGATCAGCGGGTCGATCTCCTCGCCATTGATACTGCGCGGCCCCACCGTGTTGCCGTCGGCGGCATTGTCCACCGGCAGGCAGGCAAGCGTGGGCGAGATCAGCAGATCGTACGAATTGAGTACGCCCTGGATGGCGTCGTAGACCTCCGTACGCACGTCCTGGTCGCGGTAGAAATCCAACGCCGACATGCGGCGGCCCTGCTCAACCCAGTACAGGTACTCGGGCGGGAAGTCGTCGCGGTGGTCGCCCAGCAGGTCCAGCCCGCCCCGCTTGAAGTTGTCTAACGCGTGCAGGTTGATGAGCATGTAGAGCCGCGACCACACGTCGCTGATTTCCCTGCCCGGACGGGTGATGCCCAGTTTGACCTCCTCCACGTGCGCGCCGGCCTCCTCGAAGGCCCGCACCGCCCGGCTTACCACCTCCGACACGCCGCGCTCGACGGGGAACACGTCGAAGCCGGGGCTGTAGGCGATGCGCAGGCCGCGGACCGGGCGGCGCGTAGCCGCCAGGTAATCAGTGGTCGGATTCTGCAGGCTGAAGGGGTCGCGCGGGTCGTAGCCGGCCAGGGCGGTGAGCGCCAGGGCGGCGTCCTCCACGGTGCGGGTGATGGGCCCCTCAAAGAGGAATGGGGAGTCGGCGTTGCCGAAGGCATTGGGACGCGTCAGGAAGGGCACCCGCCCGAAGGAGGCTTTGTAGCCGTACACACCGCACCAGGAAGAGGGGATACGAATGGAACCGCCCGCATCGGTACCCTCGGCCAGCGGCAAAAGGCCGTCGGCCACTGCCGCCGCACTGCCACCCGAGGAGCCGCCCGAGTTCTTGGCCAGGTTGAACGGGTTGCGCGTGGCCCCGAACAGGTAGTTGTCGCAGGTGCCGCGGAAGCCCATGAGCGAACTGTTGGTTTTGCCCAAAAGGATGGCCCCGGCGCGCTCCATGCGTTCGGCGTAGGGGCAGTAGGAGTTGGCAAGGTTGTTTTTGAGCGCGCGGATGCCCCCCAGCGTAGAGGGCCAGCCCGGTTTGAAGTCGAACAGGTCTTTGATGGCCGTGGGCACGCCGTGCAGCGGTCCCAGGTCGGTCCCGCGCATGAGGGCATCTTCGGCGGCTTTGGCCGCGCGGCGGGCGTCGTCTAAGCCCAGGTAGACCAGGGCGTTGAGGCTCGGGTTGCGGGCCTCGATGCGGGCGATGAATGCCTCGACGACCTCTACCGGTGAGAGGTCGCGCCGGCGGATGCGGGCGGCCAGTTCGTAGGCCGACGCGTAGGCGAGTTCGTCCGAAAGGGCGGACGGCCCCGGTACGAGTTCAATTTGATCGGACTCACGTTTGCCGCCGAATCCTTGGTTGATGGGTGTTGCCATGCGTAGTAGGGGAAAAGAGTGAATAAAGCAGTACCTGCCGGGGGTTGGGGGCCAAATAGGGTACCAAGCCGGGGGCAAGCCCGGCAAAGAGGATGATATTCGGATAAATTATTTATAGACAGGCCGTTAGGGAGGAATGCAGGCACGTACGCAACCCAAAAACAACCGGAAGTTGCTCCAACGCGGCGGAGTTTTCGTCATGCCACTCCACCAGGCAGTGCAAGCCCCCGACCCATCGGACCGGTTGGGGGGGCAGGAAAAACGTACGGGGTTGCGCCCGGTGCGGAGGCCAGCACAATCAAGTGGCCTCCGGAAGGAGTAGCAGGAACTGGTGCGCAGAGCAGGGGGAGGCAGACGGGACTACCCGGCCTGGGCCACCGGGGCCAAGACCGGGTTGAGTTGTTCCGCTTCGAACACCAGGGAAATGGACAGGCCGGGCGGACTGGTGATGACCAGTTCGCCGCCCAACTGCCCGCTGAAGCCGTGCAGGAGCGTCATGCCCCGCGAACGGCTCCGGGAAGGATCGTAGTTAGCCGGCAGGCCCACGCCGTTGTCGGCAATGGTGAGTTGGCAAGTCCTTGCCGCCGGCCGGCGCAGGCTCAAACACACCGTGCCGGGGCGGCCGTCGGGGAAGGCGTACTTGAAGGCGTTGCTGAGGGCTTCGTTGATGATGCGCCCCGGCGGAACGGCCTGGGAGTTGAGCAAACTCATGACCACTTGCAGGTTGTGCCCGCCCTTGCGCCCGGACCGGGTGGCGGCTAGTCGAAGAAGGCCTTGCTTACCGCCCAGGTGTCTTCGTACAGATCCAGTTTAACGATCCGGTCGCCGTCCACGGCCAGGTGCATGGCCACCGGGGTGGTGAAGGACCGGCCGGTGCTGGCGACCGTATGGGTGAAAGTGCCCAGCATGACGGCGTCGTTGCCCGACACGATCAGCTTTTCGACGCTGGCCGTGCTCTTGCCCGGTACGAAATGGGGCCACATGGTGCGGAAATAACCCGCTACTTCACTGCGGCGCGAACGGCGGCCGATCCAGGGCAGGGCCGTATCCCCGGGCACGTACCAGTCAATCGCTTCGGCGAAGTGTTCGGCCATGCCGTCGGGGTCGCCGGCGGCCAGCCGTTCGAAAAAGCCCGTTACAATCTCTTCGGTGCGCGCCGATGCTTTAGCCAGGGCAGGCAAGGTGTTTTGTTCCATGATTTGGACGGTTTTGTTTTTTCTGGTGATAATCACTGGTTGCAAAAGGAGGCGGCCCGTCAGGCCGGTACCTGCCCGGCAGGCCAGGGCGTATAATCGAGTTTGAGGCGTTCCAGCCGGTACCCGGTGATGCGCCACTCCCCGGCGGTGGTTTTTCGGTAATGTTCATGGTAATAGCCAAAGCCGTGGATGACGGCCGAGGGCGAATGCACCGGGTCGGAAAAGGTGACGATGTCCTCCACCGCCCAGATGGCCCGCGCCGTGGTGGGCGTCAGCAGTTCAATCTCGTGGTGCTTGACCTGGTGCACCGACTGGGCCGGGTCGAAGTAGGCCGGCAGTTGGCGCATGAGTTCGTCGCGGCCTTCTACTTTCATCTGCAACTTGCCCGCCGTGTCGTAAAACGCTACCACCACGTCTTCCGACAGCAACCGGCCGAAAGCCTCCCACTGCTTGGTGTCCAGGAAACGGCAATAACGCGCCTTCAGGGTCCGGATCTTTTCGATGTCAGCCTGCACTTGATCAGTCATAACGGTTCGTTGGGTTAAGCGGTGTATTTGGCCAGCCACCGGGCCTTGATCTCGGCGCGGGCGTTGATGAACTCCACGTCGGTGCCTTCGGCCACTGCATCGAGCGGGTAGCGCAGCGGGCGGGTGCCGTCGGGCAGGTTCACCAGGGCCAGTACGCCGTCGGCAACCGTCTGCGGGTTCATGTTGAAGGACGCGATTTTGCCGAACAGGCCCGCCCCGAAGGCCTGGAACTTCTCGGTTGCCGCACTGCCGTACTCGGCGGCAACGTCATCCCGGTCGGCATTGGCGCCGGTTTTACTTCCGTTGGTTCCCTCGGTAGGATATACCCCCGACTGGATGGTTACATTCTCAATGTTGTAGTCGCGCAACTCCTCCTGGATGCCTTCGGTAATGGTTTCCACGGAGAACTTGGAGGCCAGGTAGGGCGCCATGAAGGGCAATGCGTGCCCGGAGGCGCCGGTGGAAAGGTTGATGATGAGGCCCTTTCCGGCTTTGCGCATGGCCGGCAGCACCGCCTGGTAGGTGCGCAGCACCCCGTAGAAGTTCACCTCGAAGAGCTGGCGTACCTGCTCCAGCGAGTAGGCTTCCACCAGGCCGAAACCTGATATGCCGGCGTTGTTGACCAGTACGTCAATGCGCCCGTGCTTTTGCAGGACCTGGTCCACGGCCCCCTGCACCGACTCGTCGCTGGTGACGTCCAGCTCGGCTACTTCCACATTGGGCAGGGCGGCCAGTTCGCGGGCTACGGCGGCGTTCTTGCCCGTCGTGCCCCGCATGGCGGCAACGACCGTGTTGCCGGCGGCCGATAGGGTGATGGTCATCAGTTTGCCGAAGCCGGTGCTGGTGCCCGTAATGAAAATGATCTTAGACATGGTTTTACTCGGTTTTACTCATTATTGATTGTCAAATGACGGATGAATCAGATTTTACTTCGGGATGGGCTTTTTCGTAGGTCAGCCCTTTGGTAGTGGTAAAATCGGAACTGGTCACCTAACATGACACCTTTGGGCAAAACTGGTAGACAAGCTATGATTGCAGTGATCAGGACCTGCCATCCGGCTTTTAATCGTCCGCTACAATCCTGCCGTATCAGTTCGGTTTTTACCACTACCCGGGGGCCATTCTGATGCCAGCGGGCACCTTGCTTCATTTTTTGTCGCAGTCAACTGGATAACAGGCGCTTGTGATTGTGCCGGCCCGGCGGAGGCTGGCCTACCCCTCCGTGCGGCAGTAGTTTTCCCCGAACCTCCGTTCCGGCGGAGGCCATTGCCGGCTCAGGCCGGCTGGGGAAAAACCACGGGGCCGGGGATCGTTTTGCTGCCCGTGACGGGCAAACCGACGGGGGCCAGTGCCGGGTAATCGGTATACCCGTTTTCGTCGCCCGTAAAGCCCTCCCAGTTGCACAGGCTGGAGCAACGGTTGGTTCGTTTGCATGGTCATTGGCTTTTGATTGATCGGAAAAACGAGCACTTTCACTTGCGAATTACAAGTACAAAGGTATCTCATTTAACTTGCATCATGCAAGCATATTTCCGATTATTTTTATAAACCTGACACCATACCGGTCAGGCTGCCCGGTCAACTTTACACCGGACGTATTGGGGGATACATGGAGCTTGTTCACTCTCAGGGACGTGCCGTGCAATGTCACGACTTCCTGCGGCGCGTTTCCGGGATCGGAGGAAAAGATTGCCACCAATAGCCTGGCCGGACGGACGGGCCGGAAGCACAGAAATGGGTATCAAAGGAAGTGGCAGAATCAAAAAATACCGGCAGATCGCCCGGGAAACGGTGGGGCAACGGGCAGCAGCCAGCCAGTTACCGGGCGTAGACCGGGCTCAGTTGCTCCTCGGCAAACACTAAGCTGAAGTTTAATCCCTGCCGGCTGGTGATGGTGAGTTCGCCGCCCAACTGGCCGGAAAAGCCGTGCAAAAGCGTCATGCCCAGGGAGGGACTCTGCGAGGGGTCGTAATGGGCCGGTAAGCCTACCCCGTTGTCGGCAATGGTAAGCTGGTAAGTCGTTTTCGCCAGCCGGTGCAGCGAGAGGCGTACCGTGCCGGGGCGGCCATCCGGGAAGGCGTACTTGAAGGCGTTGGTGATGACCTCGTTGATGATGAGCCCTAAGGGCAGGGCTTGGGTAACGTCCAGTTCGATGGGTTCTACCTGCAGCTCAAAACGCACCGTGTGGTGCAGGCAGTAGGACTGGTGCAGGTAGGCCACTACTTCTTCGATGTAGTCACGCATGGGGATGCGGGCCACCCCTTCTGACTGGTAGAGCTTCTGGTGAATGAGTGAGATGGCCCGTACCCGGTGCTGACTCTCCCGGATGGCAGAAAGGGCCACCTTATCCTCCAGGAAATCAGCCTGCGAGTTCAAAAGGCTCATCACTACCTGCAGGTTGTTTTTCACCCGGTGGTGAATCTCTTTCAGCATGCACTCTTTCTCGGTCAGCAATTGCTGCAAGACCTGGTTCTTCTGCATGACCTCTTCGTACCTTTCCTGCAGTTTTTCGTAGGCAACCGGTAATTCAAGTTGCTGAGCATCACCTGTTCGTGACTGCTCTTTCAATGATTGTTTATTGTGCCATGCGGAAACAAAGCGAACGTAGAGAAAACGCAGGAAAACGACCAGGAAGACGGGGCTGCCGATGCCCGTAATGCTTAACATTTTTTCTGTAAGTGACCCACCCATCTGTAACGCACCAGGGTAAAACTGCCCAAGCATGGGTGGTTCGTGCGTGGTTATACTTTGCAATCCGGATGGGTCAATTTGCAGGTTTTTCAAACTTGTGGGGAAAGAACTATTGTACGCATTGACGGCAGGCGCCATATCCTCACTCATCCGCACCTGGGTTACGTCGGGATTGGCGCCATGAATGCAATACTGCCGTGCAGATGAGTTCGGTTTGCAAGTTGTCATAACTGTGGTAGAAATAGCCAATTACTTTACGTTATTGCTTCGATCATCTAAAGTCCGGATGCGTCCAACAAACCGACAGGCATTCGTCAGGTTTCATTTACTCAATCGTTTCGTCAATTGATCAGTGCGTTGGCAAAGGCAAAAAAATTTTGCAGCCAGCACCCTAACCTTTTGAACCTCCGATTGAATACACAGTGGGTATATAACTAAAAATGTGCCACCGGCCAAGGAGCTAACGGGCAGGTACTTACCCGGGGCAAGCCGCAAAAAAGGTCGCGATATTCCGCTGATTCGCAACGGGCTGGCGAAATATCGCGACACGGCATGTATAACTTCCCGTTGCTTGCCGGGAGCTTGAATTAAGTTCATTTAACCTCCCATAAACATCAATTTACAGGAGGCAAGTACACTGCCGGCAAATACTGACAACAGCCCGCAGCCTTGCTGGAAGTGTACGAGGTTAATAGAATTTTCCCGGCAACCCATACCGGGTTTGCAGCAGGCGTTGTAAAAATGACTACCTGACTCAGGCAATATGTTCCCGCTTGATTCCCAGTCGTTTCATGCGGGAGTTTAGCGTGGATGGCGGGATGCCGAGTAATTCAGCAGCCCCCCTTGCTCCCGAAATCCTGCCTTTGCAGTACTTCAATACTTTCAGGATGTAATCCCGCTCATTTTCATCAATGGTCTTGATGATCAGTTCTTCCGCAGCCGCCGGATTATTTTCGGCAATAGATTGTTTCTGGAGGGGAAGGTGAATTTCCGTTATAATTTCGCCGGGTGAGAGCAGTATACTGCGTTCAATCAAATGCTCCAGTTCACGTATATTGCCCGGCCAGTGGTAGTGCATCAGTTCTTTCAAAGCCTCGTTGTTCAGGTTTTTGATTCTTCGTCCGGACTTTTTAGCGAAACGGAATATAAAATGATTGGCCAGCAAAGGAATGTCTTCCCGGCGTTCGCGAAGGGGTGGCAAATGGATGGGAAAAATGTGCAACCGGTAGTATAGATCTATTCTGAATTTTCCCTCTTCCACCAGTTTCTCCAGATCACGGTTGGTCGCAGCGATGATACGGACGTCCGTTTTAATGGTGATCTTCCCGCCAACCCGCTCTATTTCTTTTTCCTGCAGCGCCCTCAGCAATTTTACCTGCAGTTCCAAAGGCATTTCTCCAATTTCATCCAGGAATAACGTACCGTGATGGGCCAGTTCAAATTTGCCGATCCGGCGCTCAATGGCGCCGGTAAAGCTTCCTTTCTCGTGTCCGAACAACTCGCTTTCAATCAGGTTAGGGGGTAAGGCTGCGCAGTTGATCTTGATCATCAGCTTGTTCTTCCGGGGCGACGAATTATGGATTGCCCTGGCAATCAATTCTTTCCCGGTACCGGTTTCTCCCAGCAACAAAACAGTGCTTTCCGAAGAGGCAACCAGTTTCACCAATTGAAAAACTTTCCTGATCGCCGGGCTTTCACCGATAATTTCCGAATAGTTATGCGAGGTTTCTATTTCTTCCTGAAGGTACGTTTTTTCTTCTTCCAGCCGCTGCCGGTATTGCTCAATCTGATAGAGCTGGTTCTCAATTTTTTCATTGGCTATGATATTGGAAACGGCAATGGCTAACTGCGAACAGATACTCTTGAAAAGGGGCTTTTTGGTGGCGAATTGGTTTGAAGCATCTTGTTTGAAATTCATGACCGCTATGGCTTCCTTTCCCAACCTGATGGACACGCCGGCCATTGTCGTCATTTGGATGTCTTTGGCAGCTTTGGCGTACGTAGGGGGACTTGCGGAATTCAACCAATCCGATACATTAAAAATCACCGGCTCTTCGGAATCGATTACCGTATTGAACACCCCATCATTCACATCGGTTTCGATTCCTATCATTTTTTTAAAGTCAGGGTGCAAAGCAAAGTCGGCATCGGGATCGAACAACACCGGTCTGTGCGTTTTTTTGTCTTTGCTGATCGCGTGAATCGCGTAATCTTCGATCCCGAACAGTTGTTTCAATTGTTTCTTCAATACTTTCGCCAGTACATCCTTTTCTCTCACGGAGGCAATTGCATTACTGAATTCCAACAAGCTGGTTTTTTCCTGTTCCTTTGCTTTGGTTTCGTTTTTGGCGATCAGATTCGAAACGGTAAATGCGATTTGAGCGCAAATGCTTTTCAGGAGCTGATACTGGGTCGGAGTCAGGTCAAAGTTTTCGTGCCTCAAGTTCAGCACGGCAATGTCTTCCTCACCCAGGCGGATGCGCACACCGGTCATTTTCTTCAGGCCGATTGCTTTGGCGGTGCTTTCATAGGCCGGCGGCTTTTTCCAGCCTGACCACTCTGCTGCACTGAATGTTACCGGCTCGTCGGCGTTTAAAATTTTATCGAAGACCCCATCCTGAACATTCATTGGCGTGTTCAACAGTACCTGAAAGGAAGGATCTTTGACAAAGTCGGCATCCGGATCGTACAGAAGCGGGATAAAGCTTTTTTTGTCGTTGACCAGTTGATTGATCAGAAAGTCTTCTGCCGAGAACAAATCCTTTAGTTGTTGTTTGAGCACTTTTGCCAGTACATCTTTTTCTTTTACGGCAGCAATGACATTGCTGAATTTCAACAGCAGGGACTTTTCTTCCTCCCGGTGCTGGATTTCCTTGTTGGCCGTTATGTTTTGGATGGCAATGGCAATCTGGTAACATAACCCATCAATCAGGCTTACCAGCCTGGACTCCGGGGGCGTAATGCCATCGAACAAAATTATCCAGACGCCGAAGACCTCTCTCCCTTTGGTAAACTTAACCATCACGGCGAAGTTGATGCCCGATTCAAAATCCGTTTTGAAGTATGCCGGCAGCTTACCCTGCTCGTTCAACTGGTGCAGATCAAAGACAAGGGGCGCCGGCGCGGCGAATACCTTGACAAGGATCTCATCATTCCGGGCATAATCCGGATGGCCTTTACTGCTTGATTGGGAATCCGACAGAAATTCGCTCAGCGTGGACTGATCTTCATTGACGGTGGCGATCAGCGTACGGGTAAATCCGATCAGGCTCTTTAGTTTTCGGGTCATTACACCGGACAGGTCATCCCGGTTGCGGACGGCGGAAATATCTATGTTCAGCGATAACAACAATTCCCGTTCACGTTCCCTCCTGGCTATTTCTTCATTGCCCCTTATGTTTGAAACGGCAACGGACAGTTGGGCACATACCCCTTTGATCAAATTCACGTTCAGCGCATGCGCCGATCTTTCATTCATGTGAATGAAAGCGCAGCCGATATTGGTTCCACCCACCCTGAGCGCCACACCCAAAACGTGTTGAAGACCTACATTCTGCCAAAAATGGACGTATGCCGGCACCCCGGCTTCTTCGGCCAGCGCACGCACATCAAATAACACGGGCTCCGCCGACTGCATGACCTTACTGAATACCGGGTCCGTGACACTGTATTTATCGGAAGTTACCTTGTTGTAAGCGGTGTGGTTCGTTATCGGTTCTTCGAGGTCCAGCACGAAAGCCCGGTACGTTTTGTTATCCGGATCTACGTAGGCAATGCCAAACTCGGAAATAGCGAACAGCTGTTTCAACTTGGTATTCACTACGTGAAACAAATCATTCCTGTTTTTTAATGCGGCGATTTCGTTGGACAACAAGAGCAGTGTTGTTTTTTCTTCCTCTCTTCGTACGATGTCCTCATTTGCAATAATATTTGAAACCGCTACTGAAATCTGGGCGCTGACCGTTTTTAATAAGTCAATCCGGATTGCAGCTGAACGATGAGAGTCCAGAAGCAAGATGAGGCATCCCAGCGGCTTATCTGCCACGTGCAGGGTAATGCCCAGGACCTGGACAATGTTCATCTTCTTCCAGAAATCCACGTAAGCCGCTTTCTTCACTTCCAGCGCTTCCACATCCAATAGTAAAGGTTCGTCAGCCCGCAGGATTTTATTGAAAACACCGTCTTCGGTGCTATACTGAAGCCCGGTTACCCTTTTAAAGTCTGCATCATTTCTGATCCGGTCCTCGGAGTCAACCACGAAAGGGCTATGTGATTTTCCATCTTCATTCAACAATGTGATGCCAAATCCGACAATGGGAAATAACGCTTGCAATTGGGTTTTGAGGAGCTGCAACAAATCTTTTTTATCCCTGACTTTCGCAATATTTATGCTTAATGCCAGTAATACGAACTGTTCGTGCTCTTTTTTCGCGGCATCCGTAGCAGATGCAGTTCCGGAGATCCCGGCAGAACCTGCCACAGAGGAATCCTTAATAGATTTGCGATTTTTGTTTGTATTTGCCAAAATTCGTTTTGTTTACGAAGGGTCCAGTCCCGTGAAGGAGCAAAAGTTTAAAAATGCGATCAACTAAAAAAACCAATAGAACTGGTCTTGCTCTGCGCGTAATCCTGAGAAAGTGAGAGGCACCCCGTACGTTGGCGTGTCAGCGCTCCCCCGTTTGGTCACCGGCCTTCATCCGCTGCGCTCCCCCTGCGTCCACGGTGCCGGTGTGGCCGTGGCCGTCGCAGGGCTCCGGCGACCCGGCCGGCAAGCAGGTGAAGGTGGCAATGCCGCGGTGCGGATGGGCAAAGGCCCCGGTGGGCACCCCGGGCGTGTTGGGGCGGTGCTCCGAAGGGTACCCGTGGTCCGGGAACGCGGAGGGGCCGGCGGCCGGGCGGTAGCGGTTGGGCAGCAAACGGTTGACGAGCAGGTCGCCCACGTTGGCATGCACGCCGCCGTAGCTGGTTATGGTGGTCTTTTCCATGGTTGTATCTCCGCTTAAGGCAGTGAATGGGTTCACTGCGTTGACGAAACAAAAATGGCACCGTGGGAGGCCCCTTACCATTGACCGAACCGGGGAAATTTCCTTGACAAAAGTCAAGACGCCGGCCGGGCAAAGCGCCGCTGCACCTCTCAGGGTTTGTGCAGCACTTTGTGGCGCACCCGGCTGAGCGTTTCGGGTGAAATGCCCAGGTAAGAAGCAATCATGTGTTGGGGAAACCGTTGCAGGTAGTCGGGATGCCTTTTGACCAGTTGCTCGTAGCGTTCTTCGGCACAGTGGCCGATGGAGGCGTACAGCCGCTTCTGGGTGGCAATGGAGTTTCGCTCATCCATCTCCCGCACCATCAAGGCAAAGGCGGGCACTGCCTGGAGCAAATCGTGCAACCCGGCGTTGGTGATCAGCAGGAGCTGGCAATCTTCCAGCGCATCAATGTGGTATTGGGAGGGAGTCAGCATCACGAAGCTTTCGCGGTCGCCCGCCCACCAGTTTTCGACGGCAAAGTTGAGGATGTGCTCGGAGCCCTTCTCGTCCACGCTGTACTGGCGCAGCGCCCCCTCCACGACGAAGGCGAAATGCTTGCACACCTCACCAGCCTGCAGGAAGTATTGCCGGCGGCGCAGTTTCCGGGGCCTGAACACACTCTTTACCACCGCAAAATCGGCGTCCGAAATGGTGCCCGCGGTGTATCGGTCAATGTAATTACGTAAGGCTTGCATAGGCAGTGACGGCGAATGGTAAGCTTGATAAGACAAAACAGGGGCCGGCACCGGGAAACGGTGCTACCCTTTGCATCGGTTGAACGATAGGTGAAGACCGGCGGCTAAAGATAAAACCATTTCAGCCAGTTGTGCTAATCCGCAGGCGGGCTTTTCTCCACGATTGCGCGAAGGGCTCCTCCGCGCTGGCGGAGGAAGATGCGTAGCAAACTCGGAAGGCTCGGAGGCTGGCAAAGCCGCCTGCCCTGCCCCTTCCCCGGGAACCCGCTCGCAAATATCCCTTTTTGCGCTCCCCGCCCCCTTTTTTTGATTTCTCCGGCGGGCAGCAGGGCCTTCTGGCACTTTTTTGTCAAGTAGGGTTGGCACGCCCCTTACGTAGCGTTGCTTTTCCACCACCACCTCCACCCATGCATAAGCTCAAAATCATCACTACCAGCACCCGCACACCCGCCAGTGGAGCGCCACCCTCAAGATGGTGCCGCTCCCGGAAACGGTGGCTACGCCCTTCTTCGACCAGTTCATCAACGGGCAGGGCGAATTTGTACCCAACGCCGTTTCCGGGAAGGCCGCCCACGACATGCTCAGTGAACTGCTGCGCTGGACAACGGCCCTCCAGCCCCTGCGCAGCCCCCAAGCGACAACCAAGCCCGCCGCTGGCCTTACGCCGGCGGTCGCCTAGCTCAACCCCGGAAACCCCACCCATTCCCCTTACCCTTCAACCCCCTCATTTATGGATCGCCTCAAAGACAAAGTAGCCATCATCACCGGTGGCGGCAGCGGCATTGGTGCCGCCACCTCGGTCCTCTTTGCCCGGAACGGAGCCAAAGTCATGATTACCGGCAACAAGGAAGAAGAAATCAAGCGCGTCGCCGGGCAGATCGAGCAAACGTACGGAGCCGGGGCAGTCGGCTACGCCGTCCACGACATCTCCAAAGAAGCAGACTGGAAGACGGTGGCCGAAAAAACGCTTTCCCGGTTCGGCAAGATTGACATTCTGGTCAACAATGCCGGCATGTCGGGCAACCTGTTCATCCCCCTCCAGGAGCGCACCCAGGAAGAGTTTGCCCTGGTGCTGGCGGTGAACCTTACGGGCACTTTCCTGGGCATCAAAACGGTGGTGCCGCACCTGAAAAGGGGCGGCTCGATTGTCAACACCTCCTCGATTGCCGGCATCACGGGCAACGCCGGTGGTTTTGCCTACACGGCTTCCAAGGGCGGCCAGCGGCTGCTCACCAAGGGGGCCGCCATCGAACTGGCCGAGGGCGGCATCCGCGTCAACTCGGTGCACCCGGGCTACGTGGACACGCCCATGGTGCGGGACCTGAAAGAGGCCCAGGCCTTCAAAGAAGAGTCCATTGCCAGCACGCCCATGAAAAGAGGGGCCGCTCCCGAAGAAATCGCGCAGGGCATCCTCTTCCTGGCCAGTGACGAAGCCTCTTTCGTGACCGGGGCCGAACTCATCATGGACGGCGGCTTTACCGCTTATTGAAACCCACAGTTTGGTAACCGCTGGTTAGTAACCGCCGGTCCGGAAATGTCAGCCTTACGGGAGACTGCTCGGGTCTGCCGGGCACAAACGCCCCGGCAAGCGGGCCATCCCAGTCCTACCCTGCATCTCTTTACGTATACCCAGATACCGATGGAAACGACAAATCCGAACAGCCCATCCCGGACCCGCAAACCGCCTCCAATGGAAACGGCATGTTCTGATCGTTCGATGATGGCCATGAGATCTGTATCCGTGATGTGTTTTCTGTTTTTGCTCACTGAAGCAATCGCTCAGGGGCAAGACCAGGCGCCGGCAGCCCCCGTACCGGTTGAACCGATACCAGTCGAATTGATGGTGGGCCATAACCGTTTCGGTTTCCAGTTCGTGATGAACAAAAAGTTTTCGCCCTCGAGCAGGTTCTCCTTCCTGAACGTAAACATCTTTACGAGTGATTACAACAACAGCCGTGACAATCTTGACCTGGTAGCAGTCGCGCAGATCGGGTATGATCTCCACAAGGGTTTTGGCCCCACCGTGGGGCTGAGCGTCAATTCGGTGGCCGGATTGGCGCCAACGGCAGGGGTGCAATACGTATTCGTAAACAGAGAAATTCTCCTGGTATTGACGCCGACGATCGAGTTTTCAGAAACCAACAACCTTCAGGGGCTCATCATCGGGGAGTACCGGCCGCCGCTGTCAAGCAAGGTTGACCTGTTCACCCGGGTGCAGGCGCTGTACAATTACGATACCGACAATGCGTTTCACCAACGCAGCTACGTTCAATTGCGGCTGGGTGCCGGCATTGGAAAGTATCAGTTCGGTCCGGCCGTGAACCTGGATTATTACGGGCCCGAAAAAGTTTTCAAAGGGAATTACGGGGCTTTCGTAAGGTTTAATTTTCACTAAGCCACGGGGTGCATCTGCTGCGGAATGCTGCTCCTTTCCCGTTGCTGAGGGATATTTCCTTCCCTTCCTTTCGATCTTTACCGTTCGCCCAACCGCTGCCCCCGGGCGGGTTGTCTCCCAGGAGCCTGCCGGTACTGCCGGTGCCCGTACGCGCCGGGCAATAACGCGTCAGGTTCTTCCAGGGTGAAATCTACGCGTGGCGGGTCACCAAGCACCCGATCGTGTCCTTTACGCTGCCGATGGGCTAAACCCTTTCATTTCCCCGTTTCAAACCCATTTCCATGAAAGAACAACTGCAAGGCAAAAAAATCCTCTTTGCGACGTTGCCCGCCGACGGCCATTTTAATCCACTGACGGGCCTCGCCAGGTACCTGCAGGCGGCAGGGGTTGACGTCCGCTGGTATACCTCCCCGGTGTTCAAGGAAAAACTGGAAAAGTTGGCCATCCGCCACTCCCCCTTCGTGGAGGCATTGGACACCAACGGGCAGAACCTGGACGCACTCTTTCCCGGGCGCAAGTCAATTACCGACCCGGTAGCGAAGCTCAATCTCGACATGATCAACGGGCTGGTGGACCGCGCCCCCGAGTACTACGCCGACATCCGGGCGATCTACGATTCTTTCCCGTTTGACCTGGTGGTGGCCGACAGCCTGTTTCCGGCCATTCCCTTCGTGAAACGGAAGCTGGGCGTGCCGGTGGTGGCCGTGGGGGTGGTGCCGCTGGCCGAAACGTCAATAGACCTGGCCCCGTACGGCATGGCCCGACTCCCCCCGGCCGACGAGGCGCAACGGTCTGAATACGCCACATTGCGGGATTTTGCCCAAGATGTCCTGTTCAAGCCCAGCATTGATGCGTTTGACGCCACGCTGAAGGAGCACGGGATCGAGGTGCCCGGGTCCGCTCCCTTCAACCTGCTCATCAAAGAAGCCGACCTGTACCTGCAGATCGGCACGCCGGGCTTTGAGTACCACCGCACCGACCTGGGCGAAAATGTCCGGTTCGTGGGGGCGCTGCTGCCGTATGCTTCCCAGGGCGGGCAGCCGGCCTGGTTTGACGAACGCCTGCGGAAGTACAACAAAGTAGTGCTGGTCACGCAGGGGACAATCGAAAAAGACACCCGGAAAATCCTGGAACCTACGCTGACGGCTTTCCGCGACACTGACGTGCTGGTGGTTGCGGCAACCGGGGGCAGCGGCACGGGCGAACTGCGGGCGAAATACGCGGCGGAAAATGTGATCATTGAGGACTTCATTCCTTTTGACCAGATCATGCCCTACGCGGGCGTATTCGTGACCAACGGCGGGTACGGCGGCACCTTGCTGAGCATCAAACACCGCTTGCCCCTGGTGGCGGCCGGCGTGCACGAGGGTAAAAATGAAGTATGCGCCCGGATTGGCTATTTCAGGATCGGCGTTGACCTGGGCACCGAAACCCCTACGCCCGAAGCCATCCGTGGCGGGGTCGAAGCCGTGCTTGCGGACGCGGCCTACCGGGAGAACATTACCCGGCTGGCCGATGAATTTGCCACTTACCAGGCTGAAGAACAGTGCGCCGGCTACATCGCCGGACTCCTGCAAGCGAAGGCTGGCCGGGCGAACCGGTAAAGTCCCATCTCTCAAAACGCACTTAAAACCATTTCACGTAACCCCTACCCGTATGCACCACAAGTCAACCGGTCTGCTCCTTGCCGCGACCCTCCTGCTGGCCGCCAGTTGCCGGGAAATCGACAAATTCTTCGACGAAGCAAAACCACCCAAGCTAACGGCCAAGGAGTTTGCTTCCGGGCTAACCGCCCCGCTGGGCCTGGCCATTGATCCCAAAGGGCAAATATGGGTCACCGAAGCCGGCACCGGTACCAAGAGCGACGGCCGGGTTTCGGTGATTACCCCCAACGGCAAAGTACATCCCGTCATCACGGGGTTTGCCTCCGCCATCAGTCCGGAAGGAATTGCGGCCGGCCTCAACCACCTCGTTTACCAGGAGGGTATACTCTACATTTTGAACGGGGTAGATGGCAAACTCTACCAGGCCGACGTCACTTCATTCAAACCCGGCGACAAGCCCATTCCGGTGGCCGAACTAGCCAGTGAGGACATTGCCAGGTTCGTACTCGACTACAAGTTCGAGGTGGATACCGAGTTCTCCAACATCTACAACCTGACCTTCGGCCCGGATGGTGCCCTGTACATTGCCGATGCCGGGGCCAACGCAATCATCCGCCGCTCGAAAACGGGCCAACTGAGTGTGTTTGCCGCCATTCCGGGGATTTCCAACCCGACTGCCGAAGGGCCGCCCACCATCGACGGGGTGCCCACCGGCATTGTGTACGACGGCGAGCAGTTCCTGGTATCTACCCTGACCGGCTTTCCCTTCCCGGCCGGCAAAGCCCGCATCTACGGGATTGACCGGGCCGGTAATGTTTCCGTGTATCGGGACGGGCTGACGAGCCTGGTGGACATTACCTTGGGTCCCGACAATCGCCCACTGGTGCTGCAGATCGCTGATTTCGGTCCGCAGGGCTTTGCCCCTCGTACGGGCAAGATCATCCGCTCCACGGCTGAACAGAGCACTGTTGTGCTGGAAGGACTCAACCTGCCCAGTGACCTTGAGCGCCGGGGACTGAAGACCTACTACGTGACCAGCCTGGCCGATGGCAAGGTCCTGAAGGTAGATTAGCAGCACAGTATACCGCGTGCCCAGCCGTACCAGCACCATTGCCGGGTTGAACCCCGTTACCCTTGGACAGTAGCCGGGGCAATGACGCCTTCCACGGGAGGGCGGTCGAAGAGACGCTCAAAGCCCTAAGGAGCGTGCTGGCAGAAGCCCGGCCCCCGCGTCGGTTAAAGCGCCGCATCCGCAAGCCCTCCAACGAGGTGACTTGCGGGTGCGGCATTATGCGTTTGCCTTGATCTTCTGGAGTGCCTGCGCCATCAAAGCCAATGATGGCAGGCAGGTGTCAATCGCTTGCGTAATGTTTACCGCTTGCCCGTCCTTTATCAAAATCATGAATTGCGGCAGCTTTGACGTCAATAAAAGTTGCTCGTCACTTTGAATGTTTGGTTTCAAAAAAATTGGTGCGCCTTATGGATGTGAAACGGCGGCTTTCAGTATGCGATAGACAGCGTCTTGGCCTCCCGGAAAAACCTTTCGGGTTTTCAAAACCCGTATGTGCTTAGCGTATATGGGTGGAGATAGGATGGTTTGTAATGGGATGGGGATTGGTTTATGATCTGTAAGTGGAGTTTGTTCTTTTTGGCATTGCCCCAAAAAGAACCAAAAAGGTCTAGGCCCAATGATGCTTCCCCCCGCCAGTCAACCCGCCCCTCGCCATTGGGCCGGGCCCACGCGCCGCGAAACCATCAGTGCCGAAACAACGATAGTAACGCGTAAGGAAAGAACGATACCAGCGTGTAAGGAAGGGGATCTGCTCACTGACGGCGCCTGCTCACTGCATATCCACACACTGCCTGGCTACTCACTGCCTGGCTACGCACTGCGTATCCACCAGGCAGGGCGCGAAGCACATACCAAAACCCGAAAGGTGTACGAGGCAGACGTTTTTCCGACAAGTTGTGACGTGCTCTATATGATTGTTTGGAGCTTATCCCGACTTTCGCATTATGCTGCCCAAGGTAGCGCGTAAGCCAGGATAAGCAGGTGTTAGAAATGTTAATTTTACAAATACGTTCCGAATCGCTCAAAATGGCAGGTGTACCCGTTCGGGCGTTTTACCAAATAGTCTTGATGTTCTACTTCCGCTGGCCAGAACTGGGTATAAGGTTCTAAAGTTGTGACCACTTTACCAGGCCAACGACCCGATTCGTTCACGATTCTGATGACCTCCTCAGCGATTTCTTTCTCTTCCTGATTTTGAAAAAATATCGCCGAGCGATAACTGGACCCTATGTCATTGCCTTGTCTATCCACTGTCGTTGGATCGTGAACTCTAAAAAAGTAGTCCAGTATTTCATTAAATGAAGTTTTGTTTAAGTCATAGGTAATTTCTATGCCTTCGGCGTGACCCGGGTGGTTCCGATAGGTAGGCTTTTCGTTGTGCCCACCTACATACCCTACTTCTGTGTCTTGTACGCCGGGACGAATGCGAAAGAGGTCTTCCATTCCCCAGAAACAGCCACCTGCCAGATAAGCTTTTTTTAAATTTTCCATGGTATTTTGGTTACAGTTCAACGCTAGATTTTCTTCAAAAAAGTGCAACAGCAGTAATGCAGTCTCATACCCAACCCATTGAAGCATTTACAGCCAGGGGCACCCTGTGTAGTGCTCTCGACCATCGTGTACCTTTCAGAATTCCGTGCGTACATTTTTGCGGTTACTCTATCCATGACCGATTCAATTTAAGCCAGTAATTGGTTCTGCTTCTTCTTAAGTTCCGCTTCTTCTTAAGGTATACACGCAAGAGTGCCCCCTTCCGGATCAGATCACTGCTTTATTTTTAAGGAAAGGGAATAAAACGCGATTATCGAAAACTGACCAGTAGTCTGTATCCTTAGTTATTGAAAGGGAGGGTAGTGGTAAAAACCGAACTGATACAGCAGGATTGTAGCGGACGATAAAAAACCGGATGGTAGGTCCCGATAACTGCAATCATAGCTCGTTTACCAGTTTTGCCCAAAGGTGTCATGTTAGGTGACCAGTTCCGATTTTACCACTACCCGGGCCGGCTCAACCGGTACCATACGGCTGCTTACCGGTTGATCACTACTGTCCGGGTCACGGCACTGTGACCGGTGAAAAAGGTAAGGGTATACACACCCGCTCGTAAACCTGACGTGTTGAGGATGATCCGCCGGGAAGTACGCTGCTGGTAGACGGGGGCAAACACCCTGCCTTTTACGTCGGCAATCCGTACCGACGGGTGCCAGTCCGTTTCCCAGTCAATGGTCAGAAGGTCAGCAGCGGGCACCGGGGAAAGGGTAATGGTTTCGGCAGGATTCGTTCCCTGGCGGGTAGCGGAGGGCAGGCTTCCGCCCGTACCCGACGTTACGACCAGGTGGTCAACGTTGGGGCCACTGTTGCCGATGGCGGTTGCCCGGATGGCATTGTTTCCCGCATTCAAACCCGCCGTAATGCGGACGGTCTGCCAGTTGGTCCAGGTGGAAGTGGACGGGAAAGCCATGCTCGCTTGTGCCACGCTGCCATTGATGCTGATGGCCAGCGGCCGGCCGGCGGGTGTGCCCAGCCCGTAGCGGAAAGCCAGCGTGTAGGTTCCCGCCACGGGTACGTTGGCCGTCCACTCCAGGTAATCACCGCTGGCATTGATGTAATCGCCAAAGCCCGTCCCCGTGTAGCCGGCGTGCACGGTCGAAGCTTGTACCCCCGACTTGACGGCATCTTCGGCTTCCAGTTGCAGGGAAACGGGCGCAGCGGCACTATTTTGGAAAAGCTTGCCGGCAGGAATTACCTGTTTGGCAATGCCCGGGCCGTCGTAACTCACCGTAAGTACCTCACCGCCATCCCGTTCGAAAAAAGCAACGGTAATGGCGTGCTTGCCGGCCTTCAGCCCAATGGCACCGCCCCGTTCCTGCGAGCCGTGCAGCCCGTCATTTTCCACGACCAGGGCCGGTCCGATGTACAACCGGCTGCCATCATCGGAGTCCGTGTAGAACGTGTAGATCCCATCGGTGGGAATGTCCACGTATCCCCGGTAGCGGAAGCCGAAGTTGTCGCTCTGGTTGCGGGGACTCAGGTCGAAAGCAGGAGTCGTGCCCGTTTTAACGGGTGGCAAGGCGTTGAAATCGGGCAAGTTGCTCCAGGCCCCTTCGTAATATTCGTATTGCAAGCCGCTCACGGGGGTTGCCGGGTTCTCGGGGTTACGCAGAAAGGAGGCGGTGTACGTGGTGTTCCCTGCCGGCGTTGCGACGTTGTGACTGGCCGCCCCGCCATCAGACCAGGCCCCCCACTGGTAGGAAGTTTCCCCGACGGTTTGCGGGGTAACCGCTTCAATGTTACGCACAATGCCGACGACTCCCGTAAAGGTGTAGGGGGTGGTAACCGCCTGGCCATCGAGTTTCACCTGCAGGCCCGCCGGGGTGGTAGCCAGGGTTACCGTCACTTTGCGGGGGAATATCTCCCGGTACACCGTTGTGGCTTGCCCCTGGCTGTCGGTTACCCGCAGGTAAATGCGGTACCAGATGTTATCGTCCGTCTCGTTGGTGGCGGGAATGGCAAAGGTGCCGCCCTTGCTGCCGCCCGCAGCATCCAGGGCCGGGTGAGTATGCTCGTCGTGGTGCAGGTCAATCCACCAGGTAAAGGCACTGGCCGGCAATTCGCCGTCTTCCGGGTCCGTCCCCGTACCCGAGAAAGTAATCGTCTCGCCGGCGCTGAAGAGGTTGCCCCCGGCCGGGGAAGCAATGACGGCGGCGGGAAGCTGATTGCTGGTCACGGTGAGGGTGGCTTCGGTACTGGTCGCAGTGCCCGCCGCATTGGAAACGACTGCCCGGAACCGGGCCCCGTTGTCGGCCGCGGTGACACTGGCCAGGGTGTACGTGGCGGCGGTGGCGCCGGCAACATTGACGCCGTTGCGCTGCCACTGGTAAGTAAGCGGCGCGGCACCCGTGGCGCTGACGGAAAACGTGACGGAGCTGCCCGCGGACACCGTTCTGCTGGCGGGTTGGGAAGAGATGTTGGGGGCATTGCTGCCCGTATAATTGACCCGCCACAGCTGGCCGTTATTGCTCGACGTATTGTCGCCTACCGATCCGCCGCCCTGGCCGGCCCGGGCCAGGTAGTACAAACTGCCATCGGGTCCCACCTTTACGTCTACCGGACGGTTGATGCCCGTAGCAAAGGTTTCCGTGACGGTACGGCTGTTCACGTCCAGTACTTTGATGTAGCCGTTGCAGTAGTCGGCAAAGAAGTATTTACCTACGTAGCCGGCGGGAAATTGCGCCGTACCCGGATTGTAGAACGTGCCGCCCGTAATGGAGCAGCCCTGGCTACGGCCGTAGGCATAGAGCGGGTCCTGGTAGTTGGCGGGGGGCGTTTGGGTGGTACGAAAGCCTTCAATGCCCGGCCAGCCGTAATTTTTACCCGCCAGGCCGTCGTTGATCTCCTCGAAGCTGCCGCCCCCCACGTCGTTGATGAAAATGCGGCCGGTCCCCGGCTGGGCGGCCACTTTGAATGGATTGCGCAACCCCAGGGCCCAGATGGCCCGGTTCTTACCCGTGGCCGAGGCATAGAAGGGATTATCGGCCGGAATGCTGCCATCCGGGTTGATGCGCAGGACTTTGCCCAGCAGGTTGGCAGTGGATTGGGAATTACCGGGCACGGCGTTCTCGCCCGTGGTGATGAACAGTTTACCGTCCCTGAACAACAACCCGCCCCCGTTGTGGTTTCCCGCCGAGAGGGCATCCATCTCGAGCAGGATCAGTTCGCTGCCGGGCACGGCCGCATCGCCACTGGCCGTAAAGCGGCTGACCCGGTTGTGTACCGGAACGGAACCGGTGCCGGGTACGGTGTAGTAGACGTACACGTAGCCGTTGCCCGCGAAATCAGGATCAAAAATCAGGCTCATGAGCCCCCGCTCGTTGAAATTATCCACGGTCAGACTCAGAAAAGGTACGGCAAGCAAAGCACCGTTCTTGATGATGCGTACTTTGCCGTTTTTCTCCGTGACGAATACCCGCCCGTCGGGAGCCACTTCCACGCCGGTGGGATCTAACCCGGTAGCCAACTGGGTTTCGGTAAAGCCGGCCGGCAACGTACTGGCCCGCCCTGGCAACGGCAGGTACAGCAGCAGCACCAGCCACGTCAGCAACAGGGCGCCAAACAAGCTTACTCGTCCGCCGGAAACGGGGCGATGTAACTGTACGTGATTCATTCCCATGGCGTTAAATTTAAGTGGTTGAAGGCATGCATGTAATTTATGAAAACGGCCAGAGGGTTGCGCACCAGGTTAAAAAAATGAACAAAAAACCGGGCGGTATCAAAAAAGAGGGGAAGGGCAGGGCGAAGACAAATGGGGGCTAAACAAAAATTTCACGGGAAGCAGCAGAATTTACCCACCGGTTGCCTCCTGATGGCGCTATGGCGGTCGAAGCCGGGCAGGCAGCGCAGTTGCGGCTGATTGCCGTACCGTTCCTGAAAAAATGAGCCGGTGCCCAAAGACGCCGCAAACCATTTACCCGCCCAACGGCACCGGCAACGTGCCTGCGGCCACATCCGCTTTGAACCTCTTTTTCTCTCCGCAATCGTAGTGCCTGGTAAAGCAAACCGATGGGAATGACCGCGGGGGGTGCTCACCCGAAACAACAGCTTAGCTACTTTACGAGGTACCTGGAGTTCTAGAAGCGACGCCAGAACAGGCTCAGTCCGACGACCAGCACAAGGCCAATCTGGATGGTAGTCAGCACGTAGATGTAGTTGGTTTGGCCCCTCGACTCGTTGAGCAGTTGCTCGCCCACCGTTAACTGCAGGGTTGACAGATCGGTCAGCGTTTGGGCCACCTGACCAAAAGCGGTACGGCCAGTACCCGCAAAAACCACCCGCTGCGCCTCCGGTTGGTCAACCAGCTTCGTGGTGATCTCCGCTTCCAACTGGTTGTACGCAGCCAGCCGCTTTTTCAACAAAGTCAACTGGTCCGCTTCTTCGGGCGTCAGCGTGGTCAGGGCGAATTCGGTCAGCAAAGAGTCTACCCGGCGGTTCAGCCGGTCAAGCGTTGAAAGGTTTGTACCCGGCTTGGTGCCACCCAGCACGTGGGGTTCGAGCAGCAGCCGTTTCTGGTAGATGTTCGAGGTCAGGCTGGCAATGATCGCGGTCGGCACCAGGCGGTCCTTGTAGATGGAGGCCGATGCCTGCTGAATCTGGTGAACGGTGCGACGACTCAAAAAAATGCTTGTCAGGCTTAGCCCTAACAGGCTAACGATTAACAAGGTGAGCCGCAGGGGTGAACGGGTCTTGGGGGTTTGTTCCATGGAATAAACGGGGTACTACCTATTTCTTTTTCTGCAAGGGGAAGGTAGTTATAAATTAACGCATTGCTTCCGATGCAGCCAAATCCTCCGCTACTTTGTCACCTTCGCTGCAAGAAGCGATCCTTTATTGAAGCTCCAGCACCACTACGGAAAAAGGCGGCAGTTGCAGCGTGAGCTTTTCGCCCCGCAGCGTTGCCCCTTTGAATATGGCGGGTTTGATGCGGTCCGGTGTTTCAAATGTGTTATGGTCCTGGAGCCTGGCGGCGGTCAAGATGCGGCCCGTAACGGTTTTCAGTTTACTGGCGGGCAGGGCAAGGGCAACCGGGTGCGCACGCGCAGCGTCAATATTGACCAGCGAAACGTGCAGCCGGCCGTTTCGGTCCCGGGAAGCGGAAGCCGACACGGCCGGCAATTTTTCGTTTCCGACCCCGTAAGCCGGCGTCTGTACCTCTACGGGCAACAACACGGCTCCCTGGTGCACCTTATACATTTCCATCACGTGGTACGTAGGGGTAAGCATCATCTTCTCCTCCTGCGTAAGAATGACGGCCTGCAGCACGTTGACGGCCTGGGCCAGGTTCGCCATCCGGACCCGGTCGCAGTGGTTGTGGAAGATGTTGAGCGTGGTGCCGGCAATCATGGCATCGCGCATCGTGTTCTGCTGGAACAGAAATCCCGGGTTGGTGCCCGGCTCCACCTCGTACCAGCCGCCCCATTCATCCACGACCAGGGCCACTTTTTTGGCGGGGTCATATTTGTCCATCACGGCCGAATGCTTCCGGATCAGTTCCTCCATGCGCAAGGCGCGCTGCATGGTGGTGAAGTATTGCGATTCGGAGAAGGTGGTGGACGGGCCTTTTTTCTCCCAGTCAATCACCGCGTAGTGATGCAGGGCAACCCCTTCCAGCAAGCTTTTGGGAATGTTCTTCATCAATACTTCCGTCCAGTTGTAGTCGTCCGAACTGGCCCCGGAAGCAATCCGGAAAATGCCGCCCTTGTTGTTGGTCCAGTCCCTGACGAAGGTGGCGTACTTGCGGTATTCGTTGGCGTAGTAATCGGCCGTCATGTTGCCTCCGCACCCCCAGGCTTCGTTGCCGATGCCCCAGTATTTCACGTTCCAGGGCTGGTCGCGTCCATTTTCCTTACGGAGGGCAGACATGGGACTCTCCCCGCCAAAGTTTACGTATTGCACCCAATCGGCCAGCTCCTGCACCTGTCCGCTGCCGATGTTGCCGGCCAGGTAGGGCTCCGTACCCAGCAGTTCGCACAGGTTGAGGAAGTCGTGCGTGCCGAAGCTGTTGTTTTCGGTAACCCCGCCCCACCAGGTGTTGACAATGCTGGGTCGCTGCTGTTTCGGGCCGATGCCGTCTTTCCAGTGATAGGTATCGGCAAAGCAACCGCCGGGCCAGCGCAGGTTGGGAATCTGCAATTGCCGGAGCGCTTCCACGACGTCGTTGCGTACGCCGTTGGTATGCGGGATTTTGCGGTTATCCTCGCCCACGTAAAAGCCCCCGTAGATACAGCGGCCCAAATGCTCGGCAAAATGGCCGTAAATGTGTTTGCTGATCGTATCCCTGGCCTGGTCGAGGCGAACCGTGATGGTGGTTGCCGGCGGTTGGGCAAACGCGTGACCGGTCAGTAGCGTGGCGATAAGGGCCGCATAAAACGCAGCCCGGGTTCGTGGCAAGTGCTTCATTGGGTGGTGAGTTCTCTCCAAAAGTACTGAAAACAGGAACCTTGTCCGGCAGCATTCCAGCCGAACGCAGCAGGAGAACAGCGCTTTTCCAGCTCACGCCAACGTTTACCGTTGTATGTGATTAGCGTATGAGCGTATTGGAGGCAGTTAGGGTGAGTGATGGGTCGGTTGTGATGGGTGGTAATGTGAGGGGTTGGGTGGTTACAGGATGGTTTGTAATGGGTTGGTGAATGGTTTATGATCTGTAAGTGGGGTTTGTTCTTTTTGGCATTGCCCCAAAAAGAACCAAAAAGGTCTAGGCCCAATGATGCTTCCCCCCGCCAGTCAACCCGCCCCTCGCCATTGGGCCGGGCCTGCCCGCCGCGATCCCACCGGTGCCGAAACAACGATACCACCGCGTAAGGGCGTATGGAAGGGGGCCGCCCATCGCAACGCCACAAGAACGATACGAACGCGTAATGAACGGTGCCCGCTCACTGCCTGGCTGCTCACCGCGTATTCACAAGGCAGGGCGCTAATCAAGCACTTACCGTTGGCATCGGCGCAATGTCACTCAAACAAGCATTGCCATAATGGATACGCAGTTGGGCATGGGTCAATGCACCGGCTGCGCCAGAAACTGCTTCGCCAGGGTGAGTTCGGGTCTGGGGGAAGCAGCAGGCCGGACCAATTCGAGCAACTGCTGGTAATACGCCCGGGCTTTTTGCCGGTCGCCGGCTTTTTCAGCCGCCAGCCCTGCCCCGTATAAGCCATTGAATCGGTTGGGATGACTCTCCAAGGCTGCCTCGTAGGCCACCAGGGCTGCTGCCGGTTGGTGAAGCTGCAAGAGCAAGTCGGCCAGCAACTCCCGGGCCGGCAGCACCTCCCCCGGGGTTACCGGGTGTTTTTCGGTTTGCGCTTCCAGTTCGGCTGCCCGTTGCATGCGTTGCAGCGCCTGCGCGTGGTTTCCCTGCTTGAATTGTATCCAGGCCTGGCCCGCATGGACCTGGATGCGGACCAGGTTGGCTTTGTAGGCGTCTTTTTGCTCGGTGAGCAGCGCTTCCAGCCGGCCCAGTTCGGCCACCTCCGCCTGCGCCTCCCGCAGGTTGCCCAAGTGAACATGGCCCATCAGGCGCGTAAAGTGGACAATGGCTTTCTGCCAGGGGAACCTGGCCCAGGGAAAGCCGGCCGGCTGTAGCGGCAGTACAGCCGCTTGTTGCCAAAGTTTGTTTTCCAGCACGTACCGGGCAGGCACGGCAGCAAATGCATAAGCTACTTTGAAATTGACCGGACTTACCTCTTTGATCGTTTTCAGGTATTGCCACTGCGCGAGTGCCCGCTGATTGTTCCCCGCTTGCAGGTAAGCGTACATGAGGTAGTCCAGCCCGTGCAATTCCTCATCCCAGTGCCCCTTGATGCCTGCGGCCTGGGCGTAGCACTGGGCCGAAGAAATCGAGGCCTGGTTCGACTGGATGCATTCGGCCCATAGCCCCAGGCGGGTAAAGATGTGCGAGGGCATGTGCAAGGCGTGCGCCGAAGAGGGAGCAACCGAAGCGTATTTGCGGGCGGCGGGCAGGGCCAGGGCGGCTAGTTGGGGGAAGTCGTAGGTATGGATCAGGTAGTGGATGATACCGGGGTGGTCCGGCTGGGCAGGATACAGTGAATTTAAGATTGCCCCGGCTTTTTTTTGCCGGCTGTACGTCTTATCGGCCGGGTCGGCGGCGGCAGTAAGGGCCAAAGCATAAAAGATCGCGGCATCTTTATCCGTTGGGTAATCAGCCGCCAGTTTTTCCATTGCCTTTTCAAACCGCAGGCACCGGGTACGGTGGTCCGCCTCATTCCATTGCTGATAAAAGGCAGCAATGGCGGCAAGATAACCGGCTTCCCGGTCTGATTGCTCCGGAAGGTCCCGGGCCAGCCGGATGGCGCCGTGGCCCTTTCGTAATTCCGCCTCCGAAGGAGGTGTCCACAGGGGGTGAAAATTACTCATGGCAACGCCCCAGTAGGCCATGGCACAACCGGGGTTTGCGTCAATGATGCGGGCGAACACTTTTTCGGCCTCTTCGTATTCAAAGGAATGCAGCAGGGCCAGGGCCAGGTTAAAATCAGCCGCCGCGCCCGGGCAGGAGGTGGCAAAGGCGACCTTGCCAAGCACCTGGTCAGGCGGTCCGCACGTAATTACGGCTCCCCGCTTCAATGCCAGGGCCTCCAGGGCTGACTGGCGGCTGGCACTGGATTGCTCCGTGGCTTTTTCCCGGCAGGAGAACAACGTTCCCAGCAGGAAGACCGAAATCACCCCTTGCAATGCGCGTAGGTTCATAGGTTGACGTTGGAAGGATACGCTTCGGCAATCTTTGGCAAAGCCGCCCATCAGCAGCACAGCGGCTTACGGGAGAAAGGGCCGGCGACAGTTCGCCATCACTGGTTTTAGTGTACCGGCTCCGGGTCCGTTGCGGGGAGGCAGGGCGCGGTGAAAAATGCTACAAGCAGGACAGCAGGGCGTGTCTCCTGCGAATACGGGCCGGATGTATTGCCCCACGCAGGACGACTCCCCTTCCGGCGGGCTGCCAGCAATAGTGTCCCCATCACCTGGGTCAATCGTTGATCAGCATACGCTATTTATCGTAAAAAAACCTTAAAGTCAACCCGTTGCTCCATGGGCCGAAGAATATTTGCCATTTCTCGAAAAGCCTGTTTACCGGCGTTTGCCAACAAACGTACCGTTGGCCATTACGGCCAGGGGAATGCCCATGCAAAGGACCAGAATGGCGACATTGATTAACGCGTTGCCCAGGGCAAAGGGCTGCGGAGGAACGTTGGACAAGGGAACCACCACCAGGTTCATTACCGCCCAGACAAAGAGGCCATAGCCCACGCCAAGCCAGATTGTATTTCTCAGGTAGCGTCTGAGCGTGCCAAACCGCCAGTAGAAAAAAGCAGTGAAGGCAAAGGCAATGCAGTAGTGTAAAAGAAGTCCGGCCATGGGCATTGCAATTCCTCCCCGGAACGCCTCCGGGCCGAAAATACCACTGGCAATGAATTGCAGCACTGGCCAGGGTGGCTTTCCACCCGTTCGCAGGGTGTAATGCAGGCTGGCGGCGGCAATGTCTGCGGTTCCCACCAGCAGGCCGGCCTTGAGCACGTTGACGGTGAAAGGATTCATGCGATGGGTACTTGTAAGGGGTGGACAAAGTGAAGAGGCACCGTTGCGGCCGGTGCCTTTGCCGGGTTGCGGGTTTGCCGGCACAATTAACACAATTCGCGCACTTTCGACGTAAATAATGTTTTGACAGGCCGCTGCTGCACCCGAACTGTATGCATCCGTGCCGGTGAACCCTATGGTGAACGTACTTTTTTTATTCACCAACGGCTTCCGCAGCACGAGCACTTGCCCTTTTCGTCCGACTCCATTACCCTCCGCAAGATGCCTCCCATCGCGCGCAAAAAAGCCCCGGATCGCAGGATTCCGGGGCTGTCCATGCCAGTCCTGGAGAGCAAAAGTGCGCCCGGGGGGATTCGAACCCCCACGCCCAAGGGCGACAGCGTTTAAGTCTGTCCTGTCTACCAGTTCCACCACAGGCGCAAAAGTGTCCACGGAAGGAGTCGAACCTTCACTTTCCCCTCGCGGAGAAGCCGTGTTTGAGACGGCTGCGTCTGCCATTCCGCCACGTGGACTGTTGATAAGGGTGCCCCCGGTGCGATTCGAACGCACACCCGCTGGTTTCTAAGACCAGTGCCTCTGCCAGTTGGGCTACGGGGGCAAATACATAAAGGATGCGCTGAGCAGGCGTCGCACCTGCAAGACTGCGCTTCCCAGACGCTGGCTGTCTGCCGGTTGCATCATCGGGACATAAAAAAAGCCTCTGCTGGTCTAGCGGAGGCTTTTTCCCTTTCGAGCAGGCAAAAGCTATCCGCCACCTTCTTGCAGGCAGTGTAACAGGCCGGGCAGTAAGACGGCTTTCATCGGGATGGACATGGGTCTATACAGTTTCGCGTTTGTTTGAGTAGGCAGGTGGAGTCGAACCACCGGACGCCCTTTTGCAGAGGGCTACCTTCACCGCTTGGTTATGCCTACCGGGTTACTGCTTGATGGCTCTGCATGCGTTGCGCCGGCTTTTTGCTGCCTTTCCGGGTTCAGAGCCTCACCGGCAGGCAATAAAAAAGCCCCAACTTTCGGTTGAGGCTTGTATGTCTTTGGATTGCTTTTCAGTTCAATGCCGACAATACCGTTTTGCCCCAACCCGAGTCGGTTCCAGCAAGCAGAGGCATAACAGTTGATTGTTTTTCACGGCGCAAAATTAATACGAGAACCGATACGAGTCAAGTACTATTTTTGCATATTTTTCATCCGGTCCGTCGTCATCTGCTCCGCGTAAAGACATTGGTCTGCTGTTGCACAAAAACGGCCCGACGGGTGGCCGGGCCGTTTCGCAAAGAACAGTGGTGGCTGCCACCTTGCGTTTGACCCGGCTCTTTGTCAGCAGCTTATTCCCTGCAACACGGTTGATGATGCCCCCCTGATCAGGAAAGACAAAGGGGCAGCGCGTTGCCCTTCATACCCCCGCCGGGTACGCCGACCCACTCGCCGTGCACGTCAACCACCTCGACAAGGTACTCAAGGAAACTACCGGCAAAACCACCGTATGTGATTAGCGTCCTCCCTTGTGGATACGCAGTGTACATAAATACGCAGTGAGTAGCTACGCAGCGGGCGGGCACCGTTCCTTACGCGCTGGTATCGTTCCTGCGGCGTTGAGATGGGCACGGTTCGTTACGCGCTGGTAACGTTGTATCGGCACCGATGGTGTCGCGGCGCGTGGGCCCGGCCCAATGGCGAGGGGCGGGTTGCTTGGCGGGGGGAAGCATCATTGGGCCTAGACTTTTTTGGTTCTTTTTGGGGCAATGCCAAAAAGAACAAACGCCACTTACGCTTCATCAACCATTCCCCATCCCATCACAACCCACCCATCACAACCAACCCCTCACTAACCCTAACCCCCTCACTAATCCCATCCGCCTCTAACCCCCACCTGCGCCAATCACATACAAACCACCTCGGGCCTGATTGCCGAACGCATTGCGCAAGAAGCACGCGCCTTGCTCAAACACACGGATTGGACGATCAGCGAAATTGCCTGGCGCCTGGGCTTCGATGAACTCCCCCACTTCATCAACTTCTGTAAAAAACACGTACGGCTCACGCCCAGGACGTACCGGCGCAACGACGCGGGTTGATTTGTTCTACTCTTTTGCCAGTTCATCTACCGCATTGCCCTTCTCGTGGACAATGATTTTTGAAACCTTGCGGCGGGGGTCCGTCGAAAATTCAAACTGCAAATCCCGCTCTTTGCTGAAAAAGAAATCCGGCCGCTCTGCGAACAAGCTCATCTTAGCCCCTCCACCTTCCATCTCCAGATAGCTGCCATTGGATTTGACGGTAAAGGAGCCGAACTGTTTGTTCGTATAGGTGCCTTCGTATTGTTTCAAAGCGTTGGCTGGTAAAACCATTTCTTTCCGGGTAGTCGCAAACGGAGCCTCGCGATGGTTGTAGCTCAGCACGTTAGCCATCCTCCACGCATTGTTCTCCAGGAGCCACAGGTGCGTAAAACTGGCTACCCCCTCCCTTTTTTCCGGCTTTCCATCGTAGCTGATGTAGAAATAATGCTCTCCTGAAAGAATGGCTCCGTACATCTTGTCCCCATCCCGCATCGGGTGCACGTTTACACTGCCCGCTACCGCCTCACGCCTGACCTTCTGATGCGGGTTGCCGCAAATATTGTTTTTCAGGGCGTTGTTCAGCGCCTCAACCCCTTTGGTCACTCCCCCTTTGTCGTGATAAAAAGAGACATCTTCTTTCAAATACCGGGCATTCGCTTCGATGTTGCATTCATTATAGGTTTGCCAGAAAAGACTGTCCAGGTGCAGAATCGTTGCCGTCAACTGCTTGTTTTCTTCCAGCGCTTTAGCCGTTTGGGCATGAGCGGGGGAGTAGAGCCAACAAAAGACGACTGCAAGCGTTTTTAATAGATGGTCGGGTGTAAACTTCATGTTCTTATTGTTTTTTAGATTGTGATTTTTCTATCCCGTAACTGATGACAAGGCTGATGCCCCCAAAAAGCAACATCATGGCAATGAACGCGCCTTGCCTGGGTACGTCCCAGTGCAGTGCCACGCGGTTGCCCAGCAATATGCCAACCGCTACCCCGATCATCAGTAGCCCGAATCGCAGGGAGGCCGAGATCATGGCCGGATTGTTATTGAATTCTTTGGGGGATAGTCCCTTACTCATCAATGCCATCCGTTCGCGGTGACGGGTCATGAGGATGACGTAGAGTATGCCAAAAAGGGCTGCAATGGCAACAAATGAAACCAGAAAGTCCCTGAGTATTTCATCCATGTGTAGCGTTGATTTGTATCAGCCATATGACAACCGGACGTTGGGTTGGTTACAACTTTATTTCATAAAAATGTTTGTAACCAACCCAATGCCCGGTTGTCTAACGCTTAGCGATGAAAGCCCTGCAAGACGAATACTACATCGGATGCGTACTGAACGGAGAGGTCTCCGCCTATCGTTTTCTGGTGGAGCGGTATCAGAAAATGGTGTATTCGATCGCATTGAAGATTCTGGGCAACGCCCGGGATGCCGAAGATGCGGCTCAGGACAGTTTCATCAAAGCGTATGAGCATCTGCATACCTTCGGGGAGAAATCCAAGTTTTCCACCTGGTTATACAGCCTCACCTACCGGCTTTGCCTCAATCGATTAAAGGAGACCAAACGGGAGCTGACTTTTCTGGCCGACGCGTTGCCGGAGCAGGAACCAGAAGACGTCGTACTGCTGCCAGGCCGGTTTACTGAAAAGGAACGGGAGCGGATGATCAAAGAGGCAATTGATGCATTGCCGCAGCAGGAAGGTTTGTTGGTTTTATTGTATTATTATGAAGAGAAGTCGGTCCGGGAGATTGAGCAGATCACGGGTCTGGGGGCTTCAAACATCAAAATAAAACTATTCAGGGCAAGAAAGGTACTGGAAAGTAAACTCAGTTATTTACTGGAAGAATGATGAGAAGCAAAAAGTTAAAAAAGGCAATCCGGCAACTAGCGCTGGATGAACCCACTGACTCCTTTGCAGCCCGTGTCATATCACAGATTGAAGCAAGCGAAGAACTCAGTCTGAAGCCAGCTTTGACGGAGATGTTGAAAAACAACCTGGCTGCTGACCCTTCCGATTTCTTCACCGCCCGGGTAATGGGTCAGCTTACCCCGAAAACCCAACCGGCAGCAATGCCGGTCATCTCCCGAAAGGCGTGGTATTGGGTAGCAGGCGTCGTGACAATCATGCTTGCCATTGCGCTGTTTTCATCCACCGGGAGGGCAATGGAATTGACCAACCGGCGTTACTGGCCCGATTCCGTCGTACCGGTCATTGGTGCATTCAGTCAGCAAATGATTCCCTACCTGGTTGCGGTAAGCAGTTTGTTCCTGCTCGACTATTTTCTGGGCCGGAGACGCTATCTCCCCTCCTGAAAATGGCTCCGGATGGTGTAACAATGGGCACCGATGGCCATTCTCCCTTTGCCTCAATCTCCTGCGCGACCCAATCAACCCCGTACGCGCGACAGCCGTACCCACCAAACGCGTAACCACCGGGCTCCCGCGCGAGGGCCGGGCCTGCCGCCTGGCTGCCGACACCATCCCTTCCCGGCATTCTCCGGGCGGCCCCATCCGGCAGTCGCCGCCCCTACCGGGGATTTGTACAACACTTGCCACGGTTTGTCAATTGATGCCGCCCCCCGGACGGGCTATTTTTGCGCTTCAAAGGATCACGCACCGTTCACGCCCAATCGCTTACCCCCGCGCCGTGCTTCCCCGAAACAGTCTTCATTCACTGCTGATATTGATGCACATGGAACGCAAAGCAAAAGAAACGCAAAGCCTGGGCATGCCCTGGGAAACGGAATACGGCTACGCCCAGGCGGTAAGAGCCGGAAACACGGTGTGGCTCTCGGGGCAGTTGGGCCACGACGACAAAGGGGTGCTGGCCGAAGGAATGGAAGCCCAAATGCGGCAGACGTACGCCAATGCCGAAAAACTACTCAAAGGCTTCGGAATGACCATGAACGACGTAGTGGAAGAAGTGGTGTACGTGCTGGATACGCAGGCCGCCTTTCTGGCCCGCAAAAAGCTCGGCCGCGCGGTGTACCCCGATCCCATGCAGGTCGCCAGTACCCTCATCGGGGTGGTGGGACTGGCCATCCCGGGCCAGTTGGTGGAAATCAAGATCGTAGCCCAACAATAAGACCAAGATTCCCCCGATGGAACGGATGAATCGGAGGATACACCTTGATGCAATGATTTTATTATGCGGGGTTGAAGGGAGAATGATCAATGAATGTCCAGGCCATGTCCCTGAGGTTTTCCAGGAGCACCCATTCTTCCAGCGTGAACGTCCAGGCGAGGCCCGTTGCACCGCCGTGCGTGGCCGGGAAGGCGCCGGATTCAACCACGCGGGCCGTCCCGGTAAGTTGCAGGGTGCGGTGCCCCTCAAAATCAATGAACAGCAGGCCGGCCGCCGGATGCACGCGGAAATTGCCCAGGGTATTGTACATGCTGTTGCCTTCGTAGTCAGGCACGCGCAGGGTCATCCCGTCGGGCACTTCCACAAAACCCGGGTTGCCACCCCGGTGGGAGGCATCCAGGTCGCCGGCTCCGTTGCTGCTGCCCACGAAAAAGGCATCTGCCGTCCTGATCCATTGCACGAATTCGTCCGTAAGGGCTTTTCCCCGGGCAAAACCGCTGCCGTACCCCGGCTTCCCGCCGCGGGTCAGGGTGCGGCGCGAAATGTACTTGGGACAGTTGACGTAGGCTTGCCTGACCGAAACCAGTACTTTGCCGGGCACCTCCCTGACCGGTCCGTTCACGCGGTACCGGCGGCGGGTTGCCAGATCAATGAAGAGCATTCCGGTGAACGGGTGGTGCCCGATGTTGCCCCAAAAGCGGTCTTCCGGGTTGGAATACACCAGATCCCGGTCCAGGGCAATGGTCTTTTCGTCGGTCACTTTTACGTACCCATCCGCTCCGGCCAGCACGGACGTCCAAAGCCGGCCCTGCCCATCCTGGCTGCTGACGATCACGAAAGGGTGCGCCTCGAGGTACCCGGCGGCACCGGCCGCGAGGTACGGCGTGATGATGCGCGCATTCCGGTAGGCCGGAACCTCTTCGCCCATTTTTTGCTGCATTTCCAGTTCGCCCGGGTGGTAAGGAGAAGTACGCTTGTTCATTTTGGTCTTATTTTGATGATGCGGCCATTCAGACGGCCGGTGCGTTCAGCCGGGTGCTATCCTTCCGGAAATCGGTAAAGCGCACGCCGGCCGTATTCTTGAACAACTTGCTGAAGTGGGCAATGTCCTCGAAACCGAGGGAATAAGCAACTTCCTTCATGTTGGCACCCGAATACAACGCTTTGCGTTTGGCCTCCAGCACGATGCGTTGCCGGATCAGGTGGCCGGCCGGGTAGCCGAACGCCCCCTTGACGGCTTCGTTGAGGTAGCCCGGCGACACGGACAACTGCCGGGCGTACTCGGCCACCCGCTTCTTTTCCCGGAAGTGCTTTTCCACCAGGGCAACGAATTGCTGCACCAGCACGGGCTGCCGTCCCGGGCCGGCAACGGCCCCGGCCGGCTCCAGGTGACGCCGGAGGTGAATGAGGAGGATCTTGACGTACCGCCGGAGCATCTCGCTGCGGAACGGGAAAAAGTTGTTGTACTCCATGAGCATCTTGCCGGCAATGTCCCCGATCTCGCCGGCCAGTTCTTCGCTGATGCCCGTGACGGGGCATTGCCGGAACTGGTTGACCAGGCCGGCGTACGCGCCCGGCCCAAACCCGGTTTCCTCTTCGCCCAGAAACGATTCGGTAAACGAAATGACGTACCCTTCCGCCTGGGCGGCCGTCTGCCACTGCCGGACCTGCCCGGGGGCCACGCAGCACAACGTATTTTCCCGGACGGGGTGCCGGGTCAGGTCCACGAGGAGATGCCCCCCACCCTTCCGGACCCAGGTGATTTCAAACGCCTCGGTCCGGCCGGGTCCGGGCGGCCGTTCCCCGGCGGGTTGCGCTTTGCCCGCCAGCGGGCGGATCTGGAAGGAGACGGACGGAAGATCCCGTCCCGCGGGCGGTGTATTGGGGTGACCGATCATACGGCTGGATATAAGCATGTAGCGAAGCATACGAAAGCAGCATTGCCTTCCTCCGCGGAAAAGCGGGCCGGCAGTACGCACTTTGCGCACTTTACCGGGTAAGGCCGCTTGCCCACGCAACCGCCTTTCGCTTTCGGGTACGTGATTAGGGCCCTGCCTAGTGGATACGCAGTGAGTAGCCAGGCAGTAAGCAGTCCCCCTTAGGCGCTGGTATCGTTACGCGCTGGTATCGTTGTTTCGGCACCGGTGGTATCGCGGTGCGTGGGCCCGGCCCAATGGCGAGGGGCGGGTTGCCTGGCGGGGGGAAGCATCATTGGGCCTAGACCTTTTTGGTTCTTTTTGGGGCAATGCCAAAAAGAACAAACTCCACTTCCCGCAGCATCAACCAATCCCCATCCCCTCACAACCCACCCATCACAACCAACCCCTCACTCACCCCGTCCGCCCCAAATACGCTCATCACATACGCTTTCGGAGATGGCGGCATCGTTGATGGAAGCGCAACGTTCCCACACCAGGCCGTTCTCATTGATGTCCCACAACTCATTGCCGTACAAGCGGCACCCCTGGCCGCTCGTAGGTAGCCGTGCAGCAGCACCAGGGTGGGGCATCGGCCGGACCGGCTTCCCGGTGGAAGACGTCCGGGCCGTTGCTTTTGGCGAAGCGATGACGGGCCTCTTTTTTCACCGGAAGAATGTTTGGCAGGTTGGCATGAAACAATGACGGAGGGGTTGCCCGCGGGGGTAAGCGGGGCGAATGCGGATTCAGGTGGACCAGCGGGGATCGGGTCATTCATTCCCGGTGACTGCCGCTTTTGGTTGTGCGGTCGCCTGCCCGGCGGCCTGGAGGATGAAAGCAGCTACTTTGTCGGGCTCGGACAGCATCGGGGCGTGGCCGCTTTTCACCTCGATGGTGGTGGCTTTCATGCGCCTGGCCTGGAACCGTTGCTGGTCCGGGTGGATCATGTGGTCATCGGCAGCCACAATGTTCCAGGAGGGCTTGGTTTTCCAGGCAACTCTGGAAACTTTGGTTTCGAAGTTCTTGGCGGCCCAGGGGCCTTGGGTGGCGTACACCAGTTCGCGGTCCCCGGGGGGCAGGTCCTGCACGAAATGCTGGTGCATTCCCTGCCGCGAGAGGGTGAGGAATCCCGCGCCGTCCGGCCGGAATTCGGGGCCGGCCGGCGACGGTGGATAATCTTTGGCCAGGTCCTTCATGGTTTGCCCCTCGTCGGGCACCCATGCCGCCACGTACACCAGGCCGGCTACCTTGGGATCGTCGCCGGCCTGGGTGATCACCACGCCGCCCCAGGAGTGGCCCACCAGCAGCACCGGGCCGTCCAGGCGGGCAATGGCCTGCCGGGTGGCCGCCACGTCGTCTTCCAGGGAAGTCAGCGGATTTTGCACGGCCACCACGTGGTAGCCTTTGGCTTGCAGGGAAGGAATGATTCTGGCCCAACTGGAGCCGTCGGCCCAGGCGCCGTGTACAAGTACAATGTTTTTCCGGGCAAGCGCGTCGTCCTGCGGAAGTACGGTGGTGAGTGTCATCAGGAGGAGGGTTGGAAGGGTTGACAGGAAGGTTTTTTTGGGGTAGACCGGGCTTTGCCCCGCGGGCCGTTGCCCGGCAACCGGCCGGCAGGATGGGGCAGGTGCGTACATCAGCCCATCAGGGTCAGGGGTTGGCGCCATGGAAAGACGGTGGGTGCGGCGGTTCAACCGGAAGTTGCCTCGTACCGCTTACTTGTTGCCGGTGGCTACGGCTTTCGGCCCGGCCGGCAGCTTTTGGGCCGCCGCGACGATAAAGGCCACCACTTTGCCGGGCTGCGACAGCATGGGTACGTGGCCGCTTTTGAGTTCAAGGGTGGTCGCTTTGGTCATTGCGGCCTGGGCCCGTTGCAGCGCCGGCTGGATCATCTGGTCTTCGGTGTCAATGATGTTCCAGCAGGGCCTGGTTTTCCAGGCAGCCGTGGACACCTTGTCGCTCAGGGCTTTTTTGGCCCAGGGTCCCTGGGTGGCGTAGGTCACCTTCCGTTCAGTGGGCGTGGCGTCGGGCACGAAAAACGTTTCCATGCCCCGCACGGACAGCGTCAGAAATCCCGCGGCGTCTTCCCGGAATTCGGCGCCGCCCGGGGCCGGCGGGTAGTCTTTGCCCAGGTCAGCGACGGCCTGCCCGTCGTTGGGCACCAGGGCCGATACGTAGAGGAGCCCGGCTACCTTGGGATCATTGCCCGCCTCGGTGATCACCACGCCGCCCCAGGAGTGGCCCACCAGCAGCACCGGGCCGTTCATGCGGGCAACCGCCCGCCGGGTCACGGCCACGTCGTCGCCCAGGGAGGTGAGTGGAAGCTGCACGGCCGTGACGGCAAGCCCCCTGGCTTGCAGTTGTAGAATGACCTTGCCCCAACTGGAGCCGTCGGCAAAGGCGCCGTGGACCAGCACTACGTTTTTTACCCCCACCGGGGCCGATTGGGCCCTTGCCGGGAGGGTGCCGGCAACGGCAAGCAGGAAAGACGCCAGTGCAATGAGCACCAGCCGTTTGGAAGGAAACATGGCTGAAATGGTTTGGTGAAGTGGGCGTAAAACATCAATCGGAGTGATTTGGTCAGCGTTCTCCGGCGGGACAACGGCCCCGGCACTTGCTGCCTGTATCTGCGCCGGGTAAGCCCAATTGCATGCCAACCACTCTTGCTCACCGTGCCAACGCGGGTAAAAACGGCTCTTGCGCGCGAAAAAGCCGTTTTTACCCGCGTACAACACCCTGGGAAAAGGAAGGGGTTGCCTCCGCCCCCGTAGAGACTCGGAGCAGCCCCTCCGTTCAATCGGAGCTACACCAGCGTTCCGTCAGCGGCTTGGCAGCCGGGCCCCCGGCAGGTGCCGCGAACGGCTTCTCACGGGGGTGGACCGGGTAATTCGACCGAAGGGGCAATGAAAACGGTAAAATATAATTTTCGTGCGGGATAGGTTTTTACAAAATACTTTATACCTTCACGTTACCCAACTCTACTCTACTGTACTATTATACGTTTTGCCACTCGGGCGAACGTTAAGCACAGCCATGCTTTGATTCATTCACCTTCTCCATCAAACCCTATATGGAATATGGACCCTTCCTTCAGCATCCGGTGTAACACCAGGCAGCCTAAGTACCAGCAGGTCGTCAATTCGGTCATTGCCCACATTGAAGCAGGCAAACTGAAACGGGGGGAGCGCATCCCTTCCATCAATGAATTGAGCGAGGCGTTTTACCTGTCGCGGGACACGGTGGAGAAAGCCTACAAAGAACTGCGGGTACGCGGCATTGTATCCGCCTACGGCAAACGGGGCTACTTTATCTCGCAAACCGAAGGGGTCGGGTCCGGCATCCGGGTGCTCCTGCTCCTCAACCGCATCAACGCCCACCGCGAACTGCTCTGCAATGCCTTTTCGCAAGCCCTGGGCGAACGGGCCGTCGTGGACCTGCAACTGCACCACGGCGATGCCGGTGCGTGTGCCAACCTGTTGACCAACCACCTCGACAGTTACCACTATTACGCGGTGATGCCCCACTTCACGGGCTGCCCCCGGCGCGCCCTCGAAGCCCTGCAAAGCATTCCCCGCGAGAAGTTGCTCATCCTCGACAAAGCCGTGCCCGAACTGCGGGGGGCGTACGCCGCCGTATGCCAGCACTTTGAGCAGGACATTTACCAGGGGTTGGCGGCGGGACTGGATTTGCTGGGAAAGTACCGCTGGTTGCGCCTGGTAGTACCCGCCGATGGACGCTACCCGGCCGAAATGCAGCAGGGTTTCCGGCGCTTCTGCCGGGCCCACGGGTTTGCCGGCGACGTGGTGGCGGGCCTGCCGGAAAGTACGCCCCCGCGGGCGGGCGAAGCCTACCTGGTGCTCGAAGACAACGACCTGGTCACCCTGCTGAAAAGTTGCACGGCCCGTTCCCTGGCGGTAGGCAAAGAGGTGGGGATTATCTCCTACAACGATACGCCCTTCAAGGAAATCCTGGCCGGCGGCATTACGGTGCTCACTACCGACTTCGAGGCCATGGGCCGCACGGCCGCCTCGCTGCTGCTGCAAAAGAAAACGGACCAGGTCAAAAACCCCTTCGGCCTGCTGCGGAGAAACTCCCTGTAAAAAACCGCAATGAAAGGCAATGCGATTTTCCGTGCTCCGGGCAAGAATGGTTTACACCTTTTTTTAACAAAAACGGACGATCAGCAGGATAAACCAGGATAAACGCGGCGGTGTTCTGCGCCATCTTTGACGCACATTCCGGTGAGAATGCGCTGGTGAGAATGCGCTTTGGTTCCTCTTTTCACTGCTTAACCCACCCCCTATGCCATAAAACTACTTCCCTTGCCCTCTGGCGGTTGCTTCCAGGAAGCACCGCCTGCTGCTCCCAATTCAAAAAAGTGATCCTCCTTAAACCGCAAAATCAAATGAAGCGATTGAAGTTATTCTCTTTTACCCTGCTGGGGTTGTTGTTGATTGCCTCCCTTTCTTTCTTCACCAGCGCCTGCCAGCAGGAAGAGGCCGTCGGAGCAAGGACCAGTTCGCTGGACGAAGCGCTGCTGGCCGACCTGGCCGGGCGTTATTACCAGCCGGCAACGGTTGAGCAACTGAAAGCAGACGGGGAGATGAGAATCAAATTAACGCGGGTGCAGTCGGATCGGTTACTTGACAAACTGCACGAAGAACGAGTTGGAAAAATGCGGGAGTGGAGAGATGCTCAAGTAAAAGAGTGGTCAGCAAAACCAGTGGAAGGGAATGATGCTGATAAAAGAGCCCCCCTTACGGATAACGAGTTTGCAGAGGTACTTGAAGAAGCCGGTGCGGCGCATAACCGAAAGAAACAAGCCAATAAAGAAGCCTTTGAAAAGTTTAACCGTAACTTTTTTTCCCTCACAGAAAATGAAAAGTTGCAGTTAGGCAGTTTTCAAAGTTTAGGGCTGAAGCCCATTGCTGAGGCATCGGCCAGAACAGCTTGCAACGCGTACTGTACCAAAGCTACCTGCCCTACGTTGCCGGGCTCTAGCCAGTATGCTACAATTTATTCCGCTGGAATAACAGCGATCATCAGCGGCACCACACCTTCGACTGTTTATGGCAATGACTGGAAACAAGCCGTTGACTATTGTGCCGGGGATTGCGATTTTGTAAGCCTAGCGCCTTATTTTAGTAGTTCTGATACTTACGTCTGCGGAAAAACCCAGCCCGGTGGCGAGCTTTTAGGATTATTTGGCGGACCAGGCGCCCGGCTCGCTTATGGTTACTTAAATTATACACAGTGCGGAGCTTATACTTCGCCAAACAACGTAGTGCTAGGTGCCAGACGCTGTAAAATTTACTATGCGACTACGAACGTGAATTTCATTGCCACCCAATTACGTATTGATATTGGGTATTTTTATCGCTTCAAATAAGAAGTAGTGCGTGGCATAAGCATTTAAAGTAGTTGCGCCGTACTCCGCGATCCTATCGTGCGGGGTACGGCGCAACGGCTGGTTGAGGAGTGGCCGTAATCGGAAAAGGCACTTTACAGCGATTATAGCAGGGTTAAGCGGTTAAGACACCAGTATTCAAGCCACCAAGGGGCACGGAGGCTTGTACCGGAACGGAAGTCCTGGTGCCTTTGTGGCTTGAATACCGGTACCATTGCCCCGCTGCGGTTGGTTTGGTACGCAAGACAAAGTTTCCGGTTCTTCCCGGGTGCGTTCTCAGAGAAATGGTATATTTGCTCTACTATACTCTACTGTAGCATAGTAACCGCTGCGCCATGCAACACTTGATCCGGATTGATCCCACTTCGAGCATGCCCAAGTACCGGCAGATCCTGGAAGGCGTGGTTGGGTCCATCGAAAGCGGCCGGTTGGTGCAGGGCCAGCAACTGCCCTCCATCAGCGAGTTGTCGGAGTGGCAGCGGGTGGCAAAAGTGACCGTGGCAAAAGCCTACGAAGAACTGCGCCAGCGGGGCGTTATTTCCTCCCGGCACGGCAAAGGGTTTTACGTGGCCTCCGGGGAAGCCCGCAATGCGCTGAACGTGCTCCTGCTGTTCGATACGCTGAACGCCTACAAGGAGACGCTCTTTTACGCGTTGAAGGGGACGTTGCCGGCCGACACCCGGCTGAGCCTGTTTTTCTACCATTACGACAAAGCGTTGTTCGAAAGCCACATCGCCAACAGCATGGGCAAGTACAATTACTACGTCGTGATGCCCCACTTCAACGAGGATGTCTCCCGGTTGCTTGGCCGCATTCCCCCGGAAAAGCTCATCATCATTGACAAAGACGTGCCGCAACTGGCAGGCGATTACGGCGCCGTGTTCCAGGACTTTGCAGCCGATATATCCGCGGCCCTGCAATCGGCCTTGCACCTGCTCGGGCGTTACCGGAAGCTCACGCTGCTGTTGTCGAGCAACCGCTTTCAGTTCATTCCCGAAGGCACCTTGCAGGGCTTCCGGCAGTTTTGCGGGGCGGCGGGGATAGAATGCGCCATCGTGGAAAAATTTTCGGCCGACATCGTCCGGCCGGGGGAAGCCTACCTGCTGTTCGCCGACCAGGACCTGGTCAACTTCGTCAAGCACCTGCACACCACCGGGCTTGCCGCCGGCAAAGACGTCGGCCTGATCTCCTACGACGATACGCCCCTCAAGGAAATCCTGGAAGGCGGGATTACGGTCATTTCCACCGACTTTGAGGAGATGGGCCGCCTGGCCGGAAACATGATGCTGCAAAAGACGCGGGAAAAGATCGCCAACCGGAGCCGGCTCATCCTGCGCAAAAGTCTTTAGCTTTTTTTACCCAAATCCTTTACAAGCCTTATGACTAAAATTACCGTAGTAGGTGCGGGCGGCAAGATGGGCTGCCGCCTGATGGACAACTTCGTGAAAACCCCCTACCAGGTGGCCTGCCTGGAAGTAAGCCCCCGGGGCATCGAAAACCTGCGCACGCGCAACCTGAGTGTTGCCAAACAGGAAGAGGTCATCCCCGAGTCCGACGTGGTGATCCTGGGCGTGCCCGACGTGGCCATCGAAAAGGTGTCGGCCGAACTGATTCCGATGATGAAGCCCGGCGCGCTGGTGATGACCCTCGACCCGGCCGCCCCGCTGGACGGCAAGGTACTGCTGCGCCAGGACCTGGGCTACGTGATCGCCCACCCCTGCCACCCCTCCGTGTTCAACTGGGAACCCAGCGAAGGGGCCACGCGCGACTTCTACGGCGGCATCTCGGCCAGGCAGTCCATCGTGGTGGCCCTCATGCAGGGCTCGGAGGACGACTACCGGCTCGGCGCCCAGGTGGCCGCCGACATGTACGCCCCCATTGACAAGGTGCACCGCATCACGCTCGAACAGATGGCCATCCTCGAGCCGGCCCTGGTGGAAACGCTGGCCCAGACGTGCATGGAGATCGTCAAGGAAGGCTACGACCGGGTGGTGGAGCTGGGCGTGCCCGAGGCGGCCGCCCGCGACTTCGTGCTGGGCCACCTGCGCATCCAGATTGCCGTCTTGTTCAAAGAAGTCAACGGCACCTTCTCCGACGCGGCCTACAAGATCAGCAAGCGGGCCAGGCCCGTACTCTTCAAAGACGACTGGAAGAAGATCTTCGAAATGAGTGACATCCGCGAGCAGGTCAAGGACATTACCATGAAGTAGGGATACTACCCACTATGCACCCATTACTGCACGGTACAGACGAGGGGTTGCCGGAACGGGTGGCCCTGCGGGCGGGTCCGCTGACGATGTGGTACGAGGCGGGAAACCTGCGGTACGTCCGGGCCGCCGGCCGGGAAGTGGTGCGCATGGTGTACGCGGCCGTGCGCGACCACAACTGGCTCACCGTGCCCGGCCGCATCGAAAACGAGTCCCGGGAGGTCCGGCCCGACGGCTTCCGGATCGCGTACGACTGCCGGTACGAGGACGGCCCCGTGCGCTTCCGGGCCCGGTACGTGCTCGAAGGCTTCCCCGACGGCCGCCTCTCCTGCCGGATGGAAGGCCAGGCCCTGTCCCCCTTCCGCAAGAACCGCATCGGCTTCTGCGTGCACCACCCCGTGCGCGAAATGATGGACGTCGCCTGCACGATCACGCACCCCGACGGCACCGCCACCGAGGCCGTTTTTCCCGGACCGGTCAGCCCGCACCAGCCCTTCAGGCACATCCGCGAGATGGCCTGGCCCGTGGCGGAGGGTTGCCGCGCCCGGCTGGCGTTTGCCGGCGACGTGTTCGAAACCGAAGACCAGCGCAACTGGACGGACAGTTCGTACAAAACCTACTGCACGCCGCTCGAACGGCCGTTCCCGGTCACCGTGGCGGCCGGGGAAAGCGTACGCCAGGAGGTCACCCTCACGCTCGAAGGCACTTGCATTGGCACCGGGGAGGCAGCCGGACCGCCGGTATTCGCGTTGCGGCCCGGCGCCGGCACGCCCTTTCCGGCGGTGGGGATCGGCCACGCGGCCGAAGGGCCCGCCCTGGGACCGCCGGAAGTGGCCTGGCTGCAAGCGTTGTCCCTGCACCACTACCGGGTGGACGTGCCCCTGCACGCCCCGGGCTGGGAGGCAGGCTTTGCGGTCGCCGTTGCCGAAGCCGAAAAGCTCCGGTTGCCCCTGGAAGCCGCCCTGTTTTTCGGCCCCGACCCGGCCGCCGAAGCCGATGCCTTTGCCCGGGCTTGCCGGCAGCGGGCCGTCTCCCTCCACGCGCTGATCGTGCTCCACCGCGACCACAAGGCCACGCCCCCGGGTCTGCCCGCCACCGTGGCTGCGCGGCTGCGAAACGCCCTGGGCACCGGTGTGCGGATCGGCGGGGGCACCGACGCCTTTTTTGCCGAACTGAACCGGGCCCGGCCGGCGGCGCCCGAACTCGATTTCCTGGGCTTTTCGATCAACCCGCAGGTGCACGCCACGGATGGCCTTTCGCTGGTGGAAAACCTGGAGGCCCAGGCCTTTGTGGTGGAAACGGCCCGTACGTTTGCCGGCGGCAAGCCCGTGGTGGTGACGCCCGTGACCCTCAAGCGCCGCTACAACCCCGACGCCACCGGCGAACCCGCCGCCACGCCGCCGGGCGAGTTGCCCTGGAACGTGGATGCGCGGCAGCCTTCCCTCTTTGCCGCCGCCTGGACGCTGGGGAGCCTGGCGTACCTGGCCGGCAGCGGCGCCGCCCGCCTTACGTACTACGAAACCACGGGGATGCGCGGCGTGCTGTTGGGCGCCTCCTCCCCTCCCCTGCCGGCCGGCTTCCGGGCGACGCCCGGCACGGTGTACCCGGTGTACCTGGTGCTGCGCGAAGTGCTGGGCTTCGGACCGGTGCGCAGCTTGCCCGCCGCCAGCAGCCAGCCGCTCTCCTGCGCGGGGATGGTGCTGGAAAACGGGCAGGGCAAACGCAAACTGCTCCTCACCAACCTCACGGACGACGTGCTGCGCATCCGCAACGGGGTGTCCGGCAACTGGACCCGGCAGAAAGTGCTGGACGTTCACGCGTACGGGCAATGTGCGGGCAACCCGGAAGGCTTTGACGCTCCGGGAGCCTGGCAGCCCGTTGGGGAAGCCGGGGCGGCGTGGCTGGAAATGGCCCCGCTGGCTACGGTGGTGCTGGAGGAATAGACCCTGATGAACAGGATGCAACAAAAAAGCCGCCTCGGGAGGGCGGCTTTTTTGTGGGGTAGTATACCGGTACCGGGTTAGTTCCAGTCGCCGGTCACTTCAGCCGCTACCCTCGGGTTTGACTCTTTCTCCAATTGGGGAATGGGCAGCAGCGCGTGCTTGTCCTGGAATGGCTGCCTGCCGAGCTGGGCCTGCTTTTCAGCGTTCAGCACCTGCTTGGCAATGCCCCAGCGGTTTAAGTCGAACCAGCGCACCTGCTCGCCAGCCAGTTCGAGCTGCCTTTCGCGGCGCAAAATCGCGAGGGCACTCTGCTGGTCTCCCAGGGAAGTATAGGCAAACGCCCCTGATCTGGTCCGCACCTCGTTGATTTGCGTGAGGGCCTCCGCCGGTTTGTTCTGGTAGATCAGCGCTTCGGCCAGCATCAGCTTCACGTCCGCCAGGCGGATGATGATGGTATTGATGTCGCTTTGGGGAATGTTGCTTTTCTCTGCCACTTCGTAAATGCCGTATTTCCGCCAGTTATAGCGCACCGTGCCGGTAGGCGTGAAGGGAAAAGGCTTGGGGCCTCCGCTGCATTTGTCACAGTACGTAACATCACCGCCGCTGGGTGCGTCCCCGTAAAAGGTAAGTGCAGCCCGGGGGTCAATGTAATCCTGCCCGGCCTCATTCTTGTATTTGAACGCTTGCACCAGCGCATTGGAAACAACTACGTTGTTCCAGTCATTCCAGCCGTACTCCTGGGCCCTGCCGGAATGGGTGGCTTTGCCGCCCCAGGCTTCCTGGCCCCCGAACATGTAGAAAGCATTGCCGGTGCCCCATCCTTCCCACTTGCCGTGCGGCACGTTGAATATGACTTCCGGCTCCCGGCCGTTGTTGGAAGTGGGCACGTCGGCGTTTTCAAAGTTTTTGGCCAGGCCGGAAGGGGTAAACAGGGCGTCGAGGCTTTTGCTCAGCGAATAGGCATAGGGTGCCGTCAGGAGCTTTTTGAATTGCTCCTCAGCCTGTGCGTATTTCTTCTGGTAGAGGTACGATTTGCCGAGCATGGCTACGGCGGCCCCCTGGGTAACCCGGCCCAGGTTGGAGGCATTATGGGCAACCGGCAACCCCGCAATTGCATCGGTAAAGTCCTGCTCTACCGCCGCCCACACTTCTTCTACCGAAGCCCGCGGGGCGTCCACGGCGGCGGTTTCGTAGTCACGTTTCAGGGGAACTCTTCCCCACAGGCTCACCAGCATGAAATTGGCGTATCCCCTCAGGAATTGCGCCTCGGCCAGGTACTGCATCTTGCTCCGCTGCTCCGATTCCAGCGTGGGGTTCCACTGTTTACTTTTGTCGAGCAGTACGTTGGCCCGGAGCACCATCCGGTACAGGTTTTTCCACAGGTCCTGAATCTGGGGCTGCGCCGAGCCGTAGCTGTAATCCTCCAGTACGGCGATCTCCGAAGGCAGGAAAATGTTTTTGGAGGCATCGTTCCCCAGCAGGTCAAACGTGAAATACGCATCGCGGCTGTAGAGCCCCGGCATCAAAAGACCGGAATAAATGGCGATGACGCCTTCATTGAAAGTAGGTGCCGACGTGAAGTAGGTCGCCTCATCGTACGCACTTTGGTTTTTGGTATCCAGAATATCGTCGTTGCAGCCACCGATTGCCATTGCGGAGACCGTAAGGAGGGCTAAGATTCTTTTTTTCATGGTATTGCTTTTAGATCGGTACGACACAATTTATTTAGCTGATGGATTCCGGTACCCCGCCTCCCGGGTTGGTGCAAGAGGCGGGGACCATGCATCAGAAGCCTACCTGTACGCCGAACAGGAAAGACCGGGGCTGGGGAAACTGCCCCTGGTCAATGCCCCGCTCGAATATGGCGTTGCGGGCATCCACCGAATTGCCCTTTCTGGGGTCCTGGTTGAGACCGCTCACTTCGGGGTCATAGCCACTGTACCGGGTGAAGGTGAACGGGTTCTGCGTGGTCACGTACACCCTGAAGCTGGAGAACGTATTGTTGGTCAGGCCCAGGATGGACGGGGGAATGGTATAGCCGAGGGTAATGTTCCTGAACCGCAGGTACGAGCCGTCTTCCACGAACCGGTCGGAGGCCCGCAGGTTGAGGTTTGCCGTTGCATTCTGACCGGCCCGGGGAAACTCCGATACGTCTCCTTCCTGCCGCCAGCGGTTCACCAGGGCGGCGCTGGAGTTGAACGGACGGGAAGTGCCCTCCAGCCAGTAATTCAGGTCATTCCAGAGCTTTACGCCCGCCACGCCGTAAATGCTTGCCATCAGGTCGAAGTTTTTGAAGCCGAGGCTGACGTTGCCACCGTAGTTCCACGCAGGCAGGGCGCTTCCCAGGAACGTCCGGTCCTTCTCGGTAACCTGTCCATCCCCATTCAAATCCTGGAAGATGATGTCGCCCGGCAGCAGACTGCCCTGGTACACGGCTTCCGCATCCCCGGTTCTTTCCCGGGCAATCTGGTTAAGATCATCCACATCCTGCCGGGTAGAAGCGACGCGGTCTACTTTGTAGCCGTAGAAAGAGGCAATCGGGTGGCCCTCCTCGGTGCGGGTGGCCAGGTATTGTCCGTTGGTGGAACCGGCGCCAAAAGGATCACCGGCGCCGAGGGCCACTACCTGGTTGCGGTTATAGGCCACGTTGGCGCCCAGGTTGTACTGGAGCCCGCCGATCTCGCCCCGGAAGCCGGCGGAGGCTTCAAACCCTTTGTTGTAGGCAGTGGCTGCATTCCGCACTACGGCGCCGACCTCATCGTAGGGGTCGCCGAAGCCGGAAGAAAGCGACAGGGGCACTTCCACCAGCAAGTCGCGGTTGTCGCGGTTGTAATAGTCAAAACTGAAATTCAGCCGGTCGTTGAACAATCCTACGTCGAGACCAATGTCCGTCTGCACGGTCGTTTCCCACTTGGTAGTCGGATCAATGGGCTGGTTGATGGTAGCGCCGCCCGCCATGGTTTCACCTTCCCCGATTGCGTACACAATGTTGGTGGGGGAGCCTTTGAAGATTACGGCGCGCTGAAGCGGTATTCTGTCGTTGCCCGTCACGCCGTAACTGGCCCGTACCTTCAGTTCGGAAATGAAGGGGATGCTCTTCAGGAAGGGCTCCTCGCTGATCTTCCAGGCTACCCCTACTGCCGGAAAATTGGCAAACCGGTTTCCGGCGGGAAATACCGGGCTGCCGTCCCGGCGGAAGCTGGCAGTCAGGAGGTACTTATCCATCAGGCCATACTGGACGCGGGTGAAGTACGAAAGCCCTTCCCCCTGGGGCACACCGCCTCTGCCACCCGACACGGTGGTCTGGCTGGCAAAAGCCACGTTCTTCAGTTCGTCGCTCTGGAAGCCGCCCCCGTTGATGTCAAGCCGGCGCTCCACAAAACCATTCCGGTAGGTGTTCCCGACCAGTACGTTCAGGCTGTGTACCCCGAATTGCCGGTTGAACGTGAAATAGTTTTCCAGGATCGGGTTTACGCTGAACCCGTAATACTCTTCGATGCTGTTGCCCTGCGTGAGGTTGCCGTTGGCCCTGGCCTGCCGGTAATTGTAGCCGTTGTAGTTGCTGAAGCTGAGTCCCAGCTGGGAGCGGAACTGGAGCCAGTCGAATATTTTGGCTTCGCCGAACAATTGGGCGAAGAAGAACATGTCCCGCTCTCTCCGGTCGCTGAGGAATACATCCGTCAGGGGGTTGGCCGCATCATTGAGGTCTATGTTGGAAGTAACCCGGGAGTACCCGCCCAGGTTGGTCGGGTCCAGGATGGGGGCGTAAGGCGGCATCCGGAGCGCCTCGGTGAAGCTCGGGGTGTTGCCCCGGTTCACCGTGTACCGGAACACCGCCTGCTGGCCCAGTTTGAACCGTTTGCCCGCGTTTTCTTCCAGGTTGACGCGCAAGGTATTGCGCTGGAAATTAAAGTTTTGCACAATGGCGTCCTGGTAGGTGTACGTGTTGGAGATCAGGTAGGTCACCTTGTCGGTGCCGCCGGAAAGGCCGATGTTGTGTTCCGTCAGCCTGGCCGTCCTGAAGATGGCATCCTGCCAGTCGGTCCGGTCCTCGAGGACTTCGGGGCTTTTCAGCTTGTCGGTCAGTTCGTTGTCGGTGCTGTTGGCAATGTCGGTTACCAGGTCCAGGTACTGCGCGGCATTCATCAGGTCGAGTTTCTTCCAACGGTTGGCAAAGCCGTAATACCCGTTGTAAGTAACCTTGGGAGCGCCGGTCTTGGCCCGCTTGGTGGTTACGATCACTACGCCGTTGGCGCCTCTCGCGCCGTAAATGGCTACCGAAGAAGCATCCTTCAGTACCGATATGCTCTCGATGTCGTAGGCGGGTATGGCGTTGAACTCATTGGCGCCGCCCTGGATGCCATCAATTACGTACAGCGCTTCGGAGTTGGTAAAAGAACCGATCCCGCGCACGACAATGTTCACGTTGGAGCCCGGCAATCCGTTGCTGTTCACCACCTGCACCCCGGCGATCTTGCCCTGGATGAGTTGCTGGGCATTGCTTACGTTCACGTCGCCGAAATCCTTGGACGTGGCCACCCCGACGGCGCCCACCAGGTCTTTCCGCTGCTGGGTACCGTACCCGATCACCACCACCTCGTTGAGTGCCTGCACGTCGGACGCCAGTTTGACGTTCAGCGTGGTGCGTCCCCCCAGGGGTACTTCCTGGGCCACGTAGCCGATGAAGCTGAACACCAGCACGGCGTTGTTGTCAGGCACGCTGAGGGTATAGTTGCCGCTGGCGTCGGTGGTGGTGCCGGTGCTGGAGCCTTTGATGAGCACGTTCACCCCGGGCAATCCCTGGCCGTCGTCGCCCGTAACCCGGCCGGTCACGGTAACGTCCCGGGCGGGCAGGTACTGCGCAACCGAACCCAGGCGGGCAAACACCATCTGCGCCGGCACCGGGGAGAGGCCGCTGCCGGCGTCGGGGCTGCCGGTTTCGATGGACCGGCGTTCCAGTTCGCGGAAGTTGATGCGGTCGTCGTCGGCGTAGATGACGTAGATGTTGTCAATCTTGCGGTATTTGAGTTGCTGCCTGGCCAGCAGGGAGGCCAGGGCGGGTTCTACCTGCTTCCAGGAGGTATTGCCGGCCAGCAGCCGGTCTTCCACCTGCACGATCTTGTCTTGCAGGGCGGCATTCTTGTAGGTAAAAAAGATGCCAAAACGGGTTTCCAGGTCTTTGAGCAGGTGCTTCAGCGACCGGGAATTGCTCTGTACCGTCTGGTTGCCGGCATCGGGCGGGTTATAGGCCACGGCCAGGTCTTGGGCGTAGGCCGGCGCCTGCGCCAGGCAGGCGAGCAGCAATACGCGCTTGGTCCAGGAGTAGTAAACGGGATTCTCCATATTGGTTTTAAGTGAGTTGACGAAAGGTTAGCGGGATAGCAGTTCGGGGATTGGGTACTGGGTATTGGGGATTGAGTATTGGGTATTGCCTACTGGGTATTGGTGATTGCCTACTGGATATTGGTTATTTGGTGAGGGTGAGCCGGTCTTCCTGCCGTTGCACCCGGATGCCGTACGTAGCCGACAGCACGCTGAGCAGTTTGTCGAGGTTTTCGGTGGGCAGCACGCCGGTCATGGGTTCGCGGGCGAGCCGCGGGTCGGGAATGTGCACGGGCAGGCCGTAGGTCTCTTCGATGCGGTCGGCTACCTGCCGCAGGGTGACGTCTTCGAGCACCCACCGGTGGCTTTTCCAGGAGTGGTACACCTCGGCATTTACCGTCCGGTGGTCTACCGCCCCGTTGGCTTCCTGGTAATCCACCAGTTCACCGGGCTTCATCAGGATGGTGGCCGTGCCCTTGGCGGCGGGTACGGCGAGCCGCACGCTGCCTTCACTGAGCACCACGCGGGTGCGGTCGTCGCGGCCCGTTACGGTAAACTCGGTGCCCAGCACTTCCACCGTCAGGCTGCCCGAATGCACCGTGAACGGGGCGGGAACCCGGCCGAGCTTCCGTTTGCGGACCTTGAAAAAGGCTTCGCCCTGCAACCATACCTGCCGGTCGCCCGGTTGCCAGCCGGCCGGGTGGCGGAGTTCGGAGTTGGCGTTGAGCACCACTTGCGAGCCGTCGGGCAGGGCAATGGTCCGGGTCTGGCCGTAGCCGGTCGCGTATTTCATCTGCCGGTACGGCCCGTACAGGTACGCCCACAGCACCACGCCGGCGGCCAGCAGCAGGGCCACGGCGGCGGCCACCCGGTACGCAACCCCCGTTCCCAGGCGGCGCAGGGGCTTCCGGCCGGCCGGGCGCTGCGCCGCCTCGTGGGCCTGCACGGCGCCCATGATGTGGTTGAGCATCCGCAATTGCCTTTCGGGCGCCAGGTCGTCGGACCGGAAGTGCAGCGCGTGCAGGGTACGTTTTGCCTCCAGGACGGCGGGTACGCGCTGGGGGTGCTCCCGCATCCACGCCTCCCAGAACGCGTTTGCCCCGGGGCTGTTTCCCTTCACCCACTGCTGAAAATATTCGTCCAGTACGAAGTCTTCCGCGGTGTACAGCCGGTAGTCCATGGGGGTGCTGGGTTGAAATGGTTGGGGTGAATGGAGAATGGCAACCCAAAGCCCGGCCACGGAAAGCCGGCTGCAGGACCTTGTATATAGTAAATACAAGACCCGTTAGGACTTCACCATTTTTTCTTAAAAAATCTTGAGAAAAAAATGGACAAAGAAGGAACGGAGACGGCAGACCGGACATAAAGGAGACGGGAGACCGCAGGAAGGGAGACCGGAGGAGGCGTGCCCAGGCAACGCGGAAAATAGTGGGCAGTGCGAATGGATCGGGGTAAAGGAGAAGGAAAAAAGGGGGCTGGTGTACTTACGCATTCTGCTCTCTCTCTTTTCCCGTTTCGTCACGAGCCCGTACCGCATCCCCGCCCGGGTTCCGGTACGCCTCCTCCGGTCTCCGGTCTCCCGTCTCCGTTCGTTCCGGTCTGCCGTCTCCTTTATTTATTTTCCCAGCAGCAGCAGGAGCAGTGCGGTGAGGACTTTGGGGGCGTTGTGCTTGAGGGTTTCGAGGGCTTTGGACACCAGGTTGTACACCGAGCGGAGTTCCAGTTGCATGACGCGGGCCACTTCGTCGTAGGAGAGGCATTCGAAGAATTTGAGGTAGACGGCTTCCCGCTGCCGGCGGGAGAGTTTGCCGATGGCCTGTTCCAGGTACTGCTGCTGCTCCCGCGAGGTCTGGTCGTTGATCAGGCACGTTTCGGGGGAAAGGCTGATTTCGAATTCGTATTCTTCGGGAAACGTTTCGGCGGGCCGCCGGGCGGCCGTCTGCCGGAGGCGGATGATGCGGTTGCGCAGGGCCGCAAAGAGGTAATACTTGGGCGAATCGGTCGGGCCAAGCCCTTCCCGCTTTTTCCACAGGTCCACGAACAAGTCCTGGATGCAGTCTTCCACCTGGTCGGCGTCGGGCGTGAATTTGCGGCCGTAGCCGTACAGGGCACGCACGTGGGCATTGTACAATGCCGTGAATGCCTCCAGGCTGCCGGCCCGGAATTCGTCCCACAGTGCGGCTTCTGTTGCCCCTTGCCGAACCACTTTTTTCATTCGGTATAACCAGTAATCATCCTGTACGCTGCCAAAAGGGTATTAGTATAATTATACAAAATATTTCGATTATATAAGATTTTTATTTTACCGCCAAGCCCCTGGATTGTCATAAAAATATTATCCCGAAAATAGTCCCCGTCCATTGCCTGCTTCGGGGGAAGTGTGTATAATCCGTTTTCAAACCGCTTATCCATCCGAGTGACCATGCCCACATTCCGCGTTCTTTTCGCATCCGCCCTGCTGCTGTCGGCTGCCGTTGCCGCAAGCGCCCAGCCGCCGCGGGGCCGCCAGGTCATCAAAACCGACGGGGCCCCCGTACCCACGGCCCCGTACAGCCAGGCCGTACGGGCCAACGGCTTCGTGTTCGTGGCCGGCCAGGTGGGTCTCGACCCCAAGACCCGCCAACTCGTGCCGGGCGGCTTCGAGCCGGAGGCCGTGCAGGTGATGAAAAACATCGAGGCCATCCTGGCGGCGGCCGGCCTGGGCTTTGCCGACGTGGTCAACACCACCATTTACCTCAAAGATGTAGCCAACTTCGCGAAGGTGAACGAGATTTACGGCCGCTACTTCACCGGCGACTTCCCGGCCCGCACCACCGTGGGCGTGGCCGCCCTGCCCGGCAACGCCAGCGTGGAGATTGCCGTGGTGGCCGCGGCCCGGTAATCGGCTTTTCTGCGTTTATTGCAAATCTTTTCGGCCGATAACGTGTTCTCCAAGGGGAATCACCCGCTTTATTGCCATTATCTTTGCCCGGCACTGCCAACCTGTCCATGCTTACCGACCACCTCCGTACCCTGGCTTCGCAACTGAAAGGCGAACTGCACTTCGACTCCACCATGCGTACCCTGTACGCCACGGATGCCTCGGCCTACCGGGAAATGCCCCTGGCCGTA
>CADCTQ010000002.1 GCA_902805615.1 uncultured Cytophagales bacterium
AGCGCGTAACGATACCAGCGCGTAACCAACGTGCCCGCTCACTGCCTGGCTACCCACTGCCCGGCTACTCACTGCCTGGCTACTCACTGCCTGGCTACTCACTGCCTGACTACACACTGCGTATCTACTAGGCGGGGCGCTAATCATATACTAGTCCGAAGACTACCCCCAGCGCGTACCGGTACTTGACCGCTTTCCCAGTACAGCCTCCCGGAGGCATAGGCCGCACGTCCGCGGCCCGCACTTGCCGGTTGCCGCCAAAGGCGGTATCTATGCACTTTACCCGAACATACGGATGAAAGTAGTGATTGCCGAAAAGCCCAGCGTGGCCCGCGAATACGCCCGCATCCTGGGCGCCACGCAACGCCGGGAAGGTTACCAGGAAGGAAACGGTTACGCGGTGACCTGGGCCATCGGGCACCTGGTGCAACTGGCCGACGCCGAAGCCTACGGTTGCGAAAAATGGCGGCTGGAAGACCTGCCCATCCTGCCCGAACCCTTCCAATTGGCCGTCACCGGCGACGAGGGGCTGCGCAAGCAGTTCAACGTGATCAAAGACCTGTTTGCCAAAGCCGACGAGATCATCGTGGGCACCGACGCCGGGCGGGAAGGCGAACTCATCTTCCGCTACATCTACCAGGTGTCGGGCTGCGACAAGCCCTTCAAGCGCCTCTGGATTTCTTCCCAGACCGACGCGGCCATCCGCGAGGGGTTCCGCAACCTGCGGCCCGGTACCGAATACGACAACCTCTACTTTGCCGCCCGCAGCCGCAGCGAGGCCGACTGGCTGGTGGGCATCAACGCCACCCGGGCCCTCACCCTCTCGGCCCGCGCCAAGTCGGTGCTGTCGCTGGGCCGGGTGCAAACGCCCGTACTCGCCATGATCTGCGACCGGTACCTGGAGCACGTCAACTTCAAGCCCGAAGCGTACTGGCTGCTGTCCATCGGCCTCGAAAAGGACGGGCAAAAGTTCAAGGCCCGCCACCCGCCCGTTTTCAAGACGGCCGAAGACGCCGAGGCGGCCCGGCAGAAAGTGGAACCCACGGCCACCTGCACCAAGGCCGAAACCAAGAAAGTGTTCGAAGGCGCCCCCCTGCTCTTCGACCTCACCAGCCTGCAACAGGAAACCAACAAGCGGTTTGGCTTTTCGGCCCAGCAGACGCTGGACCTGGCCCAGGCGCTGTACGAACGGCACAAACTCATTACTTATCCCCGCACGGGTTCGCGGTACCTCACCGACGACCTCTACCCCAAGATCCCGGCCCTGCTCGACGTGGTGGCGGGCAAACCTAAATTCACCGTGCACGCCAACGGGCTGCGGCAGCGACCCATTTCGCGGCGCCCGATCAACAATGAGAAGGTGACCGACCACCACGCCCTGCTGCCCACCGAAACCAATCCCAACGCGGCGCACCTGTCGCCCGACGAAGAAAAGCTCTATGACCTGATCGTGACGCGCTTCTTGGCCGCCTTTTCACCTCCCTGCGAGAAGGAAGTGACGGTCCTGGAGTTTCTGAGCGGCGGCCTGCTCTTCCGGGCCTCGGGTTCGGTGATCCTGGTGCCCGGCTGGCGGGCCGTGGAGGAGGAAGTGAAGGAGGCGGGTAAAAAGGGGAACAAGAAAGAGGACAAAAAGGAAGACGACGACGCCGAGGAGGAAAACCAGTCCTTGCCCAAGGTGCACGTGGGCGACGTGCTGCCGGTAAAGGACCCCACCGTGGTCAAGAAGATGACCAAGGCCAAGCCCGTCCACACCGAGTCGTCGCTGCTGAAGCTGATGGAAACGGCCGGCAAGGAACTCGACGACGAGGAACTGCGCCAGGCCATCAAGGAGTGCGGCCTGGGCACGCCGGCCACGCGGGCGGCGGTGATCGAGACGCTCTTCACGCGGGAATACATCACCCGCGACAAAAAGAAGATCGTGCCCACCGAGAAGGGCTTGCAGGTGTACGGGCTGGTGAAGGACCGCTCCATTGCCAGCGTGGGCCTGACGGGCAACTGGGAAAAAGCCCTCAACCTCATTGCCCGCGGGGAACGCAACTACGAGCAGTTCATCGGGGCCATTCACCGCTACGCCCGGAAAGTGGTGGACGGCCTGAGGGAAGCCGGCGCGCAGTACAAGGGCGAACAGCGGGCCGCCGTGCCCCTGGCGGAAGTGGGCCAGCTCGACGACAAACCGGTAAAAGTCGGCAAAGGGCAGTACGGCACCTACGTGCTCTACGACGACAAGTTCTACACCGTGGAAGGCAAGGAGCCGGCCGAGGTGACGCTGGAAGTGGCCGTGGCCGCCATGGAGGCCCGCCGCCGGCAGGACCAGGAAAAGGCCCAGAACCTGGTGGCCCGGGTGGGCAAACGCTACGAAATCCGCAACGGCCGCTACGGCCTTTACGTCACCGACGGCAAGACCAACGCCACGCTGCCCCGCGAGGTGACGGCCGAGCAGGCAAAAACCTGGACCGCCACGCAGTGCAAGGAGACCATTGCCGGTTACGTGGCGTGGAAGAAAAGCCGGGATACAAACAAAAAGTAGCGTTGCCCGAGCAGAAGGATGGCAGGCTCCAACCCGTTCCTTTCCGGTATGAACACCCCGTTTGCCATGTAAGCAATTTGTAAACAAGCATTTGGGTTTCTTCGTGAAATCAGTACCTTTACGTCAAAACGACGCTAAGTAATGAAACAATTCAACGACAAAGCGAAACAGGTCATATTTGACCATGATGGTTCAGCGGACGACTTTCTATCCCTTATGTTACTGCTCTCCATGGAGCACGTGGACATTGCGGCGGTTACCATAACCCCCGCAGACTGCTACGCAGAAAACGCGCTGGAGACGACCCTGAAAATCCTGGCCTTGACCAACAAGACGGGAATAGACATAGGGATAAGCAGTTTTCACGGCGTGAACGCATTTCCGGCCGAGTGGCGGGCAAGACCCAAAGTTTTAAATGCGCTGCCGCTGATGATCAACGTAGAAACCAAGCCAGGGGCTACCCGGATGGCTGAAAGCAGGAACATAATTGCCGAAAAGATTGGCTCCGCTGCCCGTCCGGTAACGGTACTGATGACGGGGCCGTGCTCCAGCCTGGTACAAGCCATTGAGGACAACCCCGGCATTGTTGACCGGATATCGGAAGTAGTCTGGATGGGGGGAGCAATTGACGTACCGGGCAACGTGCGGACGTATAACCACGACAACAGCGCCGAATGGAATGTGTTTTGGGACCCTGTTGCATCCCACAAACTGTTGCAATACCAACTTCCCTTGACCCTGGTTCCGCTGGACGTTACAAACCACGTACCGGTAAACATTGCCTTTCTCAAAAGTCTGGCTTTGCAATCCTCCTTTCTCTACTCCAACCTGGCCGGGCAGTTCTGGGCCACCACCATTGATACCATTCCATCCTACGAATATACTTATTTCATGTGGGACGTATTGGCAACCAGTTACCTGGCCATTCCGGAGGCATTTACAATTGAAAGGACAGAACTGGAAATAGCCGGTAAGGGGCCTAATGCCGGGCAGACGTACCGCAAACCCGGGTCGGGGCAATGGGTCGGCGTAGCCAGGCACGTTGACAAGGCCTGTTTCTATAACTACCTGCTGGGCCGATTCAGGCGCTGACCCGTCCAGCCCCCCGGTGCAACCCGGCGGCAGGAAGAGCCGCGCTAAACGACTGACAGTTTGCCGGCCGCAATAATATATTCCTGTTCATTAAAGGAATAAAGCATGCCCGGCCTCCTGGAAACGTTATCTTCCAGTTCATTCAATGACTGAATGTAGTGCAGGCCTTTAACTTTCCGGCGAAAGTTTCTGTTGTCGAGCTTTGTGGTAAAGATTTCTTCGTATATCTTCTGCAATTGATTCAGGGTAAACCGGGAGGGCAGCAGGTTGAAAACAATCGGCCTGACGTTGATACTGTCTTTGATCTTTTGAATGGCATCCTGCACTTTCTGGCCGTGGTCGAACGGCAATGGGGGCATGTCGTTGATGTGCACCCATTGATACGTGTGGCTGTTGTCGGTGGCGGGCCTGAAGTCTTCCAGTTTAATCAACGCATAAAAAGCAATGGAGACGATGCGGTTGTCCGGCGAAGGGTCAGTGAGGCTATATCCCTTCAATTGCTCCAGAAAGATGTTTTTAGCCCCGGTTTCCTGATTTAATATTTCCAGCGCGGTATCAATAAATTCTTCCGTTTTTTTGACAAAACCCCCGGGCAGCGCCCACGCTCCCTTTGCAGGTTCATTGTTGCGCTTTATCAGGAGTAGTTTTAATTTATTAGTAACATTATCATAGGCAAACACCAAACAATCCACCGTGATTTTAAAAACCATTTGTACTTAGGTTTAATTTGCATTAATTTAGTTGCCAGATTACATCCTCGATATTATTTATAATATTGCGGGTAGCTAATACGAGCATGAAAAAGAAAACATCATTTCATTTAATATCTTCAAGGCCGGCATCAGATACGGGGCAATTCCCGATGGCCGCGTTTGGTACCATATGGCCGGCATCCGGAAAAGGTGTCCAGGGCCACAGGGAGGGCAGCGGACGAACCCAGCCATGGGCCCTGCCATAGCGCACGTGTCATAACAGGCGTTACGGTGCCTTATCAATGCTCTTTAGATAGTATCTGCGGAACTTTCCCGGAACACCCACCATTCCGCAATCAGTGCTCCTGCGGTAAGCCCCTTTCCAGCAAACACGACGGAAAGCAAGTATGTTTTAAGCGCACGCACGGATTCAGTTTGCTACGCAAGCCAGGCAGCCCAGCCCCCGCTCCTCCGGGTACATTCGAAAGAATAAGTATAGGAGTTACTCAATTACTTTCCAAGTGGTAACGCTCAAAAAGGCAGACAAAACTGCAATTGTACCGAGCCACGCCAACGGAGAGTGGGCAGCGGTTGCGGTACGGGTCAGCGCATCAACCCATCATTCGGCGTGGGAGGTGTGCTAATAAAATATCCTGCTGGTTGTAAAAAGGCTTGGCCCCTTATCACAAAGTCTGTTGATGCCAGGCCGGTTTGGTCATTAAGCTTGCAATTGGTTGGATTTGGGCAGCCTCACCGTTAAACAACCCCAGGAATCGAAAAAATATTAAAAAAACATTTGCATATGCGTTATAATGACGCTAACTTAGCGTGTATATAACGTATAGTTCAACCGCCGAAGATTTAGCACCGGAACGGGCCGCATTCAATCTGATTGGGTACCTGCCCCTGGAAAAAGCACTCCCTGAAAACGAGCTCGTCAATTGATACAATTGACCTTAACCACTATTCCTGAATCCTACTGTATGTCCACTGCTGAATCAAAAATGCACGCCTGCTTGCCATGCCAGGGAACTGCTCCCGGCATGGCTTCTCAACAAGCCCGCCATTACCCGCCGGCCAACTACGCTGATTGCCAGGCCAAAATCCCATTCATCATGAAGTGACAATTTGCAAGGGCAATGCTTGCTTCATCCAACTCATCGCAATGACGCAGCGGGGTATTTCCGAATGAACCGTGGCAGCGTAAGGCCTGGATGGTGCACCATCGGGCGTGGTATGCCAGGTTGATGTGGTTCCTGCAAGCGCATTCTGAAGGGTTACATCCGTTTCTCCACTGGGCCGTAGTCAGCGGTTGTAGGCGATAGCCTGCATCAGCAACAGAAGCTTTACTTGGCTGAAAGCAAAGGTGCCCGGGGCTTGCCGGTTCACGGGTAGGATTTTAATGAAAATTATTAATCAGCATCAGCTTCAACCTGCGGCCGGTTCTTAAAAAAAACGGCGGGACGCAAGGTGCGTTGTTTTCTCAAAACGGGCGCCCCCTGCCACCCCAAGGTTTTAAACCGGGAATTGCTGCTGAGCACGTCGCGTAATACCGTAACAGCCTCACGTTTAAACAGATCACAAGGAATACATCAGCGGGTGGCAGGTGTGGGGGTGTACTGCCCGCATCAAATGGCAAACCTTGCCTGTTGACTGTTCGGGTGCTGCGCGCAGCAACGGAACGGGCTTCCCGTTTGCCGCCGGGCAGCGGGGGTTGCTCCTGCAATCATTTGAAACAGGAGATTTTATAATCATGTAAGGCGCTTTTCTTGATCTCCGGTAGCTTTTGCCGGGGCAATGGCAATGTATTTACCAAAATTAACCGGATCACATGCACCAGTTCATATTTAAGCTCGGCAATGACATTGAGGTAAGCATTGAAAATACTTTTTCAAAACAAAGCCTGCTGGACATTGCTTCGGACCACGACATTGACATACGCAGCCTGTGCGGAGGCGCTGGGGTCTGCAAAAAGTGCCTGGTGCACGTTGAGGAGGGCTGCCAGTATCTGGAAGAGATAAAAAACCAACAAAAAATAGCTCAAAATGGTCCCCGGTACGCTTGTCAGACAGTGCTGACCAGTGGTGCAAACGGCAAAACAGTCGTCAGGATCAACTAAGTATCGTACGTACCGCTAAATCGAAACTCATGGAGACAATGAACTTTCCTTTCGTCAAGAAAGGGGTGAACACAACCTGCATTCTATTTTTTTTATGCATCTGCCTGGCAACGTCACCCTACGTCAATGCGCAGACGCGGGTCATGGGAAAAGTAGAAAGCCTTTACGGAGAACCGCTGCATAAAGCTGTCGTCCAGGTACTTACGGAAGGCGACCACCGGGCGGTCCAGGGTGCCGTTTCGGATTCCGCCGGGCATTTCGTTGTCAGTAAACTGACGCACGGGAAGTACTACGTCAAAATTAGTTTTATTGGTTACCAGAGCACTGATTCAAAAATCTTTGAAACCAGCAACGGTGATATCAACTTAGGAATTTTTAAATTGATTCCGGCCGACTACGTGCTGGATGAAATAGTAGTTGAATCCAAACAGAAAACAATCGAGCAGCAGGAGGGAAAAGTAGTCGTAAACTTAAAGAACAGCGCAGCGGCCGGCGGGACTTCCGCCCTGGAAGTGCTCGAACGCTTGCCCAACATCAACGTTGACCGGCAGAACAGCCAGATTTCGCTGGCCGGTAAGGAAGGTTCTATTGTAATGATCAACGGCAAGCGGACGTACATGCCTAACGCGGCGCTCCTGCAACTTTTGTCGGGAATCAACGCTTCCAAAATTGACAAGATAGAACTGATCGCCAACCCTTCGGCTGCTCTCGATGCGGAAGGAAATGCGGGGGTGATCAACATTGTCATGAGCAAGACCGGGGCCGACGGCGTGAACGGGTCCGTTGAAGCGCAGGCGGGTTACGGGCGCGGAAGCCTCTACAACCTGAACGGCGACTTCTCCTACACCAAAAACAAACTCAGCCTGTATGCTGCATACTCATTTGCCCGGCAGCACCAGGCCCAGACTTCATTCAACTCCCGGGTGAACACGGACGGCAGCCAGGAATTCTCCATTGCCACGATGAGCGAAAGGGACCCCATCCAGCGCAACCACAACGTGCGCCTGGGCATGGATTACCAGGTGAATAAAAATGCCTTTGTCAGCGCCTTGTTTACGCTTTACGACAATAAATGGTCCATGAATGCGCTCAATCGCACGGACTTCTACCCGTACTATCAGCAGGCCAGCGGGTTGGGCATCGTAAATGACGAGATCAACCACTGGAAACACGCCGGGGGCAGCTTGAGCTTCCAACAGAAATTAAAGAACAACCGGTCTTTTTCAACCAGTGTGGATTACCTGTATTACCATGACAACAATCCTACTTATTACAATACCTCTTCCCTGGACCCGGAAGGTACGCTGCTGGGCAGCAGCGTAACCCGGAGTACGAAAGTAACCCCCATTTCCATCCTGGTTCCGCAGTTGAATTACACGGCCTACTCGAGCAGCAAACTGGAAGTACAGGCCGGCGCCAAAGCTTCGCTGTCGCGTTTCAACAACGATGTGAGCGTAGGCACCTTAACGGAGGGAACCTGGGCCGACGATCCGCTGCTGACGTCGCAGGCTGAACTCAACGAAACCATTCTTGCCGGGTTTGCGGAGGCAAACTATACTATTTCCGAAGCAACGGCCGTCAAAGGTGGATTGCGGTACGAACACACCATGTTTGACCTCTCGGCAAACGTTGAGTCCGGCAACGTGAAGCGGAACTACGGGAGTTTGTTTCCCAGCCTGCTCGTATCCCACCGGCTCAACGCCAACAACCTGATGTCGGCATTTTACGCCAGAAGGATCAACCGGCCAACCTTCAATGACATTGCGCCCTTTGTACTGTTCATTGACCCGTACACGTTTTTTTCGGGCAACCCGGCCATTCAGCCCTCCTACACCCACACGGTGGGCATCAATTATACGCTGTACAACCTGCTTTTTTCGGCAAGCTACAGCAATGAACGCAACAGCCTGGCAAAGTTCCAGATCAGCGTAGACCCGTTGACGAATATGCAGACCATCCGGCCGGAGAACCTGGGCCGTACCAATACGCTCAACGCCGGCGTCACGGTGCCGATTGAAATCACCGACTGGTGGACGTTCCAAAGCAGCCTGAATGGCTTGTGGAAGGAAGTCAATACGGGTGCTTTCCAGGACAACCGGCGGCTGAGCATTTACAGCATGCAACTGTCGGGCAGCCAGCAATTTAAATTCTTAAAGCATTACTCGGCCGAAGTTTCGGGCTTTTACAACACGGCCACCCTGGCCGGCACCTCAAAAATTCAGCCCTTTGGTGGCATTACGGCAGGCTTGCAGCGAAAGATAAACAACTCGATCCTGCGGGTGAACGTCAACGATGTGTTTAACTCCATTCAGTCGGTTGCCCTGATCAGCACGATGGGATACGACATCCGGAACGGCTACGATTTCAGCCAGAGAACCTTCAAAGTGTCCTATTTGTACACCTTCGGCAACCGGCAGGGCAGTGGCAGCAACGCCAAAAACAAGGGAGCCGAAGAAGAAAGAAAGCGTGTCCAGTAAACTCACAGTCCCTCAACCAATCCATTCCATGACCCAGTACCACAACTGCTACGTCAATATTGACGAAACAGACCTTCAACTCCTGCAAACCGCCGTCAACCAGAAGAGTATTTCGGGGAAAGGACCCTTTGTTGAAACATTTGAAAAATCTTTGGGCGCCTATTTTGGTTCACCCTACGCCCTGTGCTGCAGCAACGGGACGGCCGCCATCCACATGGTGCTCCTGCACGAGGGGATTGGGGCGGGTGACGAAGTGCTCTTGCCCCCTACGGCTCCCGTCATGTCGGTATTGCCCATCCTTGCCGTTGGAGCAACCCCCGTTTTTGTGGACACGGAGGCGGGCAACTTCAACGTAGACCTTGCCGACCTCCAGCGGAAAATCTCCCCCAGCACCAGAATGCTCATCAACGTTCCCATGTGGGGCTACGCCAACAACGTGGATGAGACGGCGGCCGTGTGCCGGCGGGCCGGCATCAAAGTGCTGGAAGACAATTCGCACTGCCACGGTACTACCCTGCATAACCAATACCTGGGTACTTTCGGCGACTACTCCGTCTTCAGCACGCACGAAAGAAAATTGATCACCACCGGGGAAGGCGGTTTCATCCTCATCAAAGACAAGGCTGATTACGAAGGGCTGCTGCAGGTCAGGTCTTTTGGAGAAGTAGCTACGAGCGAAGAGCGCTTCCGGAATGTAAAAGGGGCTTACGGGTACTTTTTCGGTCTCAACTTCAAACTGAGTTCCATCAATGCGGCCCTGGGTATCGCGCAACTCGGCAAGCTGGCCGCCAAACTACAGGTAAGAAGGGAAAACGGGCAGTACCTGGCCGCCCGGGTTGCCGAGCGGGACCCGGCGATCCGGGAAATGGCTACCCGCGCCGGCAGCGTGAGCAACTACTACTCCATTGTATTGCTGACCGAACCCCAACGCCGGGCACGCATTGAGCGGAAGCTCCAGGAAAACAACATTATTTCCGACCCCATGCGGTACAAATACCAGCCGCTGTACCGGATGCCGCTTTTTGAGCAGTACGCATCGCATTGCCCCAATGCGGAGGTTCTGATTCAGTCGGTGTTCACCCTCCCGGTTCATGAGGGGCTGACTACCGGGGACCTGGATTTGTTTCTGGAGCTTATTGAGGACGTGCAGTATGCTTAAACAATTCACAACCAGCGTAATCGTTTTGAAAAGCTTGACGGCCGACGCGGAGGTTCTGCTGATTCACCACAAAAAATTCGACCGGTGGATGATTCCCGGCGGGCACATTGAGCCCACGGAAAATCCCAATGAAGGAGCGGTGCGGGAGGTGCTGGAAGAAACGGGCGTCAACGTTAACCTGATCTCCTTCATGCACAAGCCCCTGGCCGTGCGGGACAGCGAGTGGCTCCTGCCCCCCGAATACTTCTACCAGCAACTCATCCCTGCTTCAAAAAAGGAAGAACCGCATTACCACCTCGACCTGGTTTACGTGGGCCTCGCCGTGGAACACCAACTGGTCGTCAACGCTTCGGAGACCAACGGCGTCAGGTGGGCCTCCCTCTGGGAAATTGACAACCTGAATCTCTTCGACGGAACCCGTACGGTACTTAAAGACATACACCACAAAATACTAACCAAAGAGGATATCTGCCATGAGATTTGACAGACTTAAAGTTGGCATCGTTGGACTGGGCGAGCAGACTATGGATAATTTGTTGCCGAGCTTATACCTGAGCCAGTACGCTTCGATCGTAGCCATCTGCGACATTGATGAGGCCAAACTATCGGCCACCAGCGCAAAAACCGGGGTACTCAGCCGGTATACCGACTACCGGCAGATGATTGACTGCGAAAACCTGGATGTAGTGGTCATTTCATCCTTCCCCGAAGTTCATTTCCAGGTGGCCAGGTATGCCATGCAGCAAGGGAAGAATGTGTTCGTGGAGAAGCCACCCGTGAGCAACACTGAGCAGTTGAAAGAGTTAATCGGTCTTGCCAGGGTCCTGCCGGTAAAAACGGGGGTCGGCATGAACTTCAGCTACACGGATTCGCACAAGATTTTGAAGGAAATCCTGTCGGAACATGACTTCGGCGACATCTCTTTTGTGTCGGTGGAGCACGTAAGCAGCAAGCCCGTTTCCCCCCTGTGGAACCTGGATACTACGGTAGAGTCATTCCTGCTTGCCCAATTGATTCATCCGCTGGACTACATCCTGGCGCTTGGCGGCAGTTACCATTCCCTCAACGTACACTGCTCCAAATTGCATTCTCCCTTTTTCATCCAACTCATGATCGAATTCGACAACGGAATCATTGGTTGCCTGAAGAGCGGCTCGTTCTATCCCCGCTTCAAGCACGAGGTAGAAGTAATCAGCAATACGGGCAATACCGTCAGGATCAGCGATTTGTCGTCAGTGGAGGTAACCAGGAAAAACCTTCCTACGCCGTTCAACCTGAGGGCCAAGAACTGCGCCACCGTGTACACGCCCAGCCCCCTCAAGTCTGGTTATTCCAAAGCCGGGTACACCGTCGAATTCAATGCCTTTTTTGAAAGCATTCTGTTTGATACCGAATACTACCACACTTTCGGGGACATGCTCCACGTGTACAAGGCCCTGGACCAGATCAAACTTCAGATTGATTACAGGTCCAGTGATTGCCGGCTCCCGCTGCCCGTCACGGAAAAAACCTACTAACCGGGGAGCGGACAAACCCACCAGAGATCATGATGCATTCAGCCCTGCCAAAGTCGCTCGAACGGTTCTACGCCGATGAGGACAATACGGCAATTGCAGCCTACGAAAGCGCGTTGAAGAATTACTTCGGAGCAACTTATTGTCTTGCCCTCTCTTCGGGCACGGCTTCTCTGCTTGCGGCGCTGGTCGCCGTGGGAAGCACCCGCGGCGACCAGGTGGTGGCGCCCCCTACGGCTCCTTTGTGCACGGCGTACCCCATTCTGTCCACGGGCAGCACCCTTGCCTTCGGCGACATCCGGCCCGGCAATTTCGGTTTGGACGTAGACGGGTTGTTTCGCATCGCCGGCAACAACACCCGGGCCATTGTTGAAGTACCCATGTGGGGATACGCAACCCCGGCCGAAGCATTGAGGGATTTCGCCGCCGACCGGGCCATTCCGCTGATTTTCGACCTGGCCCATTGTGCAGGCACCACACTGCACGGCCGGCCCTTGTCGGACTACTGCGACATCGCCTGTTTCAGCACCCAAAAACACAAGATATTCTCCACGGGGGAAGGGGGCTTTCTGCTGACCAACAACGAAGCGTACTACCAAAGGGCGTTGATGTACACGCGGATGGGAGAGTTGAACGGAAAGGATTTCGGTTTGAACTTCAAGATCAGCAGCGTGCAGGCGCAAGCCGGTATTGCGGCCCTGGAAACAATAAGCCAGAACCTCCGGACCAGGCGCAGCAACAGCACCCGCATCACTTCGGCAATCACCAACCCGGCCGTTGCCGAAGTGGAAGTAATCGCGGGCAGCGAACCGAGTTACCAGAGGCTGCTGCTGCAGTCGAAAAAAGCAGGCCGGGCGCTGGCCGCCCACCTGGTATCGCGGGGCATTCCATCAGACATGCACAAGTATGGAATCAAGCCGCTGTACGACTACCCGATCCTGCAGCAATTGAAAACCCCCTGCCCCAATGCCGAGCATATGCTGTCAGCAACCACCACCGTACCGGTACACCACGCCTATTGCGAACAGGACCTGGCGTACATCATTGATTCAATCAACAGTTTCAGGCAATAACTTCACCAATGGCAACCATGGGTAAACTCGGACTTGTAATTGCCGCCGCCGACGGCATTATGTCGCTGCAATCAGGCGTGGGAATGGTCGTTAACTTTTTCTTTGAAGCCTTCGGGGAAATAGCCGCGGCCCTGCCGGAGTGGGATATTGATCTTTACGCCGCCTGCCCGCGGGTGAATGCCGGCAGCTCCGACTTTTCCCCGAATGCTTTTGAACTGGTGAACCGCCAATGCCGGCAGTACAACGGCAGGGTGATTCCCCTCGCCAACCTAAGCTCCGGTAACAGTCTCAACGAAGTCTGGAAAGGTACGGCTCAACATGCTTCGGCAGCCGTTTGGGAAAGCTGCTGCCAGGCCCTGGCCGCCGGAGCCGAAAGCCTCGATGAGGCGTACGATAAAATAATCATCCTCGCGCACGACACCTTGTTCGTGAATCTGTCGGGCTACGTTGCCGACCCCCGCGTTGAAGTATGCTGGATTCCGCACAGTCTGGGTACGCTCTTCAAAGATCCCAACCAGGGCGAAAGAATCCGTTTTGAACAGGAAAAAATTACAAATTTACGCCGGCGCGGCGACAAGATCGGCTACATCAGCCATTTTACGAAAGCGCACCTGCTTGAACATTACGGCGTAACCGGCGCCGAACTGGTCTCTTTCTACTCGGGCATTTACTTTAATTCCCACAAGTACCGGCAAACCGGCCTGATCGGGGATTTTATGGGCCGCCACCGGATTCCAGCCGCTAAAAAACTGATTTTCAGCTGGGGCAGGTGCTCCGACCAAAAAGGCATTGACATCATCATTGAGGCATACGGCTCAATCCTGCGGGAGAACCCGCACTTCGGCGACGAGTACCACCTGGTGCTGCTTTGCCCGACTGAAACGACGTACGAAGAATACCTGGCCGGCATTTTACTTTCGCTGGGTAAACTGCCGGCCGGCTCCTGCTCGTTCATCGCCGAGTTCCAGGAAAAAGTCCAGTATGAAATCCTTTCGTACGCAAATACCCGGTTCGTCCTCTTGTGCTCCCGGTACGAAAGCTTCGGGCTCACCTCCATTGAAGCCCTGTACAAAACCAACCCTTCCGCTACGATCATTTACGCGCCCCTGCCCACTTTCCGCGAAGTACTCGCGGGCGGAAGCGCCGTGGAACTGGCGGAAAACTCGGCCGCTTGCCTGGAAAAAGTACTGCTGGCGCAATCACAAAAATCTTTACCCGGCCTTTCCGCACCCGGGCAACGTGCCGTGCTCGGCGAGAAATTTTCCATTGAAAAAAACTACTCCTACGGGTTGTCACAACTCGTCCCCAAAGAACTGCTGACCGAAAAATAACGCCGATGCTTGAGAACATAAAAGTAATATCGCTGGATCTGGATGGTACCCTGTTCCGGTCGGACGGTACGGTTGGGCGGGCAACCATAGACTGCCTGCTCTCCTGCAAAAGGAGGGGAATGGTGCTGGTGTTCAACACGGCCCGCCCCAAAAAGATGATCCCCGGCGCCTTCTACGAAGCTTTCGGAGAGGAATACTGGGTATTCTCCAACGGAACCACCTGCCTGAAAGCGGGAGAAACCGTGTTTCACACCTGTATGGAACGCAGGCACGTCCACCCGATACTCCACTCACTGCACCGCAAACACCCTTCCTACTTCTTCTCGGTAGAAGCCCACGGCCAGATATACACCACTTCATCGTGCGACACGACGAACCGGAAATACTACGCGCAAAGCACGGTGATTGATTTTATGGAGAGCCAGGAAATCAATAAAATCATCATCATTGCCGAAAACCGGGATTTTCCCGTCGGTGAAATCAAACACCTGCTGCACCCGCAATTGAAGCTGCTGGTCACGGAAAAGGGAAAATACGTGCAGATCATGCCGCAGCAAGTCTCAAAGCTTACTGCCGTGGAAGCAATACTCTCCTCGCTGCACCTCGACCTCTCCAACGTACTCTCGTTCGGCGACGATTTGAATGACCTCGAACTCATCCGGGCCTCGGGCATCGGCGTGGCAATGGACAATGCCGATCCCATCCTCAGAAATGCTGCCGGCTTTGTTACGGCTTCCAATGATGAAAACGGAGTGGCTGTTTTCATTGGTTCTTTCCTCTTGCCGGCAGCAGCCGTAAGCTTATCCTCCTCACCATCACCCGACAATTGCTAAAATACGATGACTACGAAACGTGACCACATGAACGAAAACCTGGAAGGCCTCGAAATCAACACGAGTTTGATTGCCAGGCTGATGAAGAACTGGCCCAAGAGAGCATCCGTCAGGGGCTGCTACTTCGACGAATTCAAGGGCAGTGACGCATATGACCCCAGCCTGCCCGACTACCCGAAAGAACTGGTGCCTTTCTGGGAGCACCCGGGTTTCGACAGCGTAGATGAAGAAATCAAGTTTAAAATACTCACCTGGGGCTGGATCACCTACAACCTGCGGACCGTGCACGCCGAGGAGAAAATTGTGAATCCCTCATTCGACCTGATCCTTCGGGATACCTTTCCGGGCACCGACACGGTCGAAATGAAAAACGTAGTGTATCAATCCCTGATTGACGAACACTTTCACACCATGATGCACTTCAATGCGATGAACGCCACCAAGCGCCTCCGCAAAATGAACGAAAAGATCAATCTGCCCGACTCAGTAACCTACCGGTGTTTGCTGGAGCATAAAAGCCTTGAATCAGAGGACTGGAAGCAGCAACTGATGACAATCGCCTGCGGGATTGTTTCCGAAACCAGCATCAATGCTTTCCTGTCGTTGTTGTCCAAAAGTGCGGGCATTCAACCCAAACACGCTTTGGTGAGCAGACTGCACGACGTGGATGAATTTGCCCATTCTTCTATTCTGGTTGAAGTAGCAAAATCCGTTTTTACCCACCTGGATCGCCGGGAAAAAGCCTTCTTCATCAAATATTTGCCCAAGGCAATGGATGCCTTCTGCGCCCAGGACTTTACGTCGTGGCAAACCATACTGGACCATTACCATATTGCGCAGGCTGACCGGATCATCCAGGACTGCCGGCATGAGGCTTCCAAAGCAAAGATGGTAAATGACTACTCGGGTATAAAACGGCTGGCCGAGGAGTTGAATATTTCGAGAGAGATCGCGTACGAATTCGAATAGATCAAGACCCTTGCACAGTTATGGCAGCAACAAACCCACCCCTTATTTCGGTGCTCATAGCCGCCCGGAATGAAGAATCCAACATGAAAGCTTGTTTAGAGGGGGTTTTACGGCAAACATTCCCATCCGACCGGTACGAAGTCTGGATTGGGGACGACAACTCCTCGGACGGCACGGCTGCCGTCGTAAAGCAATTTCAAGCGTCCTGCAAAAACCTGCACCTGCTGCCGGTTGAAAAGAACCTCAATGGCCTGCTGGGAAAAGCAAATGTGCTGGCGCAACTGGCCCGGGTTGCCAGGGGTGAAATCCTGCTGATTACCGATGCCGACGTGCAGGTGCCGCCTGCCTGGATTGATTGTTATGCCCGGCATTTCCGCCGCCGGGTGGACATGATCTCGGGGGTGGTCGCCCTGAACGGGCAGTCCGTTTTTGCCAAGTTACAAAACGCCGACTGGCTCACCTACATGGCCGAATGCAACGAAAAGAGCAACAAGGGGCAACCCGTCACGGCGGTAGGCTGTAACATGGCCATCCGGTCAAGTACTTACAAAGCGGTTGGCGGGTACGAAAAAATTCCTTTTTCCGTTACGGAAGACTACGAGTTGTTCCGCGCAGTCACTTCCGCCGGATACGCGTTCGGCAGCCTGATGGACCGTGAGGCCCTTGCCTTTACCAACCCGGTAAAAACATTCGGGGATTTATTGAAACAGCGCAGGCGGTGGCTTACCGGTTCCTTCAGCGCCAACTGGCGCTTTGTGTTGGGATTTAACCTGAACTGCCTGTTTCTGCCGTTCCTGCTTGCCCTTGCGTTCCTGGTAAACCCGCTGATTCCAGCCACCCTGTTTTTGTACGCGTGGGTAAACCACATCGTCTTCCTGCGGAAGGTATATCACAAACTGGAGTTAAAGAAAAATGCAGGTTTGTATTTGTACAAACCTTACTCCATGATTTGCAATGTCATCTTCATGTTTGTCCGGATGATGCCTACTCCCGTGGAGTGGAAAGGGCGGAAATACGGTCAGTGATTTTCAGTTCCCCGTACCCACGGATGCGCGCCCCGACGGCGCTGCCAGCCTGATTGCGGCAGATGGATTGCAGTAAGATACCGGTTTACCAAATTCAATGACTTGCCAATGCTGTTTACCGAAGCGCTGAAAACCTGGCGGCTGTCTGCTCCGATCATTCTGGGAGAAATCATTCAAATGTCGGTTCACCTGGCCGATGTTGCGATGGTGGGAAGGATTTCTTACAAGCACCTGGCGGCAGCATCACTGGCCGGCAGTATCATCAACATTCCCTTTATCATCGGAGTGGGCATTACCATTGCTTTTTCCCAGCTGATTTCTGCCGCCAGCGGGAAAAAAGACGACAAAAAAATAGCGCATTATTTATTCAATGGCTTCTGGCTGTGTACGGCCGCTGCATTGGGCTTATCGCTGTGCATACACGTGGGAGCGGGAATGCTGCTGCACCTGAACCAGGAAAAGGAGGTAGCCTTGCTGGCCATTCCTTACCTGCGGATACTGGGGTGGTCACTCACCCCGCTGCTGATGTTCCTGGCCCTGAAGCATTTTATTGATGGGCTCGGGAAAACCCGGGTTGCCATGGTGCTTTCCCTGGCATCGCTGCCCATTACTGTTTTCGTAAACTGGCTGCTCATCTACGGACACTGGGGCTTTCCCCGGATGGAGTTGCTGGGAGCAGCGTATGGCACGCTGATTTCCCGGCTGGTAGTGCTGGCAGCAATCTGCATTGTGATCACCCGCAGCGATGCACTCCGCCAGTACCTGAAAATGAGAAAAACGCAGTGGACGTTGAGATGGGAATCGCTAAAAGAGTTTCTGGCGTTGGGAATACCCATAAGCCTGCAACTGGGCATAGAAATAGCAGCTTTTACTGTTTCTGCCATTCTGATCGGCAGGTTGGGTCCGGTCCCGCAGGCAGCTCACCAGATCGCTTTTGGCTGCGCGACTTTCACCCTGATGGTATCACTGGGGCTGGCACAAGGCGGCTCAATCCGGATCAGTAATGCGTGGGGACGGGAGGATTGGGTAAAAGTGAACCAGATTGCAAAAAGTACACTTGCCATTGCCGCCTTATACTGCCTGGCGGCTGGAATTGTATTCTATGCTTTTCATGCGCAAATTCCCTTACTGTTCAACGACGACCCGGCCGTGGTTGCTGCTGCCTCCTCGCTGATGATCGTCGGGGTGTTTTTTCAGGCCTCCAATGCACTCCAAGTAGTGGCTTCTTCAATGCTCCGTGGCATCAAAGAGGTTAAACTTCCCACGCTGTTCACGCTGGCCGCCTACTGGCTGATCGGCATTCCGGCGGGTTACTGTCTGGCTTTTTACGCTGGCCTCGGCATAAAAGGGATCTGGCTCGGATTTACCAGCGGGCTGGTGTTATCAGCTCTGGCTTTGGCCCGCAGGTTTTTTAGAATAACCGCGAAAGCAAGGGCATGTTTACCTGCATAGCAGCTAGGTACAACCGGATTCGCTGCCGGATTGCTGGCATCCGCACCTTGCCGTACCGGACGGGTTCCAGCCCATTTGTTGAAGCAACTCACCTAAGGTGATTTGAAAGCTTCTGCCTCCGCGTACCCCGGGAAGCCTGCCGTTAAAGCCTAAAGCTACTTTACCCTGAAGTCAAACAGGTCGGGACGGGTGTAGTGGCCGATCACGTCGAAGTCGAGTTTGCTGGCGATCACCTCGTCCAGGTCCAACTCGGCGGTCAGCATGCCGGCTTCGTCCCAGAGCGGGCCGGCGATGATTTTTCCCTGCGGGGAAACGATCACGCTGCCGCCCCGGCAAATCACGTCTTCGCCTTCGGCCACGAATGGCCGGAACGCCTCCGGGTAATCGTCGCGGCGGAAGAACTGGTTGCAGCCCAGCACGAAGCAACGCCCTTCGCAGGCGATGTGCTGCATGGTGGCCGGCCAGGTTTCCCGGGCGTCGGCGGTGGGGGCGACGTACACCTGCACGCCCTGCTGGTAGATTGCCATGCGGGCCAGCGGCATGTAGTTTTCCCAGCAGATGAGCCCGCCGAGCCGGCCCCATTCCGTTGCTACGGTGGTCAGCACGTCAGGCCCGTGCCCTTCGGCCCAGATGAGCCGTTCCACGCCGGTCGGTTTGATCTTGCGGTGCTTGCCCAGGTAGCCCGCGGTGGGAGAAATGTAGAGGGTGGTGCAGTACAGGCTGCCGTTGAGGGCGTCCCGCTCCGTAACACCCGTCACCAGGAACACGCCGTGCGTTTTTGCCATCCGTTCGAGTTGCCCCAACGCCGGGCCGGGCACGGCAACGCTGTTTTCCCAGTACCGCCGGTACAGTTGCCGCCCCTCGTCGCTGCGCCCGCCGATGGTGGCGCCAAACGTGAATGTGCGGGGATAGCCGGGAATGAACGATTCGGGAAACACCACCAGTTGGCAGCCCCGGCCGGCGGCTTCCCGCACGAGGTCTTCCATCTTCTGGATGGTGGCCCGGAGGTCAAAAAACACCGGCGCGTGCTGCACGACGCCCACTTTCAGATGCATGGGGTAAGGGCTTTGGGTTCAAACTAGCCAACCCCGGCGAGGGTAGGAAGGTTCGGGGGGAGATTGGGGTATTAGGGTATTGAGGGATTGAGTATTGGGGAGGACCACCCCCGGCCCCTCCTTGCAAAAAGGAGGGGAGCCGTACCCATGCACCCAGCTGATGGTTAAAGACTTACGTAACGTGTGCTTCTCCTTGCCGTGCAGCCGATAGTTACGGTTCCCCTCCTTCCTTCAAGGAGGGGACTGGGGTGGTTCGCCCAATACCCTATTCCACCAATACCCCAATACCCAAAAGTTTTTTTACAAAAAAACAGCATAATGTAAGAACCGATGCTATATTTGTCTACAAATCCTATGGAGATTATTGGTTAAACAGTAGGGGTGCTCCGGAAAAAGCGATTCGACTGCTCCCTAAGCCTGGCGATCAGACCCAAAAAGACCCACTACAATCAATCCCGAACATGAAGAAAACAGTACAGCTCATGATGATGACCCTGCTGTGGGTCAACGCGGCACTGGCCCAGCAGGCCGTGGAAGGCGTGGTGAAGGATGGCAGCGGCGCCCCCGTAGCGGGAGCCAACGTCATCGTCAAAGGCACCAACGTGTTTCCTTTCTGGATTATGACCACTCCTCAAAAACACTGATTGGAAAGGGCGCCGGGAGATGTACGTTCTCCTGGCGCCCTTTGCGCTTCCGGACGCCTTTGCGTGAAACCTGTTTTTCGGGGTGAAAAAAGACGCGATGAATTGCGTCTCTACCGTTGATGGTTTTTTCAATATCCTGTTGTACAGCGAATTGCGAAACTTTTTTGAAAAAAGCCAGCGGGAACCTTGCATATACAACCGGTAATGCTAATATTTGTCTACAGAAATAGTAGACATACAGAAAAAGGGCGCTACCCCCGGTAAAAGGGAAACCCGGTTTGTCCCTGTTTTCCTGCCAAAAGCAACCGCGGGATACGAGCCCCGTTGAAGCAGTCTTCCTGAAAAACCATTACGCAGCATACGGACGGGATTTTACGCGGTAAAGTCTCCCGTCATCGCTTTGCCAACCCGGAGCTTGCCCGCGCAAGAATGCTTGTCCTTTGCCTTTCCCCGTCCACCCCCATCCTTCCACCCGCTATGAACCGATGTCACGCCTCGTACCTGATCGTACACACCTCCATTGACTTTAGGTTTGCCCCCCACGCCGAAAACCGCTACCAGGTCCGCCGGCTCGTGGAAGGCGGCGGCCTCGCCAAGTGGTACATCCACTTGAACTGACTCCGTTTTCGCCATTAAAAAAATTTTTGCCCTGATACTCTACTAAATTAGTAGAGATCGTATTGTCGTTTCCGCCATTCAATCAACAACGTATGCAAACCGCTTTACAAATCATGTTACGGCTGCCGGTTCGCCTCGTCTTCCTGCCGGGCCTGGTGCAGGGCGCCTTTGCGCAGCAGGGCGAGATTACGGTGACGGGCAAAGTCACCGCCGGCGATGCGGGCAGGGACGTGGTGCCCGGGGTGACCGTACTGGCCAAGGGGACCACCAAAGGCACCATTACCGACGGGGAAGGCAATTTTTCCCTGGCCGTGCCGGGCGACGCCGTGCTGGTGTTTTCCAGACCGGGTACGTGCAGCCCTCCCTGCGGGAATTGCTCGCCGCCCGGGGCGCCGACACGGCCTACCACCTCAACCCGGTTACGGCCTGGCAGATCAAACCCGACGGCCGCGTGCTGCTCCGGCCCGAAGCCGGGCGGTCCGGCGGCTAGGCTCCGGGCGGACCGGCCGGTGCGCAGAAAAATGCATTATTTAAGATCCGGCAGAAACCATTTTCCCGCCCCGGGGTTGCGTATGAAGGAGTATATTAATTCGTAGCGTGGAAAAACGAGATTTTGATGCGGTTGTCGTCGGTTCCGGTCCCAACGGGCTGGCGGCGGCGATCCGCTTGCAGCAGGAAGGACTGTCGGTGCTGCTGCTGGAGGGCAAGGATACGATTGGCGGCGGCCTGCGGTCGGCGCCGCTCACCCTGCCCGGCTTTACGCATGACGTGTGTTCGGCCATTCACCCGATGGCGGCCGGCTCGCCGTTCCTGAGCACCCTCCCGTTGCGGGAGCACGGCCTGGCGTACGCCTGCCCCCCGGTGGCCGCCGCCCACCCGTTCGACGACGGCACGGCCGCCCTGCTGACCGGTTCGGTGGACGATACGGCCCGGCGGCTGGGCGACGACGCCCGGGCGTACCGGCAACTGATGACTTCGGTGGTGGCCGACTGGCCGGGGCTGGCCCCCGACGTACTCGGACCGTTGCAGTTTCCGCGGCACCCGCTGGCGCTGGCTCACTTCGGCCTCAAGGCGCTGCCCTCGGCCCAGTTGCTGGCGAAGATTTTCCGCACCAAAGAAGCCCGGGGCCTGTGGGCGGGCATGGCGGCGCACTCCATCCAGCCGCTGTCCAACACCGCCACCTCGGCCATCGGGCTGGTGCTGCTGGCGACCGGGCACCTGCGGGGCTGGCCCCTGCCCATCGGCGGCTCGCAGGCCATTGCGGATGCCCTGGCGTCGTACTTCCGGTCGCTGGGCGGCAAGATCGAAACCGGCGTGTACGTCAAGTCGCTGGCGCAACTGCCCTCCGCCCACGCCGTGTTGCTGGACGTGACGCCCCGGCAACTGCTGCAAATCGCCGGGCAGGACCTTTCGCCCCTGTACCGGTGGCAACTCGAACGGTACCGCTACGGCATGGGCGTGTTCAAAGTGGATTGGGCCCTGTCCGGCCCGGTGCCCTTCGTGGCCGAGGGTTGCCGGCAGGCCGGTACGGTGCACCTGGGCAACACCTTCGAAGAAATTGCCCGGGGTGAATCCCTGGCTTCGGGGGGGCAGCACCCCGAAAAGCCGTTCGTGCTGCTGGCCCAGCAAAGCCTGTTCGACCCGACGCGGGCCCCGCAGGGCAAACACACCGCCTGGGCATACTGCCACGTGCCCAACGGTTCGGCCGTAGACATGACCGCCGCCATCGAGGCGCAGGTGGAACGCTTCGCCCCCGGCTTCCGCGACCTGATCATCGGCCGGCACGTGATGAACACCGCGCAGATGGAGGTTTACAACCCCAACTACATCGGCGGCGACATCAACGGCGGCATCATTGACCTGGGGCAGCTCTTTACCCGGCCCGCGTTGCGCCCTTCGCCCTACCGCACCTCCCGCAAGGGCCTCTACCTGTGTTCGTCTTCCACGCCTCCGGGCGGCGGCGTACACGGCATGTGCGGCTACCACGCCGCGCAGCGGGCCCTCAAAGACGTATTCCGCCGCCGCACCCGGAACCTGCCCCAAACCGCCTGATCTCTTTCTGCATGCTTACCCGGGAGGGCAGGGCGAGACACCGGGAACAACTGAACCGCAAGGATCGCAAAGGGCGCAAAGAAGCCGCAAGGAGTACGCATCACCCTTTGCGCTCCTTGCGGCTTCTTTGCGCCCTTTGCGGTTCAGTTCTACTCACTCCTCACTCCTCGCTTCTCTCTCCTTTTTCTCCGTGTTGCTCCGTGGTGAACCCTTTATTTCTTCTTGGTGCTCCGTTGCAGCCGGACGGCAATTGGCTGATGCGTAACGGGTTGCTGGGGTTGCTGATCTTCCCATTGTTCATTTTCTGACGCGGAAAGTTACATTCCGCTTTTGGCGGGTATCCATGCTTGTGTAAGAAAATCACCGAAAGCTTCCACAACCAAGCGCAAAGAGCCAAAACCCTAACAATAAAACCATGAAAAGAACAGCTGCCTGCCTCATTCTTCTATTCGTTTTCACTGCCTTTTCCGCCGCAAAAGCCCAGACGGCAGAACTTGCCCGGGTCAAGGCCATTTTTATCCTCAACTTCATCAAGTATTCTGACCACCAGGCCGCCAACAACGCCGACGAATTCGTGGTAGGCGTATACGAAGATGAAAAGTTGGTGCAGGAACTCACGAAAATATGCGGCAACAGTTACCGCGGCAAACGAGTGGTGGTGCAGCAACTGACAGACTTGAACACCCCGGTTCACCTGCTGTTCGTACCGGACAAAAAGCACTTCAACTACCTGGCGCACGTAAAGAAAAACGGCATGATCGCCAATACGCTGATCGTGTCCGATAAAAGCTGCGAAGCAACCATGATCGGCTTCGAAATCCATCAAAACCGGTTCTTCTTCCGGCTGAATGAGGCGCTGTTGGCTAAAAACGGGATAAAACTTGCGGAATCCATCCGCGCCATTGCCATCAACAACCAGTCGTAGGCACGCTGGAACGACAAAGCGAGGTATAAAAGATACATTACAGACGTTGTCCCAACTGTTGCCCGGCCGCGAGGTTGGGCTTTTTTGCTGGCAGGGATATACGGAATGTTTGAGGGAGGTCCTGGAAGCACGAAAGCAAGTCATTCCCTTGTGCTGGGCGACTCATTCCCCTACCCCCTTCGCTAACCCGCTGCCAGCCGCACAAGGGGGACCGGTTGTTGGTGGCTCCTCGGCAAGGAAACGGGCCGTACCCATCGAGTACAGGCAGTCCCCTTGTGACGGCACCGGTGGATAGCCGTCCCCCTTGTGGGCTTGCTCGTGCGTAAGGGAACCCCAAGGGGTCGACGCAGTCAAGGGGGTAGGGGGATGACCCCGGCAAACAGAAGCCATTTTTCCCGCGTTCCCATAATGCCTATACCCGTGTCTGGTTGAAGCGTGGAGTCCTGCTCCTATCCATAGCTATGTTGAGCCATACGTGAAAAAGAAAAACGCCCCGGAACCGGCCGGGACGTCTTTTCAAAGTAAACGATATGAATGGACAGTACGTGCTGAATGGGGGCGTTACGCGGCCTTTTTGATGCGCTGGTCGCGGACGTAGTACAGGGCCGTCAGCAGCGGGCGGACCGGCAGGGGCTTGTCGAAGTCGGCATCGGTAAAGGCGTACGCCACTTGTCCCTGCGGGGCGATGACGTAGGTGCCGGGCAGGGCCACCGATTCCCCGATGCCCGAAACGCGTTGCCACGCCGGTTTTGCCGGTGAGTACAGGCCGAAGGCGGCGGCAAGGCGGTGGTCGGCGTCGTGCACCAGGCTGAACGGCACCTGGTAAAACGAAGCGATGCGCGGCAGTTGGTGCACCGGCTCCGGGGTCAACACCAGCAGTTCCCCGCCCAACGCCCGGATTTTGGGGTACAGCCGGACCAGCGTTTCCAGTTGTGCGTGACCGTAGGCATTGGTGTGCGGCGAATAGAAGCTCACCACCACCGGGCGGCTCCCCAGCAGGTCGTTGAGCGTGACCCGGCCCGACCCGGCAACGTCCGCAACTCCTTCCGACCACAACCCGTACGAAGCGGGCAGGCTGAAGCCGGGGGCCTGGTCGCCGGGGCACAGCGGTTCCCGCCCGGACTGGATGCCTTTGTTCTTTTCGAACCAGTAAGGAACTTGCGCAAGGGAAGAAGAAGGAGTGATCACGGCGTTTCGTTGTTTAGGGTGACTAAAAATGGACCAGCTGGGGATGGATACAAAAAGCAGGAAAACCGGCACCTGCTATTAATCTACTAAATCTATAGACAAATATTAGTTGATTTCCTTTTCCGCGCAAGCCCCGGCCCGACTTTTTTTTCGGCGTTCGCATTTGATCCCGTTTACCGGCACTGCCGCGAAGATGGGGGCGGCCCGTACTGGCCGGATGGTTCAGAAGAACGCTCTTTTTTCTCTGATTTCCCGGATGCGGTTGACCCCCAGGATAGGACAGGATAGCACCCCGGGCGGGGCGTTTCATCTTTAAGGCCCCAACCCCCGCGTTCATGCCCACCTTTTTTTCCGTTCCCGGTAAAGCCCGGCACACCCGCAAAAAAGCTTTTCGCTTCATCCTCAACCCTTTGTTGCTCCTCCTGGTCGCGTGCGCCGCGCCGAAAGAAGCGGAGCGCACCGAAGCACCGGCCGGCTTCCGGGTCAGCGCCGAAGGAGATGCCCTCACGCTGGGCTGGGGCGGCAAACCCCGGCTGAGCGGCGGCAGTCCCGTGTTCGAAGGCAAGCCTTTCGCGGCCACCGGGGCCGAAGCCGACGGGTCGGCGGGTACTTTCCGTTTCACCGGCCCCTCGGCGCAACCCGTCGAACTCACCATTGACCGGCAGGCCGGCGGCGACGTAGCCATCCTGTCGCTGACGGCCCGTGGCAACCAGTCGCCGGACGGCGAAAAGTACCTGGGCCTGCTGTTCGACGCGTTTCCCGGCTACAAGCGGGGCATTGCGTTTTACTGCTACGACCCGGTGAAAGCCTGGACCTACCCGGTGCCCGTGCCCGACCCGGGCCGGTTGCCCTACCCCAAGGATTTGCAATGCATGCTGTGGCAGTACGAAGACAGCACCTACGCGGCGGCGATGCCCCTGGGCGGCAAGGGCTACAACGCCACCCTGGGCGCCGAAGGGGGCCGCTTCGGCGCCAAGTCGGTGAGCCTGGTGGACCACACGCCGGCCGAAGCGGTGCCTCTGCTGGCCGTGTCGTTCGGCAAAGACCCCTTCCGGGTGGTGGACCAGCTCTACGAGGCCGGGCTGACGGCCGTGGGCAAGGGCGAAAACCTGCGCCGCAAAAAGCAGTACCCGGCCGCCTTCGAGGGCATCGGCTGGTGCACCTGGAACGCCTACGGCCACGCCCTGAGCGAAAGCAAGATCATGGCTGGCGTGCATACGTTCACCGGCAAAAAGTTTCCCCTGCCTTTCCTGCTCATTGACGACGGCTGGCTGAACATCACCGGTCCCAACGGGCAGCTCAAAACCTTTACCCCCGACCCGGCCAAGTTTCCGGGCGGGCTCAAACCGGTGGTGGACCGCCTCCGCCGGGAGCACGGCGTGCGGCACGTGGGCGTGTGGCACACGATCAACGCCTATTGGGGCGGCGTGGACTCCACCGGCGAACTGGGCCGCCAGTACCGCGACCTGCTCATGCCCTATCGCGACAAAGTGACCTGGACGGACAAACCGGTCGAGACGTTCTACGGCCCTACGGTGCAGTCGGAAGCGGGATTCCGGTTTTACGACGACTGGTACGGCTACCTGAAGGGCCAGGGCATTTCGTTCGTGAAGGTGGACAACCAACTGGTGGTGGACCGCATGGCCCGCCGCAACCGGCCGCTGTGGGAAGCCGCCGGGCAGGCCGAAGCCAACCTGCAAAAGGCCGCGGCCAAACACTTCGGCGGGGCGGTGGTCAACTGCATGGACATGACCACCAACGTACTCTACCACCTGGGTTCGTCGGCGGTGGCCCGGGCGGTGGAGGACTATTTTCCCGAAGACACCACTTACCGGATGCACCACGGCAACGCCGCCGTGCACGTGCTGTGCGCCCTCACCAACTCCCTGTGGCTCTCCCCGATGGTGTGGCCCGACTACGACATGTTCCAGTCGCACCACCCCGATGCGCACTACCACGCCATTGCCCGGGCCATCAGCGGCGGCCCCGTGTACTTTACCGACGCGCCGGGCAAACAACGGTTCGAGGTGATCTGGCCGCTCATCTACCGCGACGGGCGCATCATCCGGTCGGACGTACCGGCCCGGCCCACGGAAGACTGCCTCTTCCAGGTGCAGGAGGCGCGGCCGTTCAAAGCCTTCTCGCGGTCGGGCGAGGCGGGGCTGCTGGGCGTGTGGAACGTGGCCGACGCCGACCGGGTAACGGGCACGTTCCGCGCCGCGGACGTGGCGGGCCTGCCGGGCGAAAACTTCGCGGTGTACGAATACTTCTCGCGCCAACTGCGGGTGGTTGCCCGCGACGAGGCCCTGCCGCTGGACCTCAAACGCATGGGCTACGCCCTCTACTACGTGGTGCCCCTCAAAGCGGGGGCGGCTCCGCTGGGCCTGCTCAACAAGTACAACGCGCCCAAAACGATCACCCGGCAGTCGGTAAGCGCCAACGCCCTGGAGGCAACGGTAGCCGAAGGCGGCACGTTCGGCGCCTGCCTGGCAAAAGCACCGGCCCGCGTGGCGGTGGACGGCCGGGAACTCACGCCGCAACAGTACCGCTACGAAGGCGGGCTCCTCACCGTTCCCCTGGACGAAACGGGCGGCGCCCGGACGGTACAGGTGGGTTGGTAGCCGGGGTCCCAAAGGGCCGGCTGGCTGAATGATTGCTTTCGGGACTTGCTCAACAAGCTTTACCGGGCGGTGAGTGGGAGTATGTGATTAGCGACGGATTGGAGGGTTACGTGGTTAGACGTAGTAGTGTTGGCGTACGGGCAAGTACCGGTACGCGCTGGGGGTAGTCTTCGGACTACCCCTTTTTTACGCGCAAAACTCAGTTTTGCCTCCCTGCTGCCCCGGTTAACGACCTGCCTGATTTGCTTCTGCCTGCCCACGTAGCGCCATGACAAGGCTTTCTAAGCTTCCAGGCAAGGCCACCGGAAGCAAAACCAAGTTTTGCACGTAAAAAAAAGGGGGTAGTCCGAAGACTACCCCCAACCGTAAGGAGACGGTGCCGTTCCAACGCCTCCGCTGGGTTCACCCTTGGACCTACGGGTGTTGCACCACGACGCGTTGGATCAGGACGCCGTTGCCGGTCACCAGTTTGATCACGTACACCCCCGCGGCAAAACGGGCTGCATCCAGTTCAAACCGCCCGGAACCACCGGACCCGCTCCGCCCGGCCGCGATTTCGTGCACGGGCCTGCCTTGCAGGTCGTACACCGTCAGGCGGTACGCGCCTTCGGGCACGCCGGTCATGGCAACGTTGGTGTTGCCCCCGGTCGGGTTGGGATACACGGCCAGCGCCGCCCCCGCCCCGTCACCCGACGGATGGCCGGTCCGGGCCGCCGTACCCACCCCCGCGTTGCAACTGCCCAGCCGGTCGCCGTGGCCCAGGTGGACGGGCACCTCGGCCGCCGAGACTTCCTGCACCTGGCCCTTGTGGCACACCAGCACCTTGTTGCGGTTCCGGGTCCCCCGCGCATTGACGACCGTGATGGTCACCGAGGCGGTGGCCGTGCAACCGGCGGCATTGGTGCCCGTGACGGTGAACGTGTAGCTGCCCGCCGCCGTGGGCGTAAACACCGGGTTGGCAACCGCCGCGTTGCTCAGGCCCGTCGCCGGGCTCCAGCGGTACGAAGCTGCCGCCGGCCTGTTCGAAGCCGTCAGCGTAACGCTCTGCGGGCCGTACCCCAGGTAGAGGGTCTGGGCGTTGCCGCCGGTGTAGACATTGGACGAAGGCGTAACCGCAATCACCGGAGATGCGAGTTGGATGCCTTCGTCCACCTGGCCGTCGCAATCGTTGTCCACCCCATCGCACGTTTCGGGGGCACCCGGGAACACGGCCGCGTCGTTGTCGTTGCAATCCGCCGGGGCCGCCACGCCATCCCCGTCCCCGTCGGCCGGTTTAGCGCTGTAGTAGATGTTGTCGAACTGGAAGTCCGCGCCCATCGCCGGGGCGTCGCCGGCAAACATGAACGCCTGGTCGAGCGTCGCCAGGTCCGCGCCGGCGAAATCCTTAAAGGGAATGACCACCTCGTGCCACTGCCCGTCGCGGCGCAGGCCGTACTTTTCGACGCCCGGCCCGAATTCAATCCAGCCTTCGGCCGCCGCCCACTTGATGCCTACTTTGAAGGGGCCGGCGTAGGCAGTTTTCAGGTGGAAATGCAACGCACCGTTCGCGTAGGTGCCCAGGTTTTTGGTGTCGTTGTCCACCCCGAAGCCGAACCAGTTGCCGGGCGCCGCCCGGAAGGCCAGTCCTTCGCTGCCTTCGAACGGCGCCGGGGCCGGCGTGATGTTCGAAAGGTTGTTCCAGAGCCACAGGTTGGCGTCCTGCGTGTACGCGAGCCGGTTGGGAATGCCCGCCTGCTCGGTGTAAATGCCGAAGTAATCGCCCGTGACCACGTTGTCTTTCACCTGCACGGTGATCGCCGCCGACGTGGCCGTCGCCCCTTGGTCGTTGGTGACTTTAGCGGTCAGCGAATGCGTACCCGCCGGCACGTTCGTCCAGTTGAACGCGTAGGGAGCCTGCGTGTCGGTTCCCAGCAGGGCTGCGCCGTTGAAGAAATCCACCTTGGTAATGGCATTGACGGCGTCGCGGGCACTGGCCGTAATGGCGAGGGTGGCGCCGGGCGTTGCAGTCGCCCCGTTGCCCGGGGCCGTAATGCGCACGGTGGGACCGGCGTAGGGCGGAGCCGGTTTCTGGTACACCCGCACGTAATCCACGTACATATTGGCCGGGAAAGCGTTGTTGTCCACGTTGAAGCCGGGCCAGTTGCCGCCCACGGCCAGGTTGAGCAAGAGGAAAAATTCCTCGTGGAACTCGTGCGTGCCGTTGATGCCGTCCCCGATGCCGGCTTCGTGGTACTTGACCCCGTCAACGAACCACCGGATGGCCGAGGCGTCCCACTCCACGCTGTACACGTGGGCCACGGTTACGTTCGCCACCGGGGTGCTGCCGCCGTAGTTGGCGTACGCCCCGTTGTCGCTCGACCAGTGGATGGTGCCGTGGACCTTGGGCTCGGTGTTGACGTGCTCCATGATGTCAATCTCGCCGCAGGACGGCCAGCCTTCGGTGACAATGCTGCTGCCCAGCATCCAGAAGGCGGGCCACAAGCCCTGGGCCGACGGCATGGCGATCCTGGCTTCGATGCGGCCGTACTGGAACGCTTTTTTGCCTTGCGTCTTCATGCGGGCCGACGTGTACTCGGCGCCGCCGAAAGGCTCCTTCCTGGCCGTGATCACCAGTTCCCCGTTTTGCACCGAGGCGTTCTCGGGGCGGTAGTACTGGAGTTCGTTGTTGCCCCAGCCGTTGCTGCCCCGGCCGGTTTCAAACACCCAGTCGGGGCCGATGCCGTTGGTGAACTCGTCGGCCCACACCAGGGTATAGCCATCGGCTGCCGCGCCGTTGACGGTGATGGTGACGGGCGACGAAGCCGTGAAAGCGCCGCCGTCGTCGGTGGCTTTGGCCGTGAGGGTGTGCGTACCGGCGGGGGCGTTGAGCCAGGCAAAAGAATACGGAGCCGTCGCATCCTCGCCGAGCTTATCGGCACCGTTGAAGAATTCCACCTTGCCCACCGTGCCGTCCGCGTCAGTAGCATCCGCCGTAATGGTGACGGTGGCGGGAGCCGTGAAGGCAGCACCCGGGGCCGGGGCAGTAATCGAAACGGTCGGGGCCGCGTTGGCGGCCGTCGCGCAATCCGTGCCTACGGTGTAGCTGTGCGGGGAAGCCGCCGAGTTTCTTTCGGGTCCGCCGGCGCCGACCTGGTAGGTAAAGTACAGGCTGATCCCCGTGCCCGCCGGGATGGATTTGCTGAAGGTAAAGTCACCCGCCGCGTTTTTGGTCATCGGGTAGCCGGGATACACCCCGTCGCCGCCCTCCCGGATGTAAATGATCGCCAGGTTGCCGCCCGCCGTCGCCCCCAGCGGGTGGAAGGTAAAGGCCACCGTCCCGCCGGTCGTCACCGCTTTCCAGCTGTAATCGCCGCTGGCGGCCGTACCGCAGTAGCCGCCGCCGCCGGTTGACCCCTCGCTGACGGTCACGCTGACGGCCGCCGAAGTGGTGGTGCCCCCCGCATTGTCGGTTGCTTTCGCGGTCAACGCGTACGTGCCGGCCGCTACGCCCGTCCACGCGAAGCTGTACGGCGCCGTGGCGTCTTCACCCAGCCTGGTCGTTCCCTGGAAGAATTCCACTTTGCCCACCGTGCCGTCCGCGTCGGCCGCCTCCACCGTGATGTTGATGGCGGCCGGGGCCGTAAACGGGGTGCCCGGCGCCGGGGCGGTGATGGAGACGGTCGGGGCGGTGCCCGCCGGGGCCTGGCTGCTGTAGTAGATGTTGTCGAACTGGAAATCCGCGTTGGTCGCCGGGGCGTCGCCGGCAAACATGAACGCCTGGTCGAGGGTCGCCAGCGCGGCGTTGGCGAAGGCGCTCATGGGGATGACCACCTCGTGCCACTGCCCGTCGCGCACCAGCCCGAGCTTCTGCACGCCGGCCGGGAACTCGATCCAGCTTTCGCCGCCGCCCGTCTTGATGCCCACCTTGAAGGGGCCGGCATAGGTGGTTTTGCAGTGGAACTTCAGCGCCCCGTTGGCAAAGTGCGACAGGTCTTTGGTGTCGTTGTCCACGCCGAAGCCGAACCAGTTGCCGGGAGCGGCCCGGAAGGCCAGGGCCTCACTGCCTTCGAAAGGCGTAGTGCCGGGGAGGGCCGCCAGGTTGTTCCACACGAACAGGTTGGCGTCCGTGCCGTAGGCCAGCCGGGCGGTGATGGCCGCATTTTCGGTGTACACGCCGAAGGCATCGGCCACCACGCGGTTGTCTCGCACGGTCACGGTTACCGGTGCCGAGGTGGTGGTCAGTTTGCCGTTGTCGGTGGCCCGGGCGGTGACGGCGTAGGTGCCGGCCGCGACGCCCGCCCAGGTGTAGGTGTACGGGGCCGTCAGGTCGGTGCCCAGCAGGGTGCTGCCGTGGTAGAAGTCCACTTTGTAAATGCTGCCGCCCGCCGCGTCGGTGGCGTTGGCCGTGAGGGTGACCGTGGCCGGGGCCGCCGGGTTGGCCGGGGTTGCCGCCAGGGAAACGGCCGGGGCCGGGTTGTCCGGCGCCGCCACGAAAACCGTGGCGGGAACCGAGGTGGCCGTGGCCCCGCCGTCATCAGTGGCCCTGGCCGTCAGCGTGTATACGCCTTCCGGGGCGTCGGCCCAGGTAAAGCTGTACGGCGCGGAGAGGTCTTCGCCGAGCAATGCATTGCCGTTGTAAAATGCCACTTTGGCGACGCTGCCGCCCGCGTCGGCCGCCTGCGCGGTGAGCGTAATGCTGGCCGGCGTGGGGATCAGGGCGTCGTTTGCCGGGGCGGTGAGCGACACCGTGGGGGCCGGGTTGGCCGCCACGCCGCCGCCGTAGTAGATGTTGTCCACGTAGAAGTCGGCGGCGGCGCCCGGGGCATCGCCGGCGAACATGAACGCCTGGGTCACCGAACCCAGGTCAATGTGCATCCCCTGGTTGGGGTTGTTGAAGGCGCTCAGCGGAATGCTTACCTGGTGCCACTGGCCGTCCCGGACGAGGCCGTACGCCGCGGCGCCCGGCGCGAAGTTGATCCAGCTTTCGCCGTGCCCGCTCTTTACGCCCACCTTGAATGGGCCGTTGTACGTGGTCTTGAAGTGGAACTTGAGGGAGCCGTCGGCGAAGTTGAGCAGGTTCTTGGCCGTGTTGTCCACGCCGAAGCCGAACCAGTTGCCCGCCGCGGCCCGCAGCGCCAGTCCTTCGTTGCCTTCAAAAGGCGTGGCGCCGGGGATGGGCGCCAGGTTGTTCCAGATGAACAGGTTGGCGTCCGTGCCGTAGGCCAGCCGGGCGGTGATGGCCGGGTTTTCGGTGTACACGCCGAAGTTGCCCGCCAGCGCATTGTCCTGGCCCAGGTAGAGTTCGTCGCCGGGGTTCTGGTACAGCTTCACGTAATCCACGTACATCTGGGCCGGCAGGGGCGCCGTCACGCCGTCGGCGGTGGGAATGCCGGTATATTGTCCCCCCACGGCCATGTTCAGCAGGATGTAGTGCGACTGGTGAAACTCCTCCAGGTCGGCCGCGTCGGCCTGGGAAATGTCCTTGGTAAAGTACAGGTTGTCATCCACGTACATCCTGATGGCATCTTTGTCCCACACCAGTTTGAAAAGGTGGTAACCTCCCGCCAGGTCGGTCGGATTGTCGAAATCGGCGCCGGTGTAGCTGTGCGAACCATTGTTTTCCCAGTGGACGGCCGCGCCCACCCGCTTGTTGGCGAGGCCGGCCCGGATGGCGTTCACGTTGCCCATCTCCATGATGTCAATCTCCCCGCTGGACGGCCAGTTTTTGCTGGCGCCCAGCATCCAGAAGGCGGGCCACAGGCCGTTGCGCAGGTCGGGCACTTTGATGCGGGCTTCGAGGGTGCCGTACTTGAAGTGGACGCGGCCGAAGGTTTTGAGCCGGGCCGAGGTAAAGGGTTTGCCCCCGAAGGTTTCCCGCCGGGCCTCGATGAGCAGGTTGCCGTTTTCGATGCGGGCATTCTCGGGGCGGCTCGTGTAGTATTCGAGTTCCTGGTTGCCCCAGCCGCAGATGCCCCGTTCGCAGCCGTCGCCGAAGTCGAACGTCCAGGTCTGGGGGTTGATGGTGGCCTCGTTGAAGTGTTCCTCCCACACCAGCGTTTGCGCCGGCGAGGAAGAGGCGGTCCAGCACAGCAGCCCGAGGAGCAGGGCCAGCGCGCGGGGGAGGGACAGGGTGGTACGCGGATAAAAAATTCCCATAAGCAGTACGGAATAAGGGGAAAGGGTTGGATAAGGATTTTGCAATAAAATCTTATAATTTTACTATCGTTGGGTTTGCATAAATAGCCCGTTCGGCTGGCTAAATCAAAGAAAGGGCTACGTCAATTTTACGACAAGGCGAAATCCGGACTACGTCAATTATACATCAACGCGGGTAAAAAGGGCCTGATTTTCAAAATATGGCCCCTTTCGTCCGCCCAAAGGATACAACAACCCGTGAACGCGATGCTTAACCCGGGGAAGCCCCACTGCCCGGCGGGCCGGTGGCGGGCAAAGGCGCTGGGCGTCCTGCTCCTGCTTTGCCTGGCGGTGATGCGGGGCCACGGGCAGGAGCAAGCGGGGGGGCTGCCGTTTATCCGCAACTTCAGCACCGGCGATTTCAAGGGCGGCATCCAGAGCTGGGGCATCACCCAGGACAGCCGCGACTTCCTCTACGTGGCCAACAACTTCGGCCTGCTCGAATACGACGGCAAGGCGTGGAACCATTACCCGGTCAAGAACGGCACGAAGGTGCGGTCGGTGTACGTGGGCCGCGACAACCGGGTGTACGTGGGTTCGCAGTCGGGTTTCGGCTACTTCCGGAGCAACCCGCGGGGGCAGCCCGAGTACGTGGCCCTGTCCGACAGCCTGCCGGCCCGGCACCGGAACTTCACGGAGGTCTGGCGGGTGTTCGGCCAGGGCGACGACGTGTATTTTCTCACCTTCGAGAACATTTACCGCTACGACGGCCGCCGCCTCACCACGCTGGTGCCGGACGGCCCGCTGGAGTTTTCCTTCCAGGTGGCGGGCAAAATCTACGCCCAGGAGTGGGGCAAAGGGCTGAGCGAACTCAAAAACGACCGGCTGCAACCCTTGCCGGGCGGCGATTTTTTCCGGCACATCCGCATCGTGGCCCTGCTGCCGCACCGTTCGGGGCTGCTCGTGCTCACCAACAGCGATGGTATCTACCGCTACGAGAACGGGCACGTGGGCCGCTTCGAATGGGCGCTTTCCGGCCGGCCCGAACCGCTGCTCATCAACACGGCAGCGCTGCTGCGGGACGGGACCCTTGCCATCGGCACGCCCAACGAAGGGCTTTTCATCGTGGACGAACGCGGGGCGCTGCGGCGGCACCTGTCCAAAAAAGACGGGCTGCTCGACCGGTCGGTGCTCCACATTTACCAGGACAACCAGGACCACGTGTGGCTGGCCCTCAACAATGGCCTCTCGATGATCGAACTGGCCTCGCCCTTTACGGTGATTGACGAAAAGATGGGCCTGCCGGGGGCCGGGTACGCCGCCACCCGGGGCGACGGGGTGCTGCTGGGCACCAACAACGGCCTGTTCTCGTTCGACCCGGTCCGTCGGCAGATCACGCCGGTGCCCGGCTCCACGGGGCAGGTGTACAGCATCCGCAAAGCCGGCGCCGATTACCTGGTCGGGCACCACGACGGGCCGATGGTGCTCAGGGACGGGGTGCTGACGCGACTGGGCGACGAAAAAGGCGCCTGGCTGTTCAAGCCCGTGCCGGGCAACGAAAACTACTTCGTGGCCGGCACCTACGCGGGCATCAACCTGTTTGCCAGGAACGGCCGGGCGTACACGTTCGTCCGCAAGTTCGACGCCTTCCGGGAATCGTCGCGGGTGCTCGAATTCGACGACGACGGCAACCTGTGGATGGCGCACGGCTACAAAGGGGTGTACAAACTGCAACTGTCGGCGGGCCTGGATGGCTTTGCCCGGGTGAGCTTTTACAACGCCGGAAACGGCTTCCCGTCCGACGTGCTCATCAACCTGGAGCGGATCAACAACGCGCTGATCTTTCCCGCGCAACGGGGCATTTACCGCTACGAAGAGGCCACCGACGCCTTCGTGGCGGACGAAACGTTCTCCCGGCTGTTCCACCCCGACGAACACGTCATTGACATGGAGCAGGATGCAGTGGGCAACGTCTACTTCGTTTCCAACCAGCGGGCCGGGGTGCTGCAACCCCGGCCCCAGGGGAAGTACGCCCTCAAAACCGACATTTTCCACCGCATCACCGACCTGATCAACGACGACCTGACCAGCGTGCAGGTGCTCGATTCCAAAAACATCCTGTTCGGGGCCAAAGAAGGATTCATTCACTTCAACGCCGACCAGCCCGCCGCGCCGGGTCCGTTCAAGGTCCACCTCCGGAAGGTCACCAACTCGGTGAGCCGGGAGACGCTGTTCGGGGGCAACCCCCACCCGGAGGCCGCGGCCCTCATCCTGCCCTACGCCCGGAATGCGCTTAATTTTTCGTATTCGGCCACGTTTTTTGAAAAGCCCGAGAAAACCGTTTTCCAGTACTTCCTCAAAGGCTTCGACCGGAACTGGTCGGAGTGGACGCCCCGCACGGACAAGGAATACACGAACCTGCCCGAGGGCGAATACACGTTCCTGGTGCGGGCCCGCAACCTGTACGGCACCCGGAGCGAAGCCGTGGCCTACCGGTTTACGGTGCTGCCGCCCTGGTACCGCGCGGGATGGGCCTTTCTGCTCTACGGGCTGACGGCGGCTTCGGGGCTGGGCCTGGTGTTCTACGCCCTCGACAAGCGGTACAAAAAGGAACGCAAGCGGCTGGTGCTCAACAAGCAGCGGGAAATCCACCGGAAGGAAACCGAGATCCGGCACCTGTCCGATAAGAGTGAGCAGGAGATCATCCGGCTCAAAAACGAAAAGCTGGAAGCCGAACTGGCCCACCTCAACCAGGAACTGACTTCTTCCACGATCCACCTCATCAACAAGAACGAGCAGCTCGGCTCGGTGAAGGCGCTGCTGGAGGGCCTGCTCGAAAGCCGGCACGACGCGCCGAAAACGGAGGTCCGGCGGATCATCAGCGAAATTGACAAGAGCCTTTCGAGCGACGCCGACTGGCACCGCTTCGAGCGGAACTTCAACCTGGTGCACGGCGATTTCATCAAGCGGCTGCTGGCGCAGTACCCCGCACTCACGCCCCAGGAAGTAAAGCTCTCGGCGTACCTGCGGCTGAACCTGAACACGAAGGAAATCGCGCAGCTCATGAACATTTCCATCCGGGGCGTCGAGATCAGCCGGTACCGTTTGCGCAAAAAGCTTAACTTGGAACGCAACGAGAACCTGACCGAGTTCGTGCTCAAGTTCTAGGACGGCCCGTCCCGGGTCTTTGCGCGGCCTTTGCGCAACATGAGCGGTGATTGGGCGCCGAAAGCAAAGCGGTCTTTGTATCACAATGAAACAGTCCGCGTTCGTTTCCGGGACTGCTTTGCGCATCTCTTTGGCAGGCATCGCCTAATCCGTTGATTTTGAAAGACATTGCAATGCTGGCATATGGCTTGTTTTACGCACCACGCCAACCCAATGATTCCCATGAACACGTACCGTCTGCTGCTGGCCGCCGTTTTGCTGATGCGCGGCCCGCTTCCCCTGCCGGCCTGGCAGGTTGGTCCCGCGCAACCGGGGAAACCCGCCCGGACGGTTCACCCAACCCATACCGGCCGCGTCACCTTTGCCGCCACCGACATTCCGCCCGGAAAGCATCAGCCAGCGGACTTTCTGACCGCCTACGCGTTGACGCCCAGGAGCCAGTTGTACATGACGGTTTTCCTGGGCAAGCCGCTCCTGGAGCACCTGCGCGAACTGGCCCCCGAACGGACGGCGGCGGCGCTGGATAGCCTCGGCAGCTACCAGTTCACTTTTTACGTGGACGACCAACGGGTCAACGTCGTAAACATGCCGCCGGGCAACGTCGAAACGGCGACCAAACGCACCGAGACAATCGTCCGGAAGCCCCTGATCGCCCGGCCCCGGCAGCGTACGTGGGGTGAGTCCATCTGGAACATTTTTCTCATGAGCGGCGGACAGCAGGCCCTCACCGAAGGCAAGCATACCTTCAAACTGGAGATACGCCCCTTCCTCCAACTGCCCCAACGCATCACCGGCAAGGTCATTGCCGAGGGCAGGCTGGAAATGGACGTCCGGCTGGACCCCGCCATTGACCCGGCCACCGTGCAGTTGCAAACGCCCCAGCCCTACGCGGGCCTGGCCGTTTCCCACGAAAAATTCGACGTGAACCGGATCAGGGCGCTGAAGGGCAACACGGATGCGTACGTTTTCAAGGACATTGCCAGCGTGGTCGTCCTCAAAAACGGCAAGCTGCTGATCGAAGAGTACTTCAACGGGGCCGACCGCAACACCCTGCACGACGTGCGTTCGGTGGGCAAGTCGTTTGCCTCCACGGCGGCCGGCATTGCCATCGGGGAGGGTTTTCTCAAAAGCGAAAATCAGTCGCTGAAGGAGTTCTACAACCTGAAGCAGTTTGCCAACCGTTCCCCCCAAAAGGACAACTGCACCCTCAAGGACCTGCTCACGATGCGTGCCGCCTTCGAGGGCAACGACGACGAGCGGGAGTCGGCCGGCAACGAGGAGAAGATGTATCCCACCGCCGACTGGGTAAAGTTTACGCTGGACCTGCCCGTTGATTCGCCCCGCCCGGCGGGGGAATGGCACTACTTTACGGCCGGGGTTGTGCTGCTGGGCGACATTTTGCACCGGCGCGTGCCCGGCGGGCTGGAGCAGTACACCGACCGCAAACTCTTCGCGCCCCTGGGCATCACGCAGTACAAATGGCAGTACACCCCCCAGAAAGTAGTTAACACGGCCGGGGGCATCCGCATGAATGCGCTGGATTTTGCCAAATACGGCCAGTTGTACCAGAACGGGGGCAAATGGAACGGCAAGCAGCTCATTCCGAAGGCGTGGGTGGACAAAACCTTCACCCGCCACGAGGCCGTCCCGGGCCGGAAAAACGAGTACTACGGCTACCTGTTCTGGAACCGGACCTACCAGGTGAATGGCCGGGCGTACGAAACGTACTACTGCTCCGGGAACGGCGGCAACAAAATCTTCATCTTCAAGGACCAGCCCCTGGTCGTCGTGGTCACGGCCAGGGCTTTTAACACCCCCTACGCCCACGCCCAGGTGGACAAAATGATGGAGGAATACATTCTGCCGGCTACGCTGGGAAAAGAATAGGGGGCAAGGGGAAGGGAGACCGGAGACCGGAGGAAAGGAGACCGGAGGATAGGACCGCAAGGGGCGCAAGGGAGACGGATCAGGATTCACAGGATGGAAGGATTGGCAGGATGGTCTGAACCTTGATGGGCTTGATGAAAGGATGACCAGGATTTAGGCGCAGACGGGAAGTACGCGTTTCCCTTTGCGCCCCTTGCTTCTCTATTGCAATCCTTGCGGTCCTATCTTCCGGTCTCCGGTCTCCCTTTTTCTCCGTGTCCTCCGTGTCTCCGTGGTTCAGTTCTTTCGGTCTCCCGTCTCCCTGCCTCCCGTCTCCTTTTTCCCTTCACAACCGGCATCCTTTTGGGCCGCCCGCCGGTTAGAGGCATAAAAACGCGTCGCAAGCCATGAAGCCTTACGTCATTTGCCACATGCTCGGGTCCGTGGACGGCCGGATCAAACAAGACATCTGGGGATTTGAAGACCACCACAAGTACTTCGAAGAAACCGCCGGGCAGATCGAAGCCGACGCCTGGCTGGTGGGCCGCGTCACCATGCAGGAGTTTTCCAGCAAGAACACCTACCCGGTTGACTCGGGTACTCAGTCTGTTCCGGAAGGAGACTTCGTGGCCGGAGGGCCGGCAAAAACCTACGCCGTGGTCATTGACCCGTCGGGAAAGTGCTTCTGGGACTCGAACATGGTGTCTACCGAACACGTCATCGAAGTGCTCACCGAAAAGGTGCCGGCGGGATACCTGACCCACCTGCGGAGCAAAAACGTGTCGTACCTGTTTGCCGGGGCGGAAACGCTGGACCTGGAGGTGGTGCTGCAAAAGCTGTTTCGCCTGTTCGGCATCAAGACGCTGCGCATTGACGGCGGCGGCCACGTCAACGGCTCTTTCCTGGCGGCCGGCCTGATCGACGAGTTCAGCCTGGTGCTGGCCCCCGTGGCCGACGGCACCTTCGGGGCCCCGACCGTGTTCGAAGCCGCCCAGGGGTACGAGGGCCGCAAAGCCACCCAGTTCACCCTCAAATCCGTCGAGCGGATCTACAGCGATTTCCTCTGGATCCGCTACCTGGTGGCAAAAAACGGCGTCCCCGGCCGGTAGGGCGGGTGCGGTGTTCCATTGTGGAACAGGCGTTTGTTCGGCTTTGGAACACAATCTTTTCCCGCAACCGGCGGTGCAGCGGCAAGCGGCTGACCATCAGCGATATTGAGGCACTGGCACGGGTCTTGGACGGGCCGGTTCAAACAACCCGGACATGCTGCGCAACTACTTTTTGATTGCCTGGCGGAGTTTCAAACGCCGCCAGGGTTTTTCCTTCATCAACGTGCTGGGGCTCTCCATCGGGATGGCGGCCTGCCTGCTGATCTTGCAGTACATCACTTTCCAGACGAGCTTTGATGATTTCCACGACAAGGCGCCCCGGCTGTACCGGGTGGTGCTGGGCAAAGACGTACCAGGCCGGTGGGTTACGCCCTACGGCTTGTCCCCGCTGCTGCGGCAGGAATTTCCCCAGGTGGAGCAGGTAAGCCGGATGGAACCGGACGGCGGGGTGGTTTCGGCGGGCCCGGCCGTCTTTACGGAAAACAAGATGTACTGGGTGGAACCTGCATTTCTGACCATGTTCAGTTTTCCGCTGCGGAAAGGAAACCCGGCGACTGCGCTCACGCAACCCAACACGGCCATCATTTCCCCGGCCATTGCCCGCAAGTACTTCGGCAGTGACGACCCGGTGGGCAAAGTATTCTCCCTGAACGGAGAGGTGTCTTTCCAGGTAACGGGGGTGCTCGAACCCATCCCGGCGTACTCCCACCTGCAATTTGACTTCCTGCTTTCCTTCGTGACCCTGCAAAGGCAAGAGCACGAGAAAAGCTGGGGGTCGCGGGGCATCCCCACCTACGTGCTGCTCCGGGAAGGCGCCGGCCCGCGCCCCCTGGAGCAGGCCCTGCCCCGGGCGGTCAAAAGACACACTGCCGACGTCAAAGAGTACGGCAGCTTCTGGTTGCAGCCCTTGCAGGACATCCACCTGAGCACCGAGATCAAGGAGGGAAACGGCGTAGACCCCGTGATGCTCTACTTCCTGTTGCTGCTGGCCTTGTTCATCCTGGTGATCGCCTGGATCAACTACATCAACCTCTCGACGGCGCGGGCTACCGAGCGGGCCCGGGAAGTAGGCGTACGCAAGGCCATGGGAGCCAACCGCTACCAGTTGCTGCGCCAGTTCATGCTCGAGTCCGTCCTGCTCAATACGCTGGCCATTTTACTGGCCTTTACCCTCGTGCAGCTCAGTCTGCCCGCCTTCCGCGAGCTGACCGGCCTTGCCTTGTCGCTTACGCTCTGGCACACCCCCCTCTTCTGGGCCGGACTGGCCGGCTTGTTCATCCTGGGGACGGTGCTCTCGGGGCTGTACCCGGCCCTGGTACTCTCCTCCTTCCATCCCGTTGCCGTGCTCAAAGGGTCGGGCACGGGTTCCTCCTGGCGCCGGGGCCTGGGCCTCCGGCAATTGCTGGTCGTGTTCCAGTTCACGGCTTGCATTGTGCTGATGGTAGGCACGGCGGCCGTGTACCTGCAAACCGAGTACATGCGCCACCAGGAGCTTGGCATCCACATTGAACACACCCTGGCGTTGGAGGGGCCCGCCATTGCCGGAGACAGTGCCAGCCGGGCAACCCGCTGGCAGGTCTTTAAGCAAGCCTTGCAGCAGACGGGTACCATCCGCGGCGTGACCGCCTCCAGTGCCGTGCCTTCCAAAGGCTTCCACAGCTGGAGCTACACCTCCGTGGTCGGAGACGCCCCGGCGGCCAACGCCAAAGACACCTACGCCCTGGTGAGGGTTGACGCCCATTTCTTCCGCACCCTGGGGTTGCGCCTGCTGGCCGGCCGGACCTTTTCGGAGCAACGCGCCACGGACCGGGATGCGGCGGTACTCAACGAGGAAGCCGCCCGCAAACTGGGGTTTGCCAACCCGGCCCGGGCCATTGGCCGGCAAATTGACCTGGATAAAAAACGCACCATCATCGGCGTGATCAAAAACTACCACCACGACGGGTTGAAGAATGATTACTTTCAGACCATTTTCATGCTGGACCCGGCCCCCGGCCAGTACTTCACGCTCAAGATTGACGCGGGCAACCAGCCGGCCCGGCAGATCGCGCGGACCCTGGCGGCGGTGGAAAAGCAGTGGAAACGGACCTACCCGGGCAACCCCTTCACGTATTTCTTCCTCAATGAGTCGTTTGACGCGCAGTACCGGGCGGACCGGCAACTCGGGCAGACAGTGGCCTTGTTTGCCTTCCTGACCATCCTGGTGGCGTGCCTGGGGCTGTTTGGGCTTGCCTCCTTTACCGCGCTCCAGCGAACCAAGGAAATCGGCATCCGCAAAGCATTGGGCGCCAGCTTGTCGAGCATTCTGCTCCTGCTCTCGAAGGATTACGTAAAGCTCGTGCTGCTGGCCAACCTGCTGGCCTGGCCCCTCGCGTACTGGAGCATCCGTGAGTGGCTGGAGAATTACCCCTTCGACTTCCCGGTCAGTCCCTGGCTGTTCGTGCTGCCGGCTGCCGGGGTGCTGGGGGTCGCTTTGCTCACGGTCAGTTACCGGACGCTGAAAGCCGCCCGGCAAAATCCGGTAAAGGCGCTGCGCTACGAGTAGTCAGGCGCCGGCGGCATCCATGCATTCGGACGGGGTTTGGTGGAAGAACTTCTTGAAGCTGATCGAGAAATAGTGCGGGTCGGTGAAGCCCACCAGGTAACACACGTCCGACACCCGGTGCTTCTTTTCCCGGAGCAACTGGCTGGCCCTTTTCAGGCGGGTCACTTTGATGAATTCGGCGGGGGAATGGTTGATGAGTTCCTTCAGTTTGAGGTACACCAGGCTGCGGCTCATCCCGATCTCCCGCACCAGGTCGGCCACCCCGAATTCGGCGTCGTGCAGGTTGGCTTCCACCACCGAGAGGGCCTTTTCGAGAAACTGCTCGTCGGCCGAGCTGACGGTGATTTCGCGGGGTTCCAGGACCAGCTTTTCGCGGAAAGACTCCCGGAGCTTTTCCCGCGACCGGATCAGGTTGTGGATGCGGGCCAGCAGCACCGTTTCGTTGAAGGGCTTGGTAATGTAGTCGTCGGCGCCGTTGCGGAATCCGTTCAGCTGCGTTTCCACCGAGGTTTTGGCCGTCAGCAGGATCACCGGGATGTGGCTCACCTCAATGTCTTCCCGGATGCGCTGGCAGAACGTCATGCCGTCCATGGCGGGCATCATCACGTCGCTGATGATGAGGGTGGGCAACTGCTGCCGGGCAACGGCCATGCCGGCCAGCCCGTCGGCGGCTTCGTACACCGCAAACTGGTCCTCCAGGCAACTGCGGATGTAGGCCCGCATGTCGGCGTGGTCGTCAATCACCAGGATTTTGGGCCCGGCCGGCGACGCTTCCCGCGCCGGGGCGTCCGTGGGGAACCCGGCCGGCAGTTCGGCGGGCAACGGGTGAACCGGTAGCGGGGTGCCCGGCGGGAGCAACGCGAATGGCCCGTTGCGTTCGGTACGGTCCGGCTTGAGGGCGGGCAGCCAGACGCGGAAGGTGGTGCCCGACCCGGGAGAACTGGCGACGCCCATCGAGCCGCCCAGCAGTTTGACCAGCTCCTGGCTGTACGACAACCCGATGCCGGTGCCCTGCGGGTGGGCCACGCCGGATTCAATCTGGTAGTACCGGTCAAAGATCCGGTCCAGCTCGGCCGCCGGGATGCCGATGCCGGTGTCGCTCACGACCACTTCCAGCCCGCCGGCGTCTTTCCGGACGCCCAGCCGGACGCGGATTTCGCCCCCGGCGGGCGTAAATTTCAAGGCGTTGGACAACAGGTTGAACAGCACCACCTCCAGCTTGGCCGGGTCGAACCAGGTGTGGTGCTCGGGCACTTCCGGCGCGAAGCCCAGGGCGACCCCCTTTTTTTCGGCCGCGCCGCCGAAAGCCCCCACCACCTGCCCGCAGAACGCCACAATGTCGCCCTTGCCGGCCCGGACCTTCATTTGCCCCTGGTCGAGCTTGTGGAAATCGAGCAGTTCGTTGACGAGCTTCAGGAGGCGGTGGGCATTCTTGTAGAGCAGCGTGGCTTCTTCGTGCAGCTTCGGCGCCCCGGCCGTCTGCGCCACCAGCCGCTCGGCCGGCCCCAGGATCAGCGTCAGCGGGGTGCGGATTTCGTGGGACACGTTGGTGAAAAAGTTGAGCTTCTTTTCGTCGGCCTCCTTCACCCGGGCACTCATCTGGACGATCTCGTTCTTCTGGAGCAGGATTTCCTCCTTCTGCCGGCTCAGCGCCAGGTTGGCCTTCGCCAGAATCTTGTTTTTGTCCACGATCTCCCGGGTCTTGCGGCGCACCAGCTTTTTGAGCACTTCCTTCTGCCTGCCGAGCCGGCGCACCCGGGCCCGCACGAGTAAATGGATCACCACGGCCAGGACCACCCCCAGCAGCAGGCGGAACCACCACGTTTGCCAGAACGGCGGCGTGATGACGAGGCGGATGGAAGCTCCCTTTTCGTTCCAGACGCCGTCGTTGTTGCTGGCCTTGACGGTGAACGTGTACTGGCCCGGGTCGAGGCTCGTGTAGGTGGCTTCGCGGCGGTTGCCCACGTAGTTCCAGTCTTCTTCCAGCCCTTCGAGTTTGTAGGCGTACTGGTTCTTTTCGGGGTAGCAGTAGCTCAGCGCCGCAAAGTCGAAGGAGAGCACCGAATGCTTGTAGGACAACACCAGTTCCTTCGTCTGCGAGATGTGCCGGGGCAGCAGCGCGTCGCGGCCGCCGACGGGCACGGATTTGTTGAAGATTTTGAAGTCGGTGAGCAGCACGGGCGGCACGGTGCGGTTGTCCCGGATGCGCTGCGGGTGGAATGCATTGTAGCCATTGTTGCCGCCGAAGAGCATTTGCCCGTTTTTCAGTTCCAGGAAAGCGTTCTGCTTGAATTCATTGCCCTGCAACCCGTCGTCAACGCCGTAGTTTTTGAACGTCCGCGTCGCCGGGTCAAAGCGGCTGACCCCGTTGGAAGTGCTGATCCAGAGGAAGCCTTCCGCGTCTTCCAGGATGCCGTACACCGCGTCGCTCGACAGGCCGTCTTTGGCCTGGAACGCCCGGAAGGTGCGCCGCTTCCGGTCGAACCGGTTCAGGCCGCCAATGGTGCCCACCCACAGGTCCCCCCGGCTGTCCTCGAACAACGTGTTGATGACGTTGCTGCTGAGGGAATGCTTATCCCGGTCGTCGTGCCGGAACGCCTGCACGGTCTTGCCGTCGCGGTCGAGGATGCACAGGCCGTCGTACGTACCGATCCACAGCGTGCCGTAGCGGTCTTCGAGGATGTCGCCGGGGTAACTCGCCAGCAGGGTGTTGGGGAAGAGGCGTTCGTAGCGGGAGAAGGTGCCCGTTTGCCGGTCCAGCCGCTCGACGCCGCTGCCCACGCCGACCCACAGGTTGTCGCGGCGGTCCTCGTAAATGTGGACGATGTTGTCGTTGCCGATGCTCCGGGGATTGGCCGGGTCGGTCCGGTACCGGGTGAACGCGCCGGTGGCCCGGTCAAAGCGGTTCAGTCCGCCGCCCCAGGTACCGACCCACAGGTTCCCCCGGCGGTCTTCCTTCAGGTAGGTGATGGCGTCCGAACTGATGCTGCGCGGGTTGCCCGGGTCGTGCCGGTAGTGGGTAAACGTGCCCGTACGGGGGTCGTACCGGTCGAGCCCGGCCCCGTCCGTGCCGATCCAGAGGGTACCCAGGTGGTCTTCGCAGAAGGAAAGGATGTTGTTGCTGCCGGGGCTGTTGGGGTTCAGGAAATCGGACCGCACGTGGGCGAACTTGTCGTTTTTGACCCGTTCCACCCCGGCAAACGTGGCCAGCCAGATGTTTTTGGCCCGGTCGGTGGTGATCGCGTACACGGTGTTGAAGCACAGGCTCTCGGGGTCGGCCGGGTTGGTCAGGTACTGGTAAAACCGGTCCGCCGCCGGGTCGTACACCGACAGGCCGCCGTTTTCGGTGCCGATCCAGAGGCGGCCCAGGGAATCCCCGGCGACGGTAAACACGGCGTGGTTGGGAATGTTCAGTTCCTTCTGGTACAGCGTTGCGGTTTGGTCCGCCGGCCGGTACCGCAGCAGGCCCATCACCCGCGAGCCGACCCACAGGTGGCCCGCCCGGTCTTCGTAGAGGCAACTCACGTCCCTGACGGCAATGTGGGGCTGCGGGTGCAGGGTGCGGGTTTTCCGGTCGAGCACGGCCAGCCCCCCGAAGGTGCCGATCCAGAAGGTGCCCCGGCGGTCTTCGAACAGGCAGGCAATGGTGATGCCTTTGGCCGGCAGGGGAAACCGGGAGAAGCGGCCCCGTTGCCGGTCGTAGCGGTAGAGTTCCTTGCGGGTGCTTACCCAGAAATCCCCGTTGCGGTCTTCGAGCAAACTGGTGATGAAGGCGTCGCCGATTTCCGGGACGGGCACGAAGGCGTCCAGGTCCCGCACGTACCGGTTGAGCCCTTTGCCGGTGCCCACCCACAGCGTACGGCGACTGTCTTCGAACAGTGTGAGCACGTCGTTGGAGGTGATGCTGCGGGCGTCGTCGGGGTTGTGGCGGTACACGGTCATTTTGTACCCGTCGTATTTGTTGAGCCCGTCGGCGGTGGCAAACCACATGTACCCTTCGTGGTCCTGGATGATCTTGCGGGTAAAGCCGTGGGACAACCCTTTGAGGGCGTTGATGTGCTGGAACCGCAGGTCCGGCCTTTGGGCGCAGACCCGGCTTTGGAGGAGGGAAAAGAGGCAGGAAAGGAAGAGGCAAAAGAACGCACGCACTGGCTTCATTCCGGATTGGGTCGTGTTCTCCATCACTAAATCTAATCCGATCCGGCAAATTTTCAAATATTTACCCGAATAATTACATTTAGTGAACCAGCAGTGAACCAGCCAGGCACATTCGGCCGAGCCACAACGGGCAGCAAGCCAGCCGGTAAACGCTCCGGCGGATCATACCTTACGCGTCATTGCGAGGCGCCGGGCCGAAGTGCGGGCAGGCCGCTGAAGCAATCTCTTTCGGTATCCCCGCCAAACGCCGGGTTTGTCATGCTGAGCCTGGCGAAGCATCTGGTATAAAAGCCCGCATTGGCGGAATGAACCTCCCCGTACGCTACTCATCTACCGGATGCTTCGCAAGCTCAGCATGACAAACCCGGCGTCTGGCGCTGAAGCCTGAAAGTGTGAATCAGCCGATGTCCTTTTCCGCGACTGGTTTAAGCGTCCACGCTTGAACCTTTGCCCCTGCCCATCCGCGCATCCCCGCGTACGCCAATCTCCTTCCCCAAGCGTCCACGCTTGGTTTGTTCATCCATTCGTGAAGCCTAACTTCAACCGGCAAGCGTGGACGCTTGCATCCGTACCATGCGGCTCCACTGGCTTCAATTAAAGTGGAGGGGTTCAAGCGTGGACGCTTGAACCAGCGGGAGGAGGCGTGGTCGCTTGAATCAATAGGCGAAAGTCATCCCCCTGCCCCCTTCGGCTACCGCACCAACCAGCCCGCAAGGGGGACCCCGTAGTTGGCGGCTCCCAGACAAGGAACGGTCCGCGCCCAGCGGACACGGACCGTTCCTTGCGGTGAAGTGTTGCCTTGCGGTGAAGTGTTGCCTTGCGGCCAAGCGTTGCCTTGCCAGGCTAATTGCCTTGCGGCGGCACCGACAGCTACCGGGTCCCCCTTGTGGGTTTGCTTGTGCGGAAGGGAAGGGGGCAGGGGGATGACTTGCCCATTTGTCATCTCCCAATGCCGCCCGAAATCTCCTCCGGCTCATTCCCTTTTCACGAAGCGGCGCACCAGTTGCCGGTTGTCGGCCGTGGTGACCACCAGGCTGTAAACGCCCGGTTTGAGGGCCGAAACATCCACCCCTCCCGCCTGCAACGCCCCGTTCAGCACCGTGGCGCCCCGGGCGTCAACCACCCGGAACCGACTGGCCCCCAGCGGATGCGCCGAACGGATGCGCAGTTGCCCGGCGACCGGGTTGGGGTACAGCCCGATGTTTTCGGCCGCATCCGCTTCGCTGAGTTCCGCTCCTTCGCGGGCCGTGGATTGCCGGGTGATGCGCAGCCAGTTGAAGTTCCAGCCGCCGGCCTGGGCGTACACGCCGAGGTTGTAGGTGCCCGCGTTCACGTTCACCGTGTGCGAGACCGTCTGCCAGGTTTGCCAGCCGCCCGTGGCCGGTACGTTGAGCGTACCCAGCACGGTAGCCCCGCCGTTCAGGTCCAGCGACAGCCGCCCGCCGCCCGGGCTGGCCACGCGGTACTCCACCGTGTAAGTGCCCGAAGTAGGGAAGTTGACGTTGCCGTAGGACATCCAGTCGCCCGTGTCAATCCAGCCCACGTTGAGGCCGCCGCCGGTGTCGGTGGTGGTTTCGGTCTGCACGCCCGACATGGCGGTGTAGCTTTCGGCCTGGATGGTGGTGGTGAACGCCGGCGGTGGGGTGGCGCCTTGCTGGTACACGCGCACGTAGTCCACGTACATGTTGGCCGGGAACGCCGTGTTGTCTACCGTGAAGCCGGGCCAGTTGCCGCCGATGGCCATGTTGAGCAGGAGGAAAAACTCGTTCTGGAACTCACTCGTGCCGTTGACGCCGTTGGCAATGTTGATCTCGTGGTACTTCACGCCGTCCACGTACCAGCGGATGGCCGAGGCGTCCCACTCCACGGCGTACACGTGGAAGGCCGTAACGGTGGTAGTGGTGTTGCCCCCGTAGCTGGCGTACGAGCCGTCGGCCGCCGACCAGTGGACCGTGCCGTGCACCGTGCCGCCGGTGTTGACGTGTTCCATCACGTCAATTTCCCCGCAGGCGGGCCAGCCCACCGAGGTAATGTTGTTGCCCAGCATCCAGAAGGCGGGCCACACGCCCTGGAAAGCCGGCATGGCAATGCGGGCCTCGATCTTGCCGTAGCGCCACGACCGTTTGCCCTGCGTTTTCATGCGGGCCGAGGTGTAGTTCATGCCCCCGAAGCTTTCGCGCTTGGCCGTGATGACGAGCTGGCCGTTCTGGACGGTGGCGTTTTCGCGGCGGTAGTACTGGAGTTCGTTGTTGCCCCAGCCGCCCGAACCGGTGCCGGTTTCAAATACCCAGTCGGGGCCGATGCCGTTGGTGAACTCATCCGACCACACCAGTTGCCAGCTTTGGGCAGCGGCACTGCCTCCCACCGAGAGGAGGACCGTGATCAACGATAAAAGTAAGGTTGGTTTCATGTGCTTTTATTTAATGGATTGAAAAAATAAGTATTAAAAATATAAAACAACAGGCATTGGACACCTTTCCGGGCGGTTGGAACCACCCGGTGCTTGGCTTTGCAACCAAGTGATTGAATGTTAATGTTTTATCGAATAGACGCCGGGTGTTTGCCTCGCCATGGCAGCCCGGCATTGCTTTTCGAAGAATCACCCGGCAGCCGCTACGGGACGAGGCCGGGGTCATGCCTGAAGAGGAAGCGACGGGGATACGGGCCGTTCCGTTTTCGACCTTGCGCGGGAGAGGAGGTGTGTAGTAAAATTTGCATAAGGGTTAATAATGGTTAGGAATAAGGTGAATGGATGAAACACTTGCCTGCCGTAAAAGTCCGCAAATGATCCGGAAAGGAGGGTGTACAAACGTCCAGAATAGCGTGTATTTACGTCCGGAATGGGACAATTTCGCAAAAAAGTAGCAAATAAGCCCTTATTGCCGCTCCCAAAGCCGGGTCCGGGCCACCGGGAACCGCAAAAGAACCTGGTCGGCGCGGCCCGCGGCAGTTCACGCGTTCGTCAATAAAAGCCTGCTACTTGAATAATCATACGCTCCGGTTCTATTTTACGATTGCCCCGGCGTTTCCTCCCGGAATAGTGGAAAACGGCTCCCGGTCGCCCAGATATTTTAGCGCAATTGCTTGCATTTGTAAATAAACGTTTACACTTTTGCTTGCACTGCTTCAAATGCAACGTTTTTAACACAGTCCCGCGCCACGGATTGTTGCTCCTTACCCGTCCGGCGGCAAAGCCGGCCCGCCAAAGCTACCCGTACCCGGCAGGGAAATTCTCTCAATCTCCTGCCCGTTCACCATACATCTTTAAAAAAGGCACCGGAACCGTCCGCGCACAAACGTCCGCGGCGTGATTCCCCTTTGCGGCCTTGGCAGTTCCTCCCGTGCAATCCTTGTCCCACCTAATTTCCACCCCGTATGCAAAAATTCTCCCGACCCCGCCAACGCGTACCGGCCCGCCCCTTCGCCGGCGGCAGGCCCCTCCGTACCACCCTCCGGCACCTGTGCCTCCTGTGGCTGCTGTGCCTGGCGGCCGTCTGCCCGGCCCAGGTGAGCCCCACCGTCCCCAAAAAGACCCGTGACCACACCCGGCAGGTAATCGGGTACCTCACCCAGTGGGGCCCCTGGAAAGACGTGGCCGGCCTCATTCCCAAGGGCAGCCTGACCCAGCTCAACGTGGATTATTCCCAGTTCACGATCCTCAACTTCTCCTTCTTCGGCGTTC
>CADCTQ010000003.1 GCA_902805615.1 uncultured Cytophagales bacterium
TTTTGGTGCGGGCGTACACCAGCCCAACCCGGGGCAGCAAGGCCCGCTGCTCCACTTTCCGGGCCTGGTTCGTCTGGTACCCTTCCACGTCGGTGTAAAACTCCTGCCGCAGCCCGAGGAGCAGTTGCAGTTTGCCGTAGGTGAGCTGGTCCTGGAGGTAAATGCCGTTGGAATAGTACCGGGTGGGCTCCAAAGCGGTGCGTTCAAAGAAGTAGTCGGACACGTTGCCGATCAGGTATTGCCGCTGCGTGATGTCGAAGTGCGGCACGTTGGGCACCGGGTTGCCGGCGGCGTCGAGCAGGTAGCGGCGCTCGTCGGCGGGCCGGTACGTGGCAATTACGCCGGTGTTGGCGGCGTTGCGAAAGCCCCGGGCCGTGTTCTGGGCGCCGCCCTGCGGCCGGATCTGCCCGATGTGGTCATACCCCAGCAGCAGTTTGTGCTGCACGGGCCCCGTAGCCAGGTTGCCCACCAGGTAGGTAGTGAGGTTGTCGGTAAACGTCTTCTGCACCCGCTGGAACACTTGCATCTGCACCAGGTTGGGCAGTTGCCCGCCGGCGCTGTCCACGGCGAAGTTGCGGGCGTTGCGGTGTTCGAGCAGGTCTTCGCTCCAGGCGTACTTGAGGTACGACGCGTTGAAAGACAGCCAGTCGGTGAGTTTGTGCGTGAGGGAGGCGTTGAGCGACAAGTCCCGGATTTTGTAGTAGTCGTTGGCGGCGTTGAGGGAGAGGCTGATGGGCGTGGAGTTGAGGTCGGTGCCCGCCGTGGCCCCGAAGATGGGTTGGCCCCGGTCGAGGCGGGTATTGGTGTGCGTAAACACCAGATCTACGTTCACGTTGGTCTTGGGCGTGGGCAGGAACGTAACCGACGGTGCCACCAGGAACGTCTCGTTGCCCTGCAGGTCGCGGAACGACTGCGCGTTTTCGTAGCCCACGTTGAGGCGGTACAGCAATGTGCCGGCTCCGTTCATGGGGCCCGTAAAGTCGGCGGCGGCCCGGTAGGTGTTGAAGCTTCCCGTGGTGAAGCTCAGCGACTGCCGCTTTTCGGCCAGCGGCTTTTTGGTCACCAGGTTCATGGTGCCGCCCGGCACGGTGTTGCCGAACAGGGCCGAGGCCGGGCCTTTGATCACCTCCACCCGTTCGAGGTGCACCGTGACGGGTTGGGTAAAGAAGCCGAACCCTCCCCGCAGGCCGTTGATGAGGCGCACGTTCTGGCTGCGGAAGCCCCGCATGGTGAGGTCGTTGTAGAACGAATACTGGTTTACCCCGCTGATGTTCTTTACCACGTCGCCGATGCGGTAGGCCTGCCGGTCGTCGAGCAGTTCCTTGGTCACGACTGATACGGACTGGGGAATGTCTTTGGTGGCCGTGGCGGTTTTGGTGGCCGCAAAGGAGTAATCGCTTTTGTACGTCGTTTCGCGGCGGCCCGTAATCTCCACTTCCGGCAGGTTCTCCACGCTTTCGGTGAGGGTAATCTCCACGTCGGCGTTGGCGCCGGCGGCAACGGCTACCGTTTGTTTGTGGGGCGCAAAGCCCACCCGCGTCACGGTGAGGATGTAGGCGGCCGCCGGGAGGTTGCCCAGCGCAAACCGGCCGTCGGCACCGGTGACCCCGCCGTAGGACGTGCCTTCGAGTTGCACGCTGGCCCCCGGCAGCGGCGCGGTTCCCGCCCGGACTCGCCCCGTGAGGGTGCCCCGCTCCGCCTGGCCGTACGTGACGATACTACCCAGGAAAATGAGTGCGCCACTCAGAAGGGCGGACATCCGGACGTGAGAGGAAGGTTCCATGAATTCAGTCTGATTCTAAACAACGCCACAAACCTATCCCTTGTTTAGAATAATTCCAAATAACATTTCCATTATTTGCCGGGGTATAAAAACACCGCAAGCCTACCTTTCGGTAAGCTTGCGGTGCTCAACAACCCCTTACGTTATGGAATGTGCCGCCTCTTGTACAGGCGGGCCACGCGGCGAATCCGGCCCGAAATTCAAATGGAGAGCATTTGGTTTCCGGGCATGAATGCCTTCCGGGCCGCCGTTTGTAACAACGAGGCAAACTTTTTTTCGACCAATCCCCGCTTTGGGCGTACCGACGGGCAGAAACCGCTGCCGGGCGGGCCTAGAACTTGAGTTGGTTGAAGGAACCGGTGATGCTGAGCAACTTCCGGCTGCCCCCGACGATGCCCGCGAACCGGCCCGTAAGGGTTCGGTGCAGGTGGTCGTACCGGATGATCTGGATGCTGCCGGGCTTGCCGACCGAACCGACGGTGGTCAGGAAATCCAGCGCCGAACGACTGTGGCCGGGCAGGTACAGCAGGGCGTTTTCCTTCCCCGTGGCGATCATCGTGCGCAGGTTGGGGATGAAGTAGTAAATGGATTCAATGCCCTTTTTCACCGAGAACTCGATGGTAAGCACCGAGTTGTCGAGGCTGTTGACCGTGCGGATGGATGCCTTCTGGTCATCGAGTTGAACGGTAACGGCCGTCGCCTTCCAATCCTGGCCGTCCACTGAAGCGACGAATTCCCCCGGCTGGGCCTCGATGCCGGCAGCGCTTCGTAACGCGGGGTACCCGCCCAGCCGGCCGACGGCGTCCACCAGGGGGGTAAGCAAGCTGAATATACCCATACACAGGACCGGGGATAGAATACAAAAATGAGTGGTGCGGCGGGGGTTATTTTCCCTTCCGCGGGGCGGGGGCGTCGAGCACTTCCACCACCTGCCACTCCGAATGAAAGTCGTTCCAGTCGCGGTACACCACCTGCTTGCCGCCGGCGTCGAGCACGATGAAGCCCGTTTCCGTTTCAACCTCGTAGGCCAGCGTGTACGTTTTGCCGTTTTCGAAGCCTTTGCGCCCGTCGGGTCCGCGGTAGATCAGGTTTGCTTTCATGGGGTAGCTGGGTTGAAAGAACAAATCAAGGTTGGGTAAACGCGCATGTGCATCCGTGCCAACACCTGCGTATTACCAGAAACGTAACGCAAAGGTTAGCCCGTTTGTTAAAAATCCGGCTAAATCTTTCCCAAGGGCAACCGGCGGCCTTTGCCGGCGCATTTCATGGCTTTTAAGGCAGTTCCCGGGCGGCGCGGTAATCTTCCTGGATCTGCGCCAGGGCTTCCGGCGTGAGGGGTTTGGTGAGGTAGGCTTTCACCGTGCGGTAATGGGCCGCCCGCTGGATGTCGGGCGGATTAATGCTCGAAGAAAGCATGTAGAGGAGGCACCGGCCGGTGAGTTCGCGCGGCAGTTTTTCGTATTCATCCAGGAAATCCCACCCGTCGTACACGGGCATTCCCACGTCGAGCAGGATCACGTCGGGATGCGCCCCGGGGCTGCCGGCGGCCTGCAACGCTTGCAGCGCCTGCTGGCCGTCTTCGTACGCCACTACCTGCGCCGGCCACCGGTGCTTGCGCAGGAACAACTGGCTGATCTTGTTGCTGACCGGGTCGTCGTCAATGAGCATTACGCGATTGATGGTATTCTCTTCCATGATGCGGGGGTTATTTGACCGGCAGCAGCACCGTGAACACGGACCCCTGCCCTTCTTGGCTTTGGATTTCGATTTTCCCGTTGAGGGCTTCCACCTGCGTTTTGACCAGGTACAGCCCGAGTCCCTTGCCTTCGGTGTGAAAGTGGAACCGGCTGTACATGCCAAACAACCGGTGGCCGTGCTGCTGCAAGTCAATGCCCAGGCCGTTGTCGGCAAAGGTAAGGATTACCCACCCGTTTTCCACCTTGGCCGTCACGCGCACGAGCGGCTCCCGTTTGGGGCTACGGTACTTGACGGCGTTGCTCAGCAGGTTGTAGCAGATGCTCTGGATGTAGCTGCGCACCGACCAGATGGGCTCCATCCCGTCCAGCTCGGCCACGATGCGGGCATTGGCGGCTTCGGTGGCCGCGGCGATCCGTTCCTGCACGTCGGCCAGCACTTCGGCCAGCCCCACCGGCTCGTAGGTAGCCTGGTAGTTTTTCTGGTAATCGAGCACCTCCACCAGGTCGTGGATGATGCCGTCGAGGCGGGTGGCGGTGTCGGCCAGGTACCCGATGATGCCCGCATTGGCCGGGCTGCCCAGGTCGTCTTTGTCGAGCACGTTGAGCAGGCCCAGGATGGTCGCCACCGGTCCGCGCAGGGTGTGCGAGGTGATGTAGCCGAACTGCTGCAACTGCTGATTTTGCCGGTTCAGCTCCTGGTTGAGTTGTTTCTCCTGCTGCTCGGCCTGGAGGCGGAGCGAAATGTCGCGGAGGATCACCGTGCTGTACTGCTTGCCCATGGCTTCCACGGGTGAAATGGACGCCTCCACCGGGAACGGGGTGCCGTCGGCCTTGACGCCGGTCAGGCGCACGGTGCCGCTGGTGGGCCAGGCCGGCTCCCCCGCGCCGGGACTTTCGGGCAGGCCGGCAGCCCGGGCGAGGGCGTCGTCGCCCGGAATGAGGAGTTGCACCGGCTGGTGCAGCAGGGCTTCGTCGGAGTAGCCGAACATGAGGCGGGCGGCTTCGTTGGCCAGGATGATGCGCTGCAACCCGTCGGTAATCACAATGGCGTCGCGGGCGGAGGTAATGATGGTCTCCAGTTGCAGCTTCATTTCCAGGAGGGACACTTCGGCCTGCTTCCGCACGGAGACGTCGAACGTGTTGTAGGCCACGCCCATGATGGTGCCGCCGGCGTCGAACACGGGGTAATACTTCACCTGGAACCAGCGCCGGCCCTGGGTGGGATAGGCAATGGCCTGTTCGTAGTAAATGGATTCACCGGCCAGGCACCGGGCGAAATTCTCCTCGAACGCCGCGTGGTAGGCCGCGGGAATGTAGTCGCGCATGGACTGGCCCACCTTGGGTTCCCGGCCGAAATACACCAGGCCGCTGGCCCGGCCCAGTTGGTTGAGGCGCCGGATGGTGTAGTCTTCGGCCAGCAGGTAGGAGGCCTGGTTGCTGCTGTTGAAAAGGGCTTCGAGTTGGGCTTTGGCTTCGCGGGTCTGCTGTTCGGCCAGGCGGCGCTGGCGGCGGTTGTCGGCTTCGCGCAGGGCGCGTTCCACGGCCGGGGCCAGCCGCGACAGGTTGTCCTTCATGAGGTAGTCGTCGGCCCCCAGGCGCATGGCGCCGCTGGCCGTTTCCTCCCCGATGCGTCCCGACACGATGATGAACGGCACGTCGAGCCCGGTCTCCTTTACCTGCGCCAGGGCTTCGATGCCGTTGAAATTGGGCAGGTTGTAATCCGAGATGATCAGGTCCCAGGTGCGGCTCCGCAGGCACTGCGTGAGGGCGTCGGGCGTTTCGACCCGCTCCAGCAAGGGCGCGTAGCCGGACTTTTGCAGTTCCCGGAGCAACACGCCGGCGTCAGCTTCATTGTCCTCAATGAGCAGGAGTTGGATTTCTTTCATAACTTGTTTTCTTCTACGCGCGGGGCCGGAGGAACCGATTCAGTTCATCCACCACGGCATCCACTTCTGCCTCAATGGCCCCGGCCAGGGCTTGCCGGCCATCCGGGTCTCCTCCTCCGTGCAGTTGCCGCCCGGCCTCCCCGATGAGGGCTTTCAGCCGGTTGGCTCCGAGTAAATTGATGGTCACTTTGCTGCGGTGGGCCACGCGTTCCAGCAGCGTCGCGTCGCCGGCGACCAAAATGCTCCTGAACTCGCCCTTGTAGAGCACCAGTTCGTCAATGCTGAGTTGAACCAGGTCCCGCAGGTCGTCGGGGTTGTTTTCGGTGAGTTCCACGCAACCGGTCAGGTCTACGGAGGGACTCGCGGCGGGCCGCGGCGCCACCGGCCGGGCCGTTTCCGGGGCCGGGTCCGCCGGGGCCTCCGGGCGTCCGTCACCGGCGGCGGGCCTTTTGCCGGCGTAGGCGGCGATTTTCGCCAGCAGTTCGCTGGGCTGGAAAGGCTTGCCGACGAAATCGTTGATGCCCGCGGCGGCCAGGCTTTCTTCCAGGCCGCCCCGGCTCGACGCCGAGAGGGCAATGATGGGCAGCGACTGGTATTTTTCGCCGGGCAGGCTGCGTACCCGGGTGGCGGCTTCCAGGCCACTCATGCCCGGCATCTGCAAATCCAGGAGTACGAGGTCGTAGTCGTTGCGGCCGGCCAGGGCGACGGCCTCGGCGCCGTTTTCGGCCGTGTCGAACCGGACGCCCCACCTGGCCAGGAACTGGGTCACGATGAAGCGGTTCACCCGGTTGTCTTCCGCCACCAGCACGTGGAGTCCCGCCAGCGAGGCGCTGGCCGGGAACGGGCTGCCGGTCGCGGCAGGGGCCGCCGGTTCGGGCCCGGGCTTGAGGGTCAGCGTGAAGTAAAACCGGGAACCTTTGCCCGGCTCGCTTTCCAGGGCCAGCTTGCCGCCGTGCAGTTCCACCAGTTTGCGGCTGATGGCGAGGCCGAGGCCCGTGCCGCCGTAGGTTTCGTTGATGGCGTAGCCCGCCTGGATGAATTCCTCGAAAATCTGGGCGTGCTTGTCGGCCGCAATGCCAATGCCGGTATCGGTCACGGAAAAGCGGAGGGAGATCGCCGTGTCGGTGATGTCGCGGGCCTCCACGGCCACGGTCACCGAGCCCCGGTCGGTAAATTTCACGGCGTTGCCGACCAGGTTGGTCAGCACCTGGCTGATTTTCAGGGGGTCGCCGACCAGGGCGGCGGGCAGCCGGTCGTCCACGCGGGTGTGCAGGGCGAGGCCCTTCTGGGTGGCTTTGACGCCGAGGGTACCCAGGATGCCGGCCAGCAGGGTCCGCAGGTCAAAGGGTTTTTCCTCCAGCGCCACCTTGCCGGATTCAATTTTATTGAAGTCGAGTACGTCGTTGATCAGGTTGAGCAGGTGCCCGGACGAGAACTGGAGCATGTCGAGCAGTTCCACCTGGTCGGGCCGGGGCTCCCCCGCCGCCAGCAGGTGCGTGATGCCGGTCACGGCGTTGAGCGGCGTGCGGATCTCGTGGCTGATCGTGGAGAGGAACGCCGCCTTGGCCGCCGTGGCTTCTTCGGCTTTTTTCTTGGCCAGCAGCAGTTCCTTCTCGTACCTTTTGCGTTCGGTAATGTCGAGCACCGTAGACCGGTTGAGCATGGGTTTGCCCCCGTCGTCTTTGATTTGCACCGAGTTGATCAGCGCCGGGAAGCAAGAGCCGTTCTTGCGGGTAAAGTCGTAGTTGAGTTCACTCACGCCGCCCTGCATCCGCAGCAGGGGCGCGTGGTGGGTTTCGTAGAAAATCCGGCCGCCGATGGGGAAAAAGTTTTGCAGCTTTTTCTGGTGCAGCACCTCCTCGCGGCGGTAGCCGAGCCAGGACAGCAGCGTCTGGTTGATCTTCACGATGGTTCCGTCGGGCAGGGTGGACACGTAGCCGCACGGGGCGTTCTCGTACAGGTCTTCGGCGCTTTCCTCAATGAGCTCCTTGATGTCCACGCGGGCCGGGGTTAGGGTATTCAAACGAGTCTTTCGGCGGTTAGGAAGTTGCGGATGGCGTCGGTGGTTTCTTCGGGGGCACTCAGGTTGGGGCAGTGGCCCGTGGCCTCGAGCACGACCATGGTGCTGCCCGCAATCTGCTGGTGCACGTAGGTACCCACTTCGAGCGGGGCAATGGCATCCTGGGAGCACTGCAAAATGAGCGTCTTGGCTTTGACCTTGGACAGGTCGGCGCGGTTGTCGGAAAAGAACGTAGCCCGGGCGAACTGCTTGGCAATTTCGGGATCGGCCTTGCAGAAACTGTTGGTCAGCTCCTCGCCCAGTTCGGGCCGGTCGGGGTTGCCCATGATCACCGGGGCCATGGTGCTCGACCAGCCCAGGTAGTTGCTGTCGAGGTATTCCATGAGTCCTTCGAGGTCCGTCCGCGAAAACCCGCCGTAGTAGTCGTCGTCGTTGATGTAGCAGGGCGAAGGGCCCACCATCACCAGCGCCGCGAACCGGGACGGCTCCCGGAGGGCGGCCAGCGTGCCGATCATGGCGCTTACCGAATGGCCCACGAACACGGCGTCACGCAGGTCGAGGGCCTGGCAGATTTCGAGCAGGTCGGACGCGTAGCCTTGCAGGGTGGCGTATTTGGTGCGGTTGTAGGCCGTGACGTCCGACTGGCCGGCTCCCACGTGGTCAAACAACACGACTTTGTGGGTGGCGCGGAAAGCGGGGGCCACCCACCGCCACATGTTCTGGTCGCAGCCAAAGCCGTGCGCAAAAATAATTGTCCTTTCGCCGTTGCCGGTTACCTGTACGTTGTTCCGCTTGAGTACGCCGGCGGCTTTGTCATTCAGCACCATCATCCGTTGGGAGGTTTTTAATTGAAACATGAGTAAATGTACCGGTTCGGCCACGGATGCTCAGGAGAGAAAAATGCAAAAACCCTTACTCGTAAGGTTTGCCCCGAAAAGTGAACAATCCCCTGCTGCCCGCAACAGCCCGCCCGGAGAACCGGGGCTGCCGGCGCTGCCGGGCCTGGTAGCCCCCGCGGTCGTACCCGCAATTTATTTATTACGCGTTAAAGGAAAAGTATATTTTGGGTGCGATGCGAAAAAATGAGGCGTGATCTTACATGGATGCGGCGCTTCCCGGCAAACCGGCGCCGGGGGAAGCGGTTACCTCGCCCAATGGCAAAAGTGCCGGCCCGGAAGACACTTTCTCCCGGACCGGCACCCCAAGCCGGCATTCACAATCTAATGGGCAAACACAGAACACCCTTCCGATATACAAGCCGTCCTGCTCATTTTCAATTTTTCATTTCCAATTTTCAATTACCTCTTAGCCCAGCAGCCGGCTTCCCTTCTCCACCACCCGGTCAAGGCCGGAGAGGTCGGTGCCGCCGGCCGTGGCAAAGAAGGGCTGTCCGCCGCCGCCGCCCTTGATCTCCCGGGCCAGTTCCTTCACGATGTTGCCCGCGTGCAGGTTCTTTTCCTTCACCAGGTTTTCGCCGATCATGACGGCCACCTGGGGCTTGCCCTGCACGTCGGCGGCCAGCACGAGGAAGAGGTTTTCCACTTGGCCTTTGAGTTCAAAGGCAATCTGCTTGAGGGCGTCGGCGGAAGGCAGGGTTACCCTTTCGGCAATCACCGACACGCCGTTGCCCCGCCGCACTTTCTGCAACAGGCTTTCCCGGATGGCCCCGGCCTGCGCCACCTGGTAGGCTTCCACCTGCCGGGCCAGGGCGTTCTTCTCCTGCAACAGGTCGGCCACGGCCTTCTTCACGTCCTTGGGCCCTTTGAGGAGTTCCCGCAGGTCGCGCAGCGTGTTGAACTGCTCATCCACCAGGGCTTCGGCTTTGTCGGCCGTGACGGCTTCGATGCGCCGCACGCCGGCCGCCACGGCGCTTTCCGAAACGATCTTGAACAGGCCGATTTGACCGGTGGCCGGCACGTGGGTGCCGCCGCAGAGTTCGATGGAATAATGGGGATCGAAGGTGATGACGCGCACGAAGTCGCCGTACTTCTCCCCGAACAAGGCCGTGGCGCCGAGTTCCATCGCCTTGGCAATGGGCACGTTGCGCTTTTCGTCCCGGGCGATGTTCTCGCGGATTTTGCGGTTCACGATCTTCTCGACGCGTTCAATTTCCTCGTCGGTCAGCTTGGCGAAGTGGGAAAAGTCGAAGCGCAGCACGTTTTCGTTCACCAGCGACCCTTTCTGCGCTACGTGGTTGCCGAGCACTTCCTTGAGGGCGGCGTGCAGCAGGTGCGTGGCCGAGTGGTTATTTTCGGTGAGCAGGCGTTTGCCCGTTTCCACCTTTGCAGTCAGGGGCTGGTTGAGCAGTTCGCCCAGTTGCCCCACGTTTTCCCCCGTAAAGTGAATGATGAGGTCGTTCTCCTTTTTCGTATCGGTGATGCGAACGACTTTCTGATCCGGCTGGCCGGCATTCCACACCAGCACCCCCCGGTCGCCCACCTGGCCGCCGCTTTCGGCGTAGAAGGGCGTCTGGTCGAGCACCACCTGGTACTGCGTTTTGTCTTTGGTGGTCACAGCGCGGTACTTCACGATGCGGGCTTCCGCTTCGAGCCCGTCGTAGCCCAGAAATTCCACGGCGTCGGCGTCGTACACGTTTATCCAGTCGGTGGCTTCGGAGGCGGCGTCGGCGCGGGAACGTTCCTTCTGGGCGGCCATTTCGATCTTGAAGCCGGCTTCGTCCACCGTCAGGCCCTTCTCCCGGGCAATCAGTTGGGTAAGGTCCACGGGAAAGCCGTACGTATCGTAGAGTTCAAACACGGCCTTGCCGTCCACCACGTTGTTTCTGGCTTCGGCGGACACCTGTTCGAAGCGGCGCAGCCCGTTCTCCAACGTCCGCAGGAACGATGATTCCTCTTCCCGCACCACTTTGGACACGAAGTCTTCCTGGGCTTTCAGTTCGGGGAATACATCGGCGAACTGGTCGGCCAGTTGGGGCACGAGCCGGTAGAGGAACGGCTCGCGGAAATTCAGGTACGTGTAGCCGTACCGCACGGCGCGGCGCAGGATGCGGCGGATCACGTAGCCGGCCCGCACGCTGGAGGGCAGTTGCCCGTCGGCAATGGTAAAGGAGATGGCCCGGATGTGGTCGGCAATCACGCGCATGGCAATGTCGGTGCGGTTGTCCTGGCCGTAGGTTTTGCCGCCCATCCCCCCGATGGTGCGGATCAGGGGCTGGAACACGTCGGTGTCGTAGTTGGACGTAACGCCCTGGATGGCCATGCAGAGGCGTTCGAAGCCCATGCCGGTATCCACGTGCCGGGCCGGCAGCGGCACGAGGCTGCCGTTGGCGAGCCGCTCAAACTGCATGAACACGTTGTTCCAGATTTCCACCACCTGCGGGTGGTCGCGGTTCACCCAGTCGCGGCCGGGTTCGCGCTGCACGTCGGCTTCGGGCCGCAGGTCGATGTGGATTTCGGAGCAGGGGCCGCAGGGACCGGTGTCGCCCATTTCCCAGAAATTGTCTTTTTTGGAGCCGTAGAGGATCTGGCTTTCAGGCACCATCGTTTTCCAGATTTGGAAAGCTTCCCCGTCGGTGTCCAGATTTTCCTTTTCGTCGCCGCCGAACACCGTCACGTAGAGGCGGTCCTTGGGCAGGCCGTACACGCCGGTGAGCAGTTCCCAGGACCATTCGAGGGCGTCTTTTTTGAAATAATCGCCGAACGACCAGTTGCCCAGCATCTCAAACATGGTGTGATGGTACGTGTCGAGGCCCACGTCTTCGAGGTCGTTGTGTTTACCCGAAACCCGCAGGCACTTCTGGGTATCGGCCACCCGGCGGAATTCGGGCGTTTTGTTGCCCAGGAAGAAATCCTTGAACTGCGCCATGCCCGAGTTGGTGAACATCAGGGTGGGGTCATTTTTTACCACCAAAGGGGCGGAGGAAACGATCTGGTGGCCTTTGGATTTGAAAAAGTCCAGGAATTTCCGGCGTATCTCGTGCGAATTCATACAAAAAGGTATAAAGGTGATTTTTGGCAAAAATGGGAACTGACCCTACGGGAAAAAACCGGGTAACTTGTAACACCAAAAACGGAGAATTACGTCACCCGGCGGCCTGTGCCCGCGGCGGCGCCCCTGGTTCTCCCGGCTCGGCATCCCGTGGTCCCGCAAAGGTAAGCGAACACCCGGATGTTACGCAAAAATGAATTGCACTTATTAAAGACAAATTAACCAGCTACCGCGTACCGGCGCCGCCTTTCTCCTTCGCGTTCATTGCGTTACGGAGGAGCGGAGGCCGGTCCGGATGTACTTTTAAACAACCCGGAACATGGCAAGACTCAAGTACTATTACGACACGGAGACCTGCAAGTACGAACGCATCAAGGTCCGCCACTCCGACGTAGTGCTGAACCTGCTCGGCTTTCTGACGGTCTCTTTCCTGATCGCCCTGGTGATGGTGCCGTTTTACACCTCGTATTTCCAGTCGGACCGCGAGGCCGTGCTGCGCAAGGAGAACGCGGAACTGCGGCTCTACTACGAACTGCTCAACAAGGAGATGCAGAAAACCAACAAAATGCTGGCGGCCCTCCAGGAACGCGACGACAACGTGTACCGGGTGATTTTCGAAGCCGAACCACTGGCGGCGTCCGTGCGCACGGCCGGCGTGGGCGGCGTGGAACGCTACCGCGAACTGCTCGACAAGGGCATTGAACGCGAGGAGCTGATCGTGGCGGCCATGCAGAAGATTGACCTGCTCAAGAAGAAGATGTACATCCAGACCAAGTCGTACGACGAGATCGTGAACCTGGCCAAAAACAAGGAGCAGATGGTGGCGTGCCTGCCGGCCATCCAGCCGGTTTCCAACAAAGAACTGACCCGCCTCGCCTCCGGTTTCGGGGTGCGCATTCACCCCATCTACAAGGTAAGAAGAATGCACACCGGCGTTGATTTTTCGGCCCCCCGGGGCACGCCCATCTATGCGGCCGGCGACGGCGTAATCACCACCGTAGTGAGCAACCTGGGCGGCTACGGCCGCGAGGTGCAGATCAACCACGGCTACGGGTACGTAACCCTGTACGCCCACCTCGACAACTTCAACGTGAAGCCCGGCCAGCGGGTCAAACGCGGCCAGTGCATCGGCTACGTGGGCAGCACGGGCAGCTCCACCGCCCCGCACCTCCACTACGAGGTCATCCACAACGGCGCCAAAGTAAACCCCGTTCACTTCTTCTTCAACGACCTCAAGCCCGCCGAGTACGAGAAACTGCTTGAACTGGCCGCCGTTGAGAACCAGTCGCTGTCATAAAAGAAGTCAAGAAGTACAAGAAGTATTAGGGTATTAAGGGATTGGGGTATTGGTGGTACCCAGCGGCTGCGCTGATACCACCAATACCCTAATCCCTTAATACCCCAATCTCTCCTGCTTCCAAAATTGCTTTTCTTTGATAACTTTAGGACGGCGCCCGGCCGTCTTGCCAGGGATTAGCGATTGGTCATATGTCCGACGAGATTGTAAAAAGATACTACAGCATCGGCGAAGTTGCCGAAATGTTTGCCGTGAACGCCTCGCTGCTCCGGCACTGGGAAACCGAGTTTGACACGATCCGGCCGAAGAAGAACCGGAAGGGGGAACGGCAGTATACGCAGAAGGACGTGGAGACCATCCGCCTCATTTACGGGCTGGTGAAGGACAAGGGATTTACCCTGCAAGGGGCGAAGGACTTTATGAAGCAGAAAAACCAGCAGGACGCCGAGAGAGGGTCCGTGATCGAATCGCTGGAGAAGCTGAAGGTCTTCCTGACGGACCTGAGAAACAAATTGTAAACCGCTTAAAAAAACAAGAGCAGCCGGTACGGGGTACCGGCTGCGAGCCTGCTTTGTATGAAATGCTTGATTAGTTGCGCTTGATTAGTTGCTGCGGAAATTGTAGTTGCCCGAGTACTGGATCTGCAAACCTTCTTTGCCGATGTATTCCTTCAGCAGGTCGGTGGCGTGACGGTTGTTGAACACGAATAACATTTCCCGGTAGCTCAGTTCCCGCTGTACAGAAGCGTTATATTTCCGGTCCATCCGCTGGCAGTATTTGTAGAGGGCCGTGTTCTTATTGGCCAACTCTTCTTTTTCCTTCTGTAACTGGGCGATCATGGCTTCTAACTCCTGGATGCGGGAAACCATTACTTCGGTGTTGATGATCATGGCAGCGGATATTTTTATTAGGACCGGTGATTAATTTCTATGGGGTAAAGCTCGGTAGATTTCTTTTCTTGTAATCACCGAAAAATCAATATTGATTACATCTGAAAGTTTTTGGGGCCTAAGCCGAAAATGCCCCCTAAAGCCGGCCCTGTTTTTTTTCGGTAGCTTTGCCGGGGGCAGAAAAGCCGTGTTTTGCCCGATTTTGACCCTTTTACTTCTCAATCCGAGCCCCGCCAGCGTACATGCAGGACGAAAAAATCTATAAAGTTGCCCTCAGTCTTACCTCGGGCGTAGGCGATGTGATCACTAGAAACCTCATTAGTTACTGCGGATCGGCGCAGGCGGTCTTCAAAAGTCCCCGGGGCAAGCTCCTCAAAATACCCGGCATCGGGCCCAAGACGGCCGATTCGCTGCTGGGCAAAAACGCCCTGCTGCTGGCCGAGGAACAGTGTCGCCTGGCCGAACAGCGGGGCGTCCGCCTGTTGTTCTACACCGATTCCGACTACCCCCGGCGGCTCAAGAGCATTGCCGACGCCCCGGTGCTGCTGTACTGCCAGGGCAACGCCGACCTCAACGCCGCCAAAAGTGTGGGCATCGTGGGCACGCGGAAGGCCACGCCCTACGGCAAAGAAATCACCGAAACGATGGTTGCCGACCTGCGGCGCTACGCCTCCGTAATGGTAGTCAGCGGCCTGGCGTACGGCATTGACATTACCGCCCACCGGGCTGCCCTCAAGAACGGGGTTCCCACGGTGGGCGTGATGGCGAGCGGCATTGACATTGTGTACCCGGCCTCGCACAAAAATACGGCGCACCAGATGCAGGAACTGGGCGGTTTGGTTACCGAATACCCGTTTGCCACCAAGCCCGACGCCCCTCACTTCCCGGCCCGCAACCGGATCATCGCCGCCCTGTCGGACGTGGTGATCGTAGTAGAGGCGGCCCGGAAGGGCGGCGCCCTCATTACGGCCGACATTGCCAACGGCTACAACCGCGACGTGATGGCCGTGCCCGGCAACATCGGGCAGTCCCACTCGGAAGGCTGCAACTTCCTCATCAAAGACCACAAGGCGCACATCTACACGGGCATAGATTCCCTGGAGGCCCTCATGAACTGGCAGGAAGGCAACCCCACTGCGGGCAAACCGCAGCCTGAGTGGCCCGACGCGTCGCTGACGGAGGAGGAAAAACAGGTGGTGCTCCTGCTCCGCCACCAGAAGGAAATGCTCCTCGACGACCTGAGCTGGCAGTCGCAGATTGCGCTGGGCAAACTGGCCTCCCTGCTGTTGACGCTCGAACTGCGCGGCGTGGTAAAAGCCCTACCCGGCAAACGGTTCACCCTGGCCTAAACAAAAAAAGCGCGAAACCGGGGTTCCGCGCTTTTTCGTAAAAGGGTCATTGGTCGTCAATAGTCATTGGTACATTGGTCATTGGTGATTCGGATGCGGTGACTTACGCCCACTTAATGACCATTGACTACTGACCAATGACCAATACACTACTGACTACTTTTTCGCCAGGGAGTTGATCCACGTGGCAATTTTGAGGGCGTCTTCCTTGGGCACCTGCTTCATGGGCGCCATGGGCGGGTAACCGGGCCAGTTGGCCGGTTTCGGTTCGTAAATCAGGTTCACGATCTGCTGATTGGTGTATTTCCGCTTGGCTACGTCCACGTAGGCGGGGCCCACCAACTTGGTGTCGGGCCGGTGGCAGGCCAAACAGGTGTATTTCGTGAGCAGTGCATTTACGTCATCCGGTACTGCCACCGGTTTTGCCGCTGCCGAAGAAGATTTAGTGGTTGATGCTGATTTGCCGGTGCCGGCAGACTTGCTGCCCGTCTGCCCGAAGGACAGGCCGGAGAAAAGTCCGAAGGCAACCAGCGTCAGCAACACAGAACGAAAGGTACGCATGGTATTTTTTGTGATTAGTAAATGGGAAATAGAATTTAAACCGGTTGCATTTAAACAAATACGAGGCCAAAATCCGTAATGTTTTGCAAATTAGTATAAAATGTCCCGATATTTTTTTTCGGCTTAACCGCCTCGGGGTCAGTTTTAACCGCGCCATCCAACCGAAAGGGCTATTTTTGCCTGCCACTACCCTAATCTTCATTCGCTATTTGAAATGTACCGTTTTCTCTTTTCCGTAAGCATTCTCACCGCCCTGGTGGGTGCCACGTGCCACGCGCAACCCAAACCCAAAAAGAATGCCCTCCCCGACCGGCCCAGGCTGGTGGTCGGCATCGTCGTAGACCAGATGAGTTACGACTTCCTGGTGCGTTACCGGGGCAAGTTCGGGAGCGGCGGCTTCCGGCGGCTGCTCGACGGCGGCTACAGCTGCGAAAACACGCACTATGATTACGTGCCGACCTACACGGCGCCGGGCCACGCCTCGGTGTACACGGGTTCGGTGCCGGCCATCCACGGCATCATCGGCAACGAATGGTACAACCGGACCAGCCGCAAAGCCCTCTATTGCACCGAAGACACCACCGTGGGCACGGTGGGCAGCCCCTCGAAAGCCGGCCTGATGTCGCCGCGCAACCTGCTGGCAACCACTATTACCGACCAGTTGCGGCTGGCAAGCCAGGAGCAGTCGAAAGTAATCGGGGTGGCCCTCAAGGACCGGGGCGCCATCCTGCCGGCCGGCCACCTGGCCAACGCCGCCTACTGGTTCGATTCGTTCAGCGGCAACTGGATCACCAGCACGTACTACGCCAAGGAACTGCCCGCCTGGGTGCAGGCCTTCAACGACAAGAAGTTTCCCAACCAGTACCTCTCGCAGCCGTGGACGCCCCTGATGGCCGCCAACCAGTACGCCGGCAGCAGCACCGCCGACGACCAGCCTTTCGAGGGCACGCTGGCCGGGGAGACCAAAGCCGTCTTCCCGCACGACCTGCCCAAGATCCGCAAGGAGGACTTCGAACTGCTCCGCTTTACGCCTTACGGGAACACGCTGACGAAAGACTTTGCCGTGGCGGCGTTGCAAAACGAAAACCTGGGCAAAGGAAATGCGACCGACTTCCTGGCCGTCAGCTTTTCGTCCACCGACTACGTGGGCCACGTGTTCGGGCCCTATTCGATGGAAGCCGAAGACACCTACCTGCGCCTCGACCGCGACCTGGCCGACCTGCTGGGCTTCCTCGACCGCCACGTGGGCAAAGACAACCTGCTGGTGTTCCTCACCGCCGACCACGGCGTAGCGCCGTCGCCGGGCCAGGCCACCTCCCTGCGCATTCCGGGCGGCGCCTTCAACGGCCGTCAGGCGGTGGACGAACTTAAAACGCAGTTGCTGGCCGCCTTCGGCCCCGGGGAGTGGGTGGAAAATTACTCGAACCAACAGCTTTTCCTCAACCACGGGTTGCTGCGCGAGAAGAAGCTGGACGTGGCCGCCCTGTACCCGACCATCCGGGAGGCAATGCTGAAGCAGAACGGGGTGAGCAACGTGGTGAACCTCCACGCCTTATCGGACGCCATGCTGCCCGACTACCAGGCCAGCCTGATCAAAAACGGGCAGAACGGGCAACGGTCGGGCGACCTGATGGTGCTGCTCCAGCCCAATTGGATGGAAGGCCGGCCGCAGGGCAGCACGCACGGCAGCTTTTTCGCCTACGACACGCACGTGCCGCTGTTGTGGTACGGCTGGAAGATCAAGCCGGGCCGCTCCGCCGAACGCAACGCCATCTCCGACATTGCCCCTACCCTGGCCAACCTGCTCGGGCTGCTCGAACCCAACGGCAGCATCGGCCGGGTGCTCCGCCTGGAATAGACCGGCCGCAGCCATGGGAAAGTTCTATTGATTGTCCATTTTCAATTTCCCATTTTTCATTTGTTCCTTCTATGCTGAACCTTAACCTGCCTCCTTTTGCGCACAAAGTGATTCAGAAGGAGGGCAAGCTGTTCATTTTCGACGAATTGCGGAAAAAATACGTGTTCCTGACGCCCGAAGAGTGGGTCCGGCAGCACTTCATTCACTTCCTCATCAACGGGCACGGCTACCCGCGGGCCTTGATGAAGGTGGAAGGCGGCCTCTCCTACCACGGGTTGCCCAAACGCACGGACCTGGTGGTGTTCGACCGGACGGGGAGTCCTTTTGCGGTGGTGGAATGCAAGGACGTGGGGGTGCCGCTTACGCAGGAGGTGTTCGACCAGGCCGCCGGCTACAACCGGGTGCTCCGGGCGCCTTACCTCATGCTGGTGAACGGGCTGGAATACCAGTGCTTCCGGCTGGACTTCGTGACGGGCAGTCTCTTCCGACTGGACGACATCCCCGCGTGGGGAGGAGAAAACTTGCCCGGCGGCAATTCCTGAGCGGGTGCCCGGGGTTGAAAAAAGGAGATGCGTTCAGGCGGTGATGAGCACCGGCCGGGCCGCCGCCTCGGTCTGAATTTGCACGTTGGCCGACGGGGGCAGCGTAATGTGGAAGCAGGTGAACTCATTGAGGCGGCTCGATACGGTGATGTTGCCGTTCAGTTTCTCGATGGCCTTGCGCACCACATACAGGCCCAGGCCGTTGCCCTTGGAAGCTTCCGAACCCCGGTAGAACAGCGTAAAGATTTCCGACAGGTTGGCTTCCGCAATTCCGATGCCGTTGTCGTGCACGGAGATGCCGACGGCGTTGCCCACCGGGCGTACTTCAATGCGGATCACCGGTTGCCGCTTGCCGTCCTTGCAGCGGAACACAATGGCATTGTCAATCAGGTTCTTGAGAATGAAGGTAATCAGTTGCGGGTCGGCGACGATGCGGATGCCGGGCTCCACCACGACGTCGAACTGCACCTGCTCGGCGTAGTTGTGCACCAGCGAGGAATGCTGGACGCTGTCGAGGATTTCTTCGAAGTTGACCTCGCCGATCTCCGTGGACTCGTGGTTGATCGTGTTGATCATGAAGAACTTCTCCAGCATGGTGTCCATGTGGACGGCCGTATCGTTGATTTTGCTGAAGAGGTACTTGGCGGTGTTCTCGTCGAAGCCCAGTTTCGATACTTCCACCAGGCCCATCAGCGTGGTGACGGGGCGGCGCAGGTCGTGCGACGACCGGTAGAGGAACATGTCGAGTTCGCAGTTCACCTTGCTCAGTTTCAGGGTCCGCTCTTCCACGATGCTTTCCAGGTTGGCGTTGATGGCCATCAGTTCCTCGTTGGTCTGGTTCACCTGCTCCTGGATGATGAGCAGTTCCTGGCTTTTGCCGGCGAGTTCAGCGTCCTTGCTGGCCACGACCCGGCGGCGTTCGACGGCCAGGTACAGGGTGCAGGCCACGAAAAATGCCCCGATGATCCAGCCGGCCCACATCAGGATGCGTTGCCCCTCCCGGGCGTCAGCCGTGCGTTGTGCGTCGTTCGAGGCTGCCAGCGCAGGCTGGTGGTTGGCCGTCCGCGGGGACTGGCAGTAAGCTCCCGTACAAAGAATTGCAATTAAAGCCAGAAGCGATATAAGACAGTATAATTTTCTCATTCAAAACGCATTAGGTTTCGTAGAAAACAGGTCTTGAATATCACCTTATTTTCAGAGAAACGGTAATCGGAACCCGGTAAGGCATGTATGATTTCATTTAGGCGTGTACAAATTTGCGGGTGTTCGGGAAGCGTTTTTCCGGTTGATCAGAACCAGCGGGGCGCGGGCAAATCCCCGCCCGGTTACCTCTTTGGGTGAAGCTGCACGGGGCAAAAAATTGAAGATCAAACCGTTACGCAACCAGTGCCTTGCCGGCGCGTACCGGTCCGCCGGGCCGGCGCCACTTTTTTATTCCCTTTTAGCCGGCACAAAAGATTTTCTCAAATTGTGAAACGCGTCCGCGTGCAACGTCTTCCGTAAGGTCGGTGTCCCCAAAAAGCAAAACGCCCGGCACCTGCGCAGGCACCGGGCGTCCCGAATTGAACTTTTTTTAGAGTACGGCTACGCCTTCCAGGTACTCTTTTACATTCACCAGCGGCAGGCCAAACGCGTCGGCTACGCCCTTGTAGACCACGTCGCCCTGCACCACATTGAGGCCCAGTTGCAACTCGCGGTTCTCACGGCAAGCCTGCTGCCAGCCCTTGTTGGCCAGTTGAATGGCGTAAGGCAGCGTGGCGTTGGTCAGTGCCAGCGTGGACGTGTACGGCACGGCGCCGGGCATGTTGGCTACGCAGTAGTGCACCACGTCGTCAATGATGTAGGTAGGATTTTCGTGGGTTGTGGGGGTGCAGGTTTCGATGCAACCGCCCTGGTCCACGGCCACGTCCACGAGCACGGTACCGGGCTTCATCGTCTTGAGCATGTCGCGGGTGATCAGGTGCGGGGCTTTGGCGCCCGGGATGAGCACGGCGCCGATGATCAGGTCGGACACCTGCACCAGTTCGCGGATGTTGTATTCGTTGGACATCATCGTGTCCACGTTGGCCGGCATGATGTCTTCCAGGTAGCGCAGCCGCTGCAGGTTCACGTCCATGATGGTGACGTTGGCACCCAGGCCGGCGGCCATCTTGGCCGATTGCGCCCCTACGATGCCACCTCCCAGCACCAGCACGTTGGCGGGCTTTACCCCGGCCACGCCGCCCAGCAGGATGCCGCGGCCCTTCATCGGTTTTTCGAGGTACTTGGCGCCTTCCTGCACGGCCATGCGGCCGGCCACTTCCGACATGGGCACCAGCAGGGGCAGGCTGCGGTCCGGCTTCTCCACGGTTTCGTAGGCCAGGCAGATGGCCCGGCGGGCAATCATGGCCCGGGTCAGTTCTTCCGAAGAGGCGAAGTGAAAATACGTGAACAGCAGTTGTTTTTCCTTGATCAGCTCGTACTCGGCCCGGATGGGTTCTTTTACCTTAACGATCATATCGGCCACCTTGTAGGTCTGCTCAATGGTAGGCAGTACGGTAGCCCCGGCCTGGGTGTATGCTTCGTCTAAAAAACCGCTGCCCTCACCGGCCCCGCTCTGTACGTACACGGTATGGCCGTTCTTGCGCAGTTCGGCTACCCCGGCGGGGGTAATGGCAACGCGGTTTTCGTTGTTTTTAATCTCCTTCGGTACCCCGATAATCATGTGCTTAGTAAATGAGTGAATAATTTTTTGACCTGCAAATATAGATAGAATTGCACTAGTCGAACGCCGGGCGGAAGCCCCCGGTTCCCTGACCGGCAATAAAATGAGGGCGTTAGCGGGGCACTTCCAGGCGCTGCATGATCTGCGCAATCACCTCGTCGGGCCGGCCGCCTTCCATCTCTTTTTCGGGCGTCAGGATGATGCGGTGGCGCAGCACGGGCAGGGCCACCTGCCGGATGTCTTCGGGCGTCACGAAATCACGGCCGCGGATGGCCGCCAGGGCTTTGGCCCCGTTCATGATGGCCAGCGAAGCCCGCGGCGAAGCGCCCAGGTACAGGGCTGCGTCGTTGCGGGTCCGGCTCACCACCTGGGCAATGTAGCGCAGCAGGGCCTCGTCAATGTGGATTTCTTTCACCTTCTGCCGGTACTCGTCCATCTGCTCGGCGCTGAGCACGGGCGTCACTTCGGCGAGGGCCTGCTGGCCTTTGCGTTCGTGGGCCTGTTGCAGGATGAGCAGTTCCTGGTCCAGCGTGGGGTACGTTACTTCGATCTTGAAGAGGAAACGGTCGAGTTGGGCTTCGGGCAGGCGGTAGGTGCCTTCCTGCTCCACCGGGTTTTGCGTCGCCAGCACCATGAACGGGGCCGCCATCGGGTAGGTCACGCCGTCCATGGTCACCTGCCGCTCTTCCATCACTTCAAACAGGGCCGCCTGGGTTTTGGCCGGCGACCGGTTGATCTCGTCAATGAGGATGAGATTCGAAAAGATGGGACCGCGCTTGAACTCGAAATCCGTGTTTTTGGGATTGAACACCGAGGTGCCCAGCACGTCGGAGGGCATCAGGTCGGGGGTGAACTGGATGCGCGAAAAGCCCACCGAAATGGTGCGGGCCAGCAGCTTGGCCGTCAGGGTCTTGGCCACGCCGGGCACGCCTTCGATGAGTACGTGCCCATCGGCCAGGATGGCCGCCAGCAGCAACTCGATCATTTCTTCCTGGCCGACGATGACCTTGCCGACTTCTTTTTTGAGGGATTCTACGGCCTCCCGGAGCGGAGCCAGGTCAATCCGCGTGATGAACTCTTGCATAAATTGGGGGTGAATGAATTAACTTCCGGGCGCCGGCTCCCGCAGAACGGGTTCTCCCATCACGGGGCCGGGCGCAAATTTTTCGATGCTGCGGTGTAACTGGAGCAGTTGCGCTTCGCTCACGCCGTCGTTGCGGCGGATGTGCGCAATCAGGTTGAACAGGGCGGTGATCTCCTCCAGGGGCCGGCCCGTCTTGGCGTGCAGCCGGTCAAACAGATCGTCGTCAAACTCCCCGGTCTGCACGTAGTAGTGGCTGCGCAGATGGTCCAGGAAGTACGTGATCTTCTTCTCGGCAATGTTCTTGTGGTCGCGGTGCTGGTAGTACAGCCGGCCGATGGTCTGGGTAAACTCCAGGGTGGTGTTGGCCAGGGGTTTGATCACCGGGATGACCCGCTGGCGGCGCTTGGCCTCGAAGGCCATGAACAGCAGCAGCGCCGCCAGGGCCAGGTAGAGGGCCCACCGCAGCGGGGGCGTCACGATCAGGAACCGGAGCGGCGACTCCAGGTCGCGGGCGTTGCCCTTGTAGAACTCTTCCCAGTACACCGGCTGCACGGGCAGGTACGACAGGGTGCGTTCGATGTAGGTGATGTTGCGGCCCGCCAGCATGTTGTAGTTGG
>CADCTQ010000004.1 GCA_902805615.1 uncultured Cytophagales bacterium
CGCGAGTTTTTGGTTGATCTGCGCCATCACCTCCCCGATTTCCTTTACCTCGCCCCGCTCCTCGATGGGTTTGAGGTTGATGAAGCCCACCCCGAACGACGGGCTCGACGAGTTGCTCAGCAGGTTGAGGCCCGAAATCCGGATCACGGTCTTGACGGCCGGCACGGTTTTGAGCAGGTTGTCGGCCTTGTCGAGGGCGGCCTGCGTGCGGGCCAGCGAGGCGCCGGGCGGCATGGCGAGGGAATACACCACGAAGCTCTGGTCCTCGTTGGGAATGAAGCCCGTGGGCGTGCTGCGCATGAGCCAGAAGGTGGCCGCGCCCACCACGGCCAGCGAACCGAGGGCCACCCACTTGCGCCGCACCAGGAATTGCAGGGTGCGCACGTATTTGCGCGTGATGGCGTCGAAGCCGGCGTTGAAGGCGCCGAAGAACCGGCCCACGAGGCTCCGCCGGCCCGCCGGCCCGGCGTGCCCGGGCTTTAAGAACAGGGCGCACAGGGCCGGGCTCAGCGTGAGGGCGTTGACGGCGGAAATGAGGATGGCAATGGCCATGGTAAAGGCAAACTGGCGGTAGAACACGCCCACCGGTCCCTGCATGAACCCGACGGGCAGGAACACCGCCGACATCACCAGGGTGATCGAAATGATGGCCCCGGTGATTTCGCGCATGGCCGAAACCGTGGCTTGCCGGGCCGGCAGGCCGGTGCGCTGCATCTTGGTGTGCACGGCTTCCACCACCACAATGGCGTCGTCCACCACGATGCCGATGGCCAGCACCAGGGCGAACAGCGTGAGCAGGTTGATCGAAAACCCGAACACGCCCATGAAGAAGAACGTGCCGATGATCGCCACGGGCACGGCAATGGCCGGGATGAGCGTGGAACGGAAGTCCTGCAAAAAGAGGAATACCACCAGGAACACGAGGATGAACGCCTCGATCAGCGTGTGCTTCACCTGGGTGATGGACTCGTCGAGGAAGGTCTTGGTGCTGTAGATGGTCCGGGTCTGGACGCCCGCCGGGAAGTCCCTGGCGGCCCGGGCCATTACCTCGTTGACGGCCTCCTGGATTTCGTTGGCGTTGGAGCCGGCCGTCTGGAACACGCCCATCACGATGCCTTCCTTGCCGTCGGACCGGGTGTTGCCCGCGTAGGTGAACGATCCGAACTCGATGCGGGCCACGTCCTTGAGCCGCAGCACGGAGCCGTCTTCGTCGGCGCGGATCACGATGTTTTCGTACTCGCCCTGTTCGCTGAGCTTGCCCTTGTACTTGAGCACGTATTCGAAGGCTTCCGCGCTGCCCTCCCCGAACTTGCCGGGGGCGGCTTCCAGGTTCTGGTCGCGGATGGCGGCCATCACTTCGGCGGGCACCAGGTTGTAGCCGGCCAGCTTGGCGGGGTCGAGCCACACGCGCATGGCGTAGTCCTTGTTGCCGAACACCATGGCCTGGCCCACGCCGGGCACCCGCTTGATCTCGGGCAACAGGTTGATCTTGGCGTAGTTCTGCAAAAACGTCTCGTCGTACGCATTGTCGGCGCTGTAGAGGTCGAGCACCATGATCATGCTGTTCTGCTGCTTGAAGGTGGACACGCCGGTCTGGAGCACTTCCTGGGGGAGTTGCCCGTTGGCGGCGGCCACGCGGTTCTGCACGTTCACGGCGGCCTGGTCGGGGTCGGTGCCGAGGCGGAAGTACACGTTGATGCTCATGGAGCCGTCGTTGCTGGACGTGGAGGTCATGTAGGTCATGTTCTCCACGCCGTTAATGGCTTCTTCGAGGGGCGTAGCCACCGACCGGGCCACGACTTCGGCACCCGCGCCGGGGTACACGGCCACCACCGATACGCTGGGCGGGGCAATGTCGGGAAACTGGGTGACGGGCAGGGTCGCCAGGCCCAGCCCGCCGAGCAGCACCAGCAGGATGGATACGACCGTTGCCAGGACGGGCCTTTCGATGAATATTCGGAACATGATCGTGATGGCGGAATGGGGGTGGAAAACGGGCAGCCCGCCGACCGGCCGGGCGGGTCTCGGCGGCTGCCTTTGGCTCACAATGGGGTTAAGCGGGAGAAGCGATTGACAAGGTCCTTGTCAAATGAATGTCCTCCGGTCGGTTCGTACAATCCTGTTCATCCTGGTATAAGTTAAGCAGTTCAACCTCCGTAAACCGTCTCCGGTCTCATATCTAAAATCCAATATCTTCTTTACAGGGCTTTGCCGAGCCGCAGGCTGTCGCCGGGCACGGGCTGGGGCGTAATGGTCATGCCGTCGCGCAGGCTGCTGATGCCGGTGAACACGATCTTGTCGCCGGACTTTACGCCGTCTTTCACCAGGTAGCTCGTGCCGCTCCGGCCGCTCACGGTGATGGCCGTACTCCTGACCTTGTTGCTGTCGGCCAGGGTGTACACGAATATCTTCTCCTGCAACTCGTAGGTGGATTCCTGCGGCACGAGGATGGCTTCTTCGCGGCGCTGTTCAAGGCGCACGCGGCCGGTGGTGCCCGACCGGATGAGGCCGTTGGCGTTCGGGAACACGGCCCGGAAGCTGATGGCGCCGGTGGTTTTGTCGAACTGGCCCTCCACGGCGTCAATGCGGCCCTTTTCGGGGTACTCGCTGTCGTCGGCCAGGATGAGGGCCACGGGCGGCAGGTTCTCCAGCTTCTCCTCGATGGTGTTGCCCGGCGACTGCCGGGTAAAGGCCAGGAAGTCGGTTTCGCCCATCGAGAAGTAGGCGTACACTTCGCGGATGTCGGAGAGCAGCGTGAGGGGTTCGGCGTCGGTGCGGCCCACGAGGCTGCCGATCTTGCGGGGAATGCGGCCGATGTAGCCGCTCACGGGGGCGGCAATGGTGGTGTAGCCCAGGTTGATGCGGGCACTCTCCCGCATGGCCTCCGCCTGCGCCACGCCGGCCTGCGCCGCCAGTTGGTTCGACTTGGCCGTGCGCAGTTGCACGTCCGACACCACGTTGTTCTGCACGAGCGGCGTGAGCCGGTCCACGTCCACCTGGGCTTTGAGCAGGGCGGCCCTGGCGGCGTCGAGGCTGGCGGCGGCGTTGCCGAGCTGTTCCCGGTAGGGCCGGTCGTTGACTTTAAACAGCGGTTGCCCGGCCCGTACGTAGGCGCCTTCCTCCACGTAGATCTTTTCCAGGTAGCCTTCTACCTGCGGCCGGATCTCCACGTTGACGCGGCCTTCGAGCTTGCCGGCAAACTCCTGGTAGGTGGTGGCGGGCTGCTGGCGGATGGTGAGTACGGGCAGGGCGGGCACCTGGGTGCCGGCGGCGGTTTCTTCGGCCGGGGCGCTGCAACCGCCCAGGGCCGCGGCCAGGGCAATGCCGCCCAGCAGCCGTTTCCACCGGCCCGCCGCTCCGGGGGCGTTGGGGATCAATTCTTTTTCCTGAAGTGGGTTGCGCATGGTTTGGGGAGGATCGGAAAGGCAAATGTACTTTTACCTTTCCAATCGCCTGCCCCTTTTTTGACCAAAGGACGCACGGGAAGGATAAAATTTGGCTCGGCCGGGATAAAAGGGCCGTTTGCCGTCTCTCCTACTTGATAAGTGGCGGACCGGGCACTGGTATTTTCTGGGGATGCCTCATTATCCCGCGTGAGCGACTCTCCCGTCCATTAGCCTTCCTGCTTGGGTAATTCACCCACGATGGATGCAACAAAGTCTTCTACATTTTTGTAGTCACTCAACCTCGCGTATTGTATGCTCTGCAGGGAGGCCGGCAATTTCAAAGGATTATCGTATATTTTAAGCGGCTTTAACATCATTCCCTGGTTATCCCGTTGCCCTACCATCTGCGCTGCCTCGTGCTTGCAATTTTTACTTCTGAAATAAGCTTCTGACAAGATGATAATACCGATCTTGCTTTCATTCAGGCTGTCAAAGACTACGTCGGTCCAGTGTTTTCCCGGAATGATCGCATTGAACGCCCGGTAGTCAAACACATCTTTGAACCGTAGGGCAAGTGCTTTACTTACTCTGGCGGCTACGTCCCGGTCCTTATTGCAGTAACTCAGGAACACTTTTTCTTTGCGCTGGGCGGCACTGCGGAAGTAAACACCGGCTTCTTCCGCGTTGGTAATCCTTATTGTGTTCGAATTATCTAAGACCAACAGCTTTTGCTCCAGTCCTTTCAATAAGGAAGCCTGATCGTGCCACGCGAGGATGTCTTTGGCGTAGCCCACTTCCACGCCCCTGTAAAAGGTCTTTTCAAATAATGACGGTTCCGGCGTTGTTTCCGGGGTGTATTTCAGGCGCATCGTGGGAATAAACTGACCGTGCAGGAATGCCGGTATGCCGGTAGAAGCCATTTCCTCACCTATGTCAACGATCATCCACTCTACCTTCGCCAGCAGGTTGAATGTTTCGCGGTTCAACGAAGGGGGCCAGCTTAACTGTGTGCTGCTGTCCGAGTCCCACCCATAAGTGGCGAGCAATTCAGTGATCGCGGTCAACGTCTCACCGGTGTATGCTGCGTTGTGGTGCTTTCCCGCGGGCAGGGCAACGCCTACCCATCGCCTGACATCTTTCGAGCGCAACCGCTGGTACGCTCTTCCTCGTTCCACAACGTCACAGAAATGGGTGAATTTTTCCCGAAACACTTCAGCATCCGGGTCCCCGCCTACGCCACTAATTGCCTGAGAATCGAACCGCTGTGAAATGATTTCCGGCGAGTAATTCAGCAGATTACCGTATCGCTGGTCGTAAAATACAATTGCCGGCTTACCGGACCGCACGGCAAGATCTAATTCCAGCCGGAAGTAGCGGGACTCTTCCAGGAGTTCGTTTCTCCTGGACGGTGCGTCCCGGTCGCCCGGGTACGGGTAAATTCCGACGAATGCGTGCGCATCACGAATCATCCGTTCCAGACGGGTAACGTTGGTCGAGAATTTTCCCTTGTCTACTTCGAACTGGACGTTGGCAATGTTCTTGAAGATGTTGAAGAAATACAGGTTGATCTCGGGCGATTTGTAACGGTGGCTTAAAAAAGCCTTGAACATGAATAACCGGTCGGGAGTGCTCATAGTCGGGAAGAGGGCAGTGGCGGCTTTGCAAAGCTAATCTACTCTGCTTCAAACACAATTTACGCAAGCAGGCCAAAAATCTTAAGCCCGGCCGCCCTTCAGCGTCTATCCTGCCGGGTAGGGGCGTGGGCTTGCGCCTTTCCCCGAAACCGGAATTGCGGGTTCACCCGATGGATAAGGCCCGGGAGTTCCCCTTGCCTCCGGTCTCATCCCGTTCCGGCAAAAATCCGTATTATGAGAAACCAAACCGTCTCTTCACGCAAACCCGGTTTTTCGCATGATGCAACCCGATCAGCAATCAGAACTGCTTCCCGCCGCCCGTGCTGCGCACGAAAGCCCACCGGCCGGTACCGCCCCCGACGAAAACGCAATGATCGCCGGGCTGGCCCGGAAACTCGCCGTACCACCCGCCGCCCCGGCCCTGCTCGGCACCGACCTGCCGCTGCTGGCCTCGCAGGTAGCAGCCGTCCATTCGTACCGGCACGCCTACGGGCCAGCTGCCGACCTGCCCGGCCCCGGGGCAGTGACCCCGATTGCGGGTCCATTCGCGAAGGGAATTGCCATTGCCGACCCGTCGGCAAAGCCGGCCGGCCCCGGTCCGTCCGCCGACGCCCAGTCGGGCAAGCCCGTCAACCTGAAGCGGCGCAAGGTGAACGCCAACCGGTTCCGGGCCCGCCCCAACAAACCGCCGGAATAACCCTGGGTTCAATGGCCTGGTAGCATGAACCAAACGGGCCAGTACCGGTACGTGCTGGGGGTAGTCTTCGGACTAGCATGTGATTAGGGTTGATGAGGCGAAGCACAACGGGCTGGCGCGGAGTAGCGTGCTGGCGCGAAGCTCTGCTTCGTGC
>CADCTQ010000005.1 GCA_902805615.1 uncultured Cytophagales bacterium
GTGCCAAGTGCTGCTTGACAGGAAACCATTTGCTCGTTTTTATGCCCTCCTTTCCCACGCACGTACCCAATTCCACCGTTCCACCCACTCCTGTCAATTGATCTGTGCCGATCTTTCGGCTTTTCATTACTCATATCAATTGACATGGATACGATTATCGCCCCAAATGCCCCGGTGAAGGACCAAACCGGCAAGAAAACGCGCATTGCCAAGCCCACCGTGCCCCAAACCGACCTTTCGCTGGCAACCGTGGCCCAGCAGGTGGCCGCCTACTGGATCAAAAGCCCGCTGCGGCTCGGGTGGATCACGCCCGAAGACTTTGCGCTGCTGGTGAACACGTTTACGGCGCAGCTCGGCCGGCGCACCGGCGAAGGCACCACCCGGCCCCAACTCACCCAGCGCCTCCGCGAACTCGACGCCCGGATGGACCACGCCATCGGCTACGTGAAAGATTACCTGGCCGAAGAAGTAGGCCGCGACAACACGACGGCGTACCTGGCCCAGTTGGGCATCGAGAAGGTAAGCGCCACCTACAAACTGCCCCTCGAACGCAGCCGGCGCGTGGTGGCCCTCGAAACCCTGGTCAAAGGCATCGAGGCGCGGGGTTACGGCAAGCGTACCTACGGCGTGGCCTACTGGAAGCCCCTGCTGGCCGAATACCGGGAAAAAGTAGCCCTGGCCTCGCAGAAAGACAGCGCCATTGCCGGGCAGGTCAGCGCCAAGAACCAGAGCAAGGTGCAGGTGCGCAAGACGCTCAATGCGCTGGTGTTGCTCATCAAGGCCAACCACCCCGATACCGCGGCGGCGGAACTCCGCCAGTGGGGATTCCAGAAGGAGAAATATTGATCAAGGCAGTGACCCTGCCCGGGTATCCGCACCGTGGCAGATACCCGGAGATTCACGCACGGGAAAGGGACGCCGTACCGCCGGGGTATGGCGTCCCTTTCGTTTTATTGCATCAGTTCGATCAACACGCCTCCCAGGGCCAACAGGACGCATAATGGGGCGTAATAGCGGGTGTCGCGCCGGGCGAAGTCCGTGTTCCGGATGCGCTTGCTGAACCCCACGTACCGGAAATCGCCCAGTGCCCGCAAGGCGAAGATTGCCGATATGGCCCAAACTCCGTAACTGGCCAGCCCGGCCGGCAACCCCACGGAAATCACGCCCACGCGGATCAAGTAGCAGCCGGCGAACAAAAAAAGCCCGGCCGCCACCACGACACAATCCGTTTTTCCGGGATTGAGCACCCGTTTGCCCGCCTCGTTCCGGGGCAATGCCGCGTCGAATCCCCGCCGGCCGCCCGCCGCCCAGTACAGGTGGAGGGCACTCAGCGCCAGGAGCATGAGCGCAAGTAGTACGCCGGTGAGGGTGATCATGGGGATGGGGGCGTCAGCTTTTACCGGCCAGCAGTAGTTTTTTGATCAGCACGATCTGTCCCAGGTGGTAGTGGGCGTGTTCGACGGGGCCGTGCAGGTTGCGGTAGTAATTGCCGTATTTCCCGCCGGCGAAGGGTTGCCAGAGCGTCTCCTCGGGCAACTCCTCCACCAGGCGGGCAAACGCTTCGGCGTCCGTCCAGGTTTTGTCCAGCAGCCGTTCCCAGTCTTCCTGCGAACGGATGGGCGGGTGGTCGAAGCTGTATTTGTCGCTGGCTTCGAGCGGCCCGCCGCGCAGGACCCGCAGGACGGCGCTTACGTAATAGTTGAGGTGGAACACCAGGGTGCCAATGGGGTTGAAGGAATGCACCTGCGCCGTGGCTTGTTGCCAGGTAACGTCGGTCAATTGTTCTTTCAGGTTTACCGCCGTCCAGTTGCCGCCAAAATGCACTGCCCTGAAATGCGTTGCGATTTGTCCGGTCAAAGTCATAGGGTTGGTTCGTTTGTGGTTTGCCGCCGGTGCATCAAACCGGTCCGTGCGTGCAGCCACAAAAATAATACGCAGGCCCTGATCTTGTTTGGCCGTCTTCCCGGAAAAATTTCGTTCCGCTACCGCTGCGGTTTGCCGGGGCCGTGTGGTCAGATGATGCGTCAGTGGCCCGGGCCGGTCAGCGGCAGGCATTGCTATGTCCTTTCGATGGCCTCGTCAACGGTTACGCTGCCCGGCCGTACGGATCGGTTCATGCTTTTCGGGGGATGGCGTTTCTACTGGAACGTGAATTCGAAGGTGGTGCGGTTATAGGCGGCAAACACGCCCAGCCCGCCGGCTACGTTGGAGTAGAGCAGCACCGGTTCGGCAAACGGGTTGCTGTCGGCGTTGGCCCGCAGCGTGCGGTGGTATTCGAAATAGGCGCGGTCGGTGTGGAGCAGGTAGGCGTACAAGGTGGTTGAACGGAAGTAGTCATGCATGGAAAAGTTGATTTCCGGCGAGGAGAACTGCGCCCCGTCGAGCCGGGCGTCGCTGAAGAAGGTGGCTTTGTCCGGACTCCAATTGACCGACTGCCAGTCTTCAAGCAGTTTACCCGACCAGTTATCCACCCGGACGCGTTTGAGGTCGGCATCTACCCGGTAAAAGTTTTCCTCCCCCGCGAGGTCCTGCCAGTACAGCGTACCGGTGTAGTTGCGGAAGGCCGCGCCGTTCTCCAAAGTGCGCACCACCGAATCAAGCCGGATCTGGGTCGCGGGGGGGGCCGCCGGCACCGTGCACTGCGCCGTGACGAGGCGGCCATCCGGCGTGCTCACCTGCAGGTAGTAGGTTTTGCCCGCTTCGATGGGCAATGCTTCCGGCCGGGTACGGTACGACGTTCTGCGCAGGTCCGGCGTCGGGTCGAGCAGGGGAAGGACAACAGTTTTCTCTCCGTCCGAAAGCGTTACGGTGGCATCCCGGATGATGTCACTGGCCGAGCCGGGCCGCTCCCCGACGACGGGCTTTGATTCGTAGACGGCTACTTCCAGTACCGTGTCCTGGGGCGAAATAAAGGCGTTGACCACCAGTTGGGAGTCGGCCCCGGGCAGTTTGAGGGAAGTCACTTCTTTTTCGCAGGCCGCCAGCAGGCACACCAGCGCCAGCAGCAAACCATTTTTCAGCCTGTTCATTGGAATTTGAGGTTAATTGGTTCATTTCGCCCGGCGCACATTGATCTGCTACCTTATCCTGGCTTCGAGGGTGGTGCGGTTATAGGCGGCAAACACGCCCAGCCCGCCTTCCACGTTCGAATAGAGCAGCATCGGTTCGGCAAACGGATTGTCGCCGGTGTTGGTTCGCAGCGTGCGGTGGTACTCGAAATAGGCGCGGTCGGTGTGGAGCAGGTGGGCGTACAAGGTGACTGAATGGAAGTGGTCAGCAACAAAAAAGTCAACTCCCGGCGAGGAGAACGTCGTCCCGTCGCGCCGGGCGTCGCTGAAGGAGGTGGCTTTGTACCGGTCCCAGTAAACCGGCCGCCATTCTTCGAACAGTTCACCCTGCCTGTCCGGCCAGACATATTTGAGGTCGGCACCCACCCGGTAAAAGTTTTCCTCCCCCGCCGGGTCCTGCCAGTGCAGCGTACCGGTGTAATCGAGGTAGTCGCCCGTGCCATACTCCGACGTGCGCACCACCGAATCAAACCTTATTTCGGGCACGGGCGGGGCCGGCACCGTGCACTGCGCCCTGACCAGGCGGCCATCCGGCGTGCTCACCTGCAGGTAGTAGGTTTTGCCCGCTTCGATGGACAATGCTTCCCGCCGGGTACGGTACGCCGTGCCCGACAGGTACCGGGTCGGGGTGACCAGGGGAAGGACAACGGTCTTTAGTCCGTCCGAAAGCGTTACGGTGGCATCCCGGATGAGGTCATCGCTCGCGCCGGGCCGCTCCCCGATCACGGGCTTCGATTCGTAGACGGCTACCTCCAGCACCGTGTCCTGGGGCGAAATAAAGGCATTGACCACCAGTTGGGAGTCGGCCCCGGGCAGTTTGAGGGAGGTTACTTCTTTTTCGCAGGCCGCCAGCAGGCACACCAGCGCCAGCAGCAAACCACTCTTTACCCTGTTCATTAAAATTTGAAATTATAGCTGACGGAAGGAATGATGGGGAACAGTGACACCTGCTTGAGCACGTTCCGGGGCGGCTGGCTGGCGCCCTGGAATTCCGTGGAAATGTAGTAGTAGAACGGGTTCTGTCGGCTGTAGGCGTTGTAGAGGCCCAGTTCCCAGGTGCGTTCGAAGCGTTTCTTCTGCTTGCGGAACTGGATGGCCGCGTCGAGCCGGTGATAAGCGGCCATGCGGAAGCTGTTTTTCTCCCCGTACGTGTTGGCCCGGTACGTCGTAGAGCCGCTCTGCCGCGCCACGCGGTGCTCACCCGCCGAGAACTGGGCCAGCGGCAGGGTAATGGCATTGCCCGTGCCGTACACCCAGGTAGCCGACAGCGTGATGCGCGGACCCAGCTCGTAGATGCCCACCAGCGACAGGTCGTGGCGGCGGTCGTAGCGGGGGAAGAACTTCTTGCCGAAGTTGAGTTCGTCGAACTGCAACTGCGTCCAGGAAAGGGTATAGGCGGCCCAGCCCGAGAGCCGGCCGGTCTTTTTCTGCACGAGTACTTCAGCCCCGTACGACCAGCCCTGGCCCGAGGTGACGTTGTCCTGCCAGCGTACCTGCTTGGCGCCCTCGGGGCCGTCGTTGATGAGCAGGAAGCTGGCGCCTTCCCGGTAGCCGATCACGTTGTCCATCTTTTTGTAGTACCCTTCCAGGGTCACGGCCAGGCCCTTGCCGGTAAAGTCTTTGGCAAGGCCGGCGGCCACCTGCTGCGACCGCTGCGGGGCCACTTCCCGGGTGGCGGGCACCCACAGGTCGGTGGGCAGGCCGATGCCCGTGTTGGAGAGCAGGTGCAGGTACTGGTTCATCTGGGCGTAGGACGCTTTGAGGGCCAGTTCGTCGCCCAGCCGGTAGGCGGCCGCTACGCGGGGCTCGGGGCGCAGGTACGCCGTATCCCGGGCGGCAAAGTGGGCCAGCCGTATCCCGGCGTTGATCTTCAGCCGGCGAAAGGGCTGGTAGGTATCTTCCAGGTACAGTCCCGATTCCACCACATCAATCGTTTCGGCTTCCCGCCGCCGCTGGCTCAGGGTGTCGCGGGTTTCGTTCAGCACCGTGGCGCTGGGCGTAAAGCGGTGGTACGTGCTGGCTACCCCGAACTTGATGGAGTGCGCCGGGGTGGGGAAAAAGTCGTAGTCGTGCTTGATGGTCACGTCCCGGATGCCCGAGTTGTAGCGCAGGGCGTAGGTCCCCGAAGGGTGCCGGGAGGATTGGTAGACCTTGAAATGGTAGTCGGTAAAAATGAGGGAGGTGTTGGTGAAGAGTTTTTCGGAGAACAGGTGGTTCCAGCGCAGCGTGCCGGTGGCGTTGCCCCAGTCGAAGCCGGCCCGGAAAAGGCTGTTGTCGTCGCCCCGGTCGCGGGAGAAGAAGCGGTCCCGGCCGAAATAGCCGCTCAGGTAGAGCTTGTCCTTGCGGCCGAAGTCGTAATTCACCTTGGCGTTCAGGTCGTAGAAGTAATACCCCCGGTCGCCCTTGGGAATGAAAGGACGCACCAGGGCGTCGGCGTAAGTGCGGCGGCCGGAAAGCAGGAAGGAAGACTTGTTTTTCTTGAGCGGCCCTTCCAGCGTCAGGCGCGAGGCGATCAGGCCGATGCCGCCTTCCCCGTGCAGTTTTTCCTTGCTGCCCTCCTTCATGGTCATTTCCAGCACGGATGACAAACGGCCGCCGTACCGGGCCGGGAAGCCGCCCTTGGTGAGTTCCACGCTTTTGAGGGCGTCGCCGTTGAAGAGCGAGAAAAAGCCGAACAGGTGCGTGGCGTTGTACACGGTGGCGTCGTCGAGGATGATCAGGTTCTGGTCGGGGCCGCCGCCCCGCACGTACAGACCGCTGTTGCCTTCCGAGCCCTTTTGCACG
>CADCTQ010000006.1 GCA_902805615.1 uncultured Cytophagales bacterium
TGCGGCTCACCTTGCCGCAGCGCGAGGAGACTTCTACCCGGTAGGTGCCCGGACCGGGGGCCAGCAAAGTGGCCGCCGTCGTGCCGTCCTGCCAGCGGTAGCTCACCTTATCCACTCCCACGCTGGCGTCCAACAAGAGGGAGCCGCCGCCGCAGCCGTACGCCTTTTCTTCGGAGGCAAAGCCGGGCAAAGCGGGGGCATAATCAACCTGTATCTCATCGGAGACGGCGCAACTGCCGTTGCTTGCCGTCACCCGGTACTTGCCGGGGCGGGAAACCAGGAAGCTACTTTGAGAAGAGCCATCCTGCCACTGCAAGGAAACGTTTGGCCTGGCGACCCTGAGCAGCAGTTCCTGTCCCGGGCACAGCGTCGTATCGGGCCCCAGTTCGGGAAGGGGCAACTCCCGGTAGGCCACGCGGATGCTGCCACTGACCGCCTGGCAGGGGCCGGCAGCCACTTCTACCTTGTACTCGCCCGGCCCGGTGACCGTGTAGCTTGACCCGGTGGAACCATCCTGCCAGCGGTAGGCCAGGGCCCCCGGCGTAGTGGCGTCGAGGACCAGGCTTTGCCCCTGGCACAAGGTGGTGTCTTTGCCCAGGTCCAGGGGGGCAACGTTTTCCTTGTAGCTCACCTTGATGCTCCCCGCGGCCCCCCGGCAAAACCCGTAAGACACCGTTACCTTGTACTCTCCCGGACCGGTCACCGTAAAAACGGGTTCCCGCGAACCATCCTGCCAGCGGTAGCCGGAAGCTCCCGGCGTAGTGGCGTCGAGGACCAGGCGCTGGCCCGGGCAGATGGTGGTGTCCTTGCCCAGGTCCAGGGCGGCAACGTTGGGCGATTGAATGAATTCCTCCGTTTCGTATCCCAGCGAATGGGTATAGGCGTCCGCCTGGTCGAATCCGTAGGACGTCGCGTAGAAGCTGCTGTCGGAAGTCAACTCGTGCGGGCCCGGGCTGATCGCGTACTGCGTGAAGGAGTACAGGGCGTTGGACCCCACCCTTCGCCAGGTCGCGTTGAAGGGCTGCCCATCCAGCCGGAGGCGGTTGACCGCATCCGTTCTGGTCACCACGTTGATGTGATTGCGGTACACCGTAATGAAACTGAAAGTGTCAAGCACCTGGAAGGTGGCCCGTTTGGTCTGGAGATTGAAAGGCGGCAGGATCAGCAGGTTGGGACCGGCCAGCGGGTTGCAACTCCCGCTTTTCATGAACTGCGCCACGGTGATGGGTTTATCGGATTCGATGGAGGTAGTCGTGGTGATCACCCGTTCCAGGAACTGGCCCCGGTTCAGCCGCTGTCCGTTCCCGCCGCAGTTGAAGCGGACGGTGGTGTTGTCGAAGGCCGCCACGATTCTTACCACGTCCCCCTCCAGTTGGGCGTATGGCACCACCACGTACTGTCTTCCCCAGCGGCTCAGCGGGTAGTTCTGGTCCCAGATGTGGCTGTCGTCGCCCCCGCAGAAAATGTTCGCCTGCCGGGCGCCGGCAAACAGGGCGATCTTTTTGGCGTCGGCCGCTTTTACCAGCGTGCCCGTCAGGTCGGTGCGGGCCTGTAGCTGGTACACCTGCCCCTGGTTGAGCGTGATCGTGTAGGGGCGGCCCGCCGGCCGTCCGTCCAGGGTAATGTTGGAGGGCGTGATCGTAATCTGCGTATTGTCTTCGGTGGCAACGATCAGTAATTGGGAAGGATTGAGCGGTTGGTATTCCTCGAGCGGCACATTGTCCGGGGTGGCCAGCAAGTCCCGGGCTGCCAGCACAACGTATTCATCGCCCAGTTCCGCAGTAGGCAGCACCTGGGTGGATTCCGTGAAAAACAAGCGGTAATGGACGGCGGCTACGCTTACCGGCGCGTCGGTGGCAATGCGGATGCCCGTGTTGCCAATCACCCCCGCCCCGAAAGGGTTCCAGGTAGCGGCCGGCAGGGTGATCTCCCGGGCTTCGCCGGCCGGCACTTCGAAGTCTAAGGAAAAACCGGTCGCCGGCACGGTAATCGTGCCCTTGGCTCCCGTTGCCGAACTGACGAGGAGGGCAAAGACGGGCGGACCATTGGACGCCAGGCTCAGGTTCTCCATGTAGCCCAGCCAGAACTCCTGGCCTTTCGTGGTAGGGGTTTGGGCGTGCAGGGGCGCCGCTGCGCATAACGCAAGCAAGGCGAGAAGGACCGATAGGGGACGGAGGAACATGGGGCAGTAAAGCGTTGGGAGGGAGTTACAACATAATACTTTTGGACGCCTTTTGCTAATTTTTAATGCTTTAATCGCAGGGGGCCAGGATTCGTGCGGGAAACAACGCCACTTGGGTGCTCCCGCTTCGGTGAGAATGTCGGGTTCGCCTCCTCTCGCTGCCATTCCCGGAGTATGTGATTAGCGTTCCTGGCGAGCAGGAGCGGCAGTGCTGGCGCGCATGGCTGTGGCTTGCCAGGGCGCGGTGTAACGGGCTGGCGCGAAGCTGTGCTTCGTGCCGAGTATGGTTTCCGCCTCTGGCGGAACGAAGGTTGGTCTATCCGTTTGTAGCATCATTGCCAGCCCTGCGGTTTTCAAGCTATTGTCGCGCCAACTCTGATCGTTTTGTGCTGCTGTTGGGGCGACTTTGGCAGAAGTATACTTTGACTTTCGTTCCGCCAGAGGCGGAAACCATAGCCGGCACGAAGCACAGCTTCGCGCCAGCACGCGACAGTACCGGCCGCTTGCCTCACCAGCAGCGCTAATCACATACTTCCCGGAGGGAATGACAGTACAGAAAGAAGTCGATGAAATCCATAAATGCCTGGTTCACAACGCACTTAATGACGCACAATCACTCCTGAATCTACCGCAGCACGTGCACCCATCCCTTGATGGGACAGAGCGGCCCGTCGGGCTTGGTGAGCTGGTAGTAGTACACCCCGTTGGCCTCTCCTTCGGCGCACCAGGCGTTGTTGTAGCCCTGCTGCTGGTAGACGAGCCGGCCCCAGCGGTTGTAGACCCACAGGCTCCAGCCTTCGGCCCCCACGCCGGGTACTTCGAAGCAGTCGTTGATGCCGTCGCCGTTGGGGGTGAACACGTTGGGCGGGCTGATGGGCTCCACCTGGAAGGTGCGGCTCACCTTGCCGCAGCGCGAGGAGACTTCTACCCGGTAGGTGCCCGGACCGGGGGCCAGCAAAGTGGCCGCCGTCGTGCCGTCCTGCCAGCGGTAGCTCACCTTATCCACTCCCACGCTGGCATCCAGCAGCAAAGCCGTGCCGCCGCAGCCGTACGCCTTTTCCTGGGCCGCATAGGCGGGCAGGGCCGGTTCATAGTCAACCTGTATCTCATCGGAGGCGGCGCAACTGCCGTTGCTGACGGTCACCTTGTACTTGCCGGGCCTGGAGACCAGGTAGCTGCTCCCCGAAGAGCCGTCCTGCCACTGCAAAGCGGCATCGGCCCTGGTGACGCTCAACAGCAGTTCTTGTCCCGGGCAAAGCGTCGTATCGGCCCCCAAAGCTGGGAGGGGCAACTCCCGGTAAGCCACCCGGATGCTGCCCACCGATGGCTGGCAGAGGCCGGCAGCCACTGCTTCCACCTTGTACTCACCGGCTTTGGTGACCGTGTAGCTTGACCCGGTGGAGCCATCCTGCCAGCGGTAGCCGGAAGCCCCGGGCGTGGTGGCATCCAGGACCAGGCTCTGGCCCTGGCACAAGGTGGTGTCTTTGCCCAGGTCCAGGGCCACCGCGTTTTCCTTGAAGGTGACCCTGATGCGCCCGACGGCCAATTGGCACAGCGTCGACACTTCCACCTTGTACTCTCCCGGCCCGGTCACGGTAAACACGGGTTCCCGCGAACCATCCTGCCAGCGGTACCCGGAAGCACCCGGCGTGGTGGCATCGAGGACCAGGCTTTGTCCCGGGCAAATGGTAGTGTCCCGGCCCAGGTTCAGGCTGACCACGTTGGGTGACTCGATGAATTCCTCCGTGTCATAGCCTAGCCAGTGGGTATACGCGTCGAATACGTCAAATCCGTAGGACGTCGCCTGGAAACTGCTGTCGGAAGTCAGCACGTGCGGGCCCGCACTGATGGGTTGCTGCACAAACGAGTACAGTGGATTGGACGGCACCGGCCTCCAGGTCGCACTCAGGCGCCGGCCGTCCAGGCGGACGCGGCTGACCGCATTCGTTTTGGTGACCACGTTGATGTGATTGCGGTACACGGCATTGTCCAACTCCCTGAGCGCCTCGAAGGCGGCCCGTTTGGTCTGCAAAGCGAACGGCGGCACAATGAGCATGTTGGGGCCGCCCAGCGGATTGCAGTAATTGCCTTTCATGAACTGCGCCACGCTGACGGGTTTATCGGACGCAACGACGGTAGTGGCTGAGACGTCCTGTTCGAAGAACTCGCCGCGGTTCAGCCGCCGCGTGCTTCCGCCGCAGTTGAAGCGGACGGTGGTGTTGTCGAAGGCTGCTACGATTTTTACCACCGTCTCCGGCTGCTGGGCAAAAGGCACCACCAGGTACTGTTGCCCCCAACGGCCCACCGGGTAGTTCTGGTCCCAGATGTGGCTGTCGTCAACGTCACAGGCGATTTCCGCCCGCTGGGCGCCGCCGAACAGGGCAATTTTTTTACCGCCGGCGGCCTTTACGAAGGTCCCCGTCAGGTCGGCCCGGGCCTGTAGCTGGTACACCTGCCCCTGGTTGAGGGTAACCGTGTAGGGGCGGCCCGCCGGCCGCAGGTCCACCGTCACGCTTGAGGGCGTAATGCTGACCTGCGTATTGTCTTCGGTGGCTACGATCAGCAGTTCGGAGGGATGCGTGGCATCAAAGTCCCGGGCGGCCAGCACGACGTACTCATCGGCCAGTTCGGCCAGGGGCAGTACCTGGGTTGATTCCGTGAAATAGATGCGGGAATGCACCGCCGTTACGCTGACCGGCGCGTTGGTGGTAATGCGGATGCCGGTGTTGTCAATCACCCCTGAGCCAAAGGGATACAAGTTCGCTTCGGGCAACCGGATCTCCAGCGCCCGGCCGGCCGGCGCCACGAAGTCCAGCGAAAAACCGGTCCGGGGCACGGAAATGGTGCCCCGCGCCCCCGTGTTGGCACTGATGGTGATGAAAAATTCAGGCGCACCGTTCGCCACCGCCTCCAATTCCAGGTTTTCCATGAATCCGAACCAGAACTCCCGGCCTTTCGAAGTAGGAGACTGGGCGTGCAGGGGCGCCGCCACGCATAACGCAAGCAAGGCGAACAGGACCGGTAAGCGACGGAGAGGCATGAGGCTGTAAAGTGGGAAGGAGCTACAACATAATACTTTCCGGCGCCTTTTGCTAATTTTTAGTGCTTTAATCGCCAAGGGCCAGGATTTGCGCGGGGAGCAACGCCACTTGGGTGATTCCCCTCTATGGGAACGCGGGAAAGTCCTCCCCCGATTCCCAATCCTCAATACCCTATTCTCCCAATCCCCAAAAATTTTTCCACCCCGGCTAGGGGACGCGGCCTCCTGGGCCGACTTCTCTCTATAGACAGGCACCCTTGCCCGAACCTGCCGGGATTGCCCCACCCGTACACCATGAACAAACCAGACATTACAGCGGAATTGCTCCGGCGGTACCTGCGGGGAGAATGCACGGCCGAAGAAGCGGCCCGGGTCAACGCGTGGTTCAACGCCTTCGAGGGGGAACCCGACCTGCTGCACACCCTGAGCCCCGCCGAACGGGAAGCCCTCAGCCGGCGGATGCTCGACCGCATCAAAGGCCGCATCGCCGGAAGCCTCCCGCCGGCAAGCGATGCGCCGGAACGCGACGCCTTCGCGGAGGAAGCATCCGAAGAAGTCCCGGTGTTCACCGGCCGCAACCGCTTCCGGGTGGGCGTGTACACGGCCCTGTCGGGGGCCGCG
>CADCTQ010000007.1 GCA_902805615.1 uncultured Cytophagales bacterium
AATTGATAGAATATATTATATTATGTATTTATGTAAACAAGTTGCTTTTTGTATTATTTACTTGCGTGACTTATGTTTATTGCACTTTGTGTACGGATTCGATGTTGAACCAATGAGTCAATACGTTACAATTGTCATTATTCCATATTGGCATACAATCTGCGCATTTCATATACAGAGATAATTATTACAATTGTAACAGTGTTTACAATGCGCAGTTAAGCCTCATTTCTGATTACTTGGGGTGCCGCGGTGTGTGTTCAGTGTAATCGCGTCTGGCCGGAGCATGGACGCTTGATATTCTTCCGTAACCGTGTGAAAAAGTGCATCGTCCAATTTACATTCCCACGTTCCCACGCCAAACGCCGGGTCTGTCATGCTGAGCTTGCGAAGCATCCGATACAAAAAACCGTATTGTCCGCATTACCAAACCTACACGCCAGTGATGTACCAGACGCTTCGAAAACTCAGCATAAAAAACCCGGCGTTTGGCGTGGAAATCCCGAAAGATCAGCGCCCCTATGTCACTATAAAAAGGGATCCGACAACACCATGCATCCACACCAGATGCGAACACTAATCACGTACGTTCCTCAGGCGACATTATACATACAATTCTCAACACTACATTTTGGGCCGGTTCGGGTGAATTCGCGAAGGCATGAACGAACCCGGGAAAGTAGGAGGGAAGCGGCGCTTTTGCTACTCGATTGAGTACAGGTTCTGGGCCACGTCGCGGGAGATAAACATCTTGCGGCCCTCCACCCGCAACTCCACCGACTGGTCGTACTCAATCTTGTCCAGCACTTCGAACGGGGAGCCGATGGCAACGCCGATTTTATCCAGGTATTGCAAAAACACCGTTGAGCTGTCTTTCACGCCGGCAACGGTGCCCTTTTTTCCGGGTTCCATCTCGCTCAGGAAAACCTGCTTCTTCTGGGCGAACTCTCCCCGGGCATTCGGAATGGGATCGCCGTGGGGGTCAAATTGCGGGTATTCCAGGAAGGCATCGAGTCTTTCGATCAGGTCCGTGGATTGGATGTGTTCTAATTGTTCGGCGATGTCGTGAATTTCATCCCATTTATAGCCGAGCTTATTGACCAGAAACACTTCCCAAAGGCGGTGCTTCCGGATGATGGCCAGGGCTTCCCGCCGGCCTTCTTCAGTCAGGGTAACGCCCTGGTACTTCACGTAGTTGATCAGTCCTTTCTGCGACAACTTCCGCAGCATGTCACTTACCGAAGCAGCCTTCGTCTGCGCCGCCTCCTCAATTGCGTTGGTGCTGGCTTCGCCACCGCTTCCGCTTTCTATCTTGAAGATGATCTTGATATAATTCTCTTCGGCTTGGAATAACATGGGCTGCATATTATGGATATATCAACAAACTTAGCAATATCAGAAGCATTGCAATCAATATTTACTACATTCATTAGCATTTTGCTAAAGCTAACACCATTAGCAAACGCCTTTTTTGCTAATGGTGTTAGCATATTTATTTGCTAATATGTTGAGATTAAATAGTGTTCCATCATATCCATTATTAGAATTATAAAAATCAAGCCGTTGGATTTGGTCGGATAGGAGAGAAGGGCAATAGTCCGGCAAGTCTACCGCCAGGGCGGCCCGGTAAGGGCCGCAAAAAGCCTCCCACCGTGCATTCCGGGAGATCAGGAAAGGAATGCGGTGGTATATGTACTCGTAAAACTTGGTCGGAATCTTATCCCGGAAGCTCCGGTTTGACTGGTAAGGCGCCAAAGCAAAATCCGCTTCCCCAATGGCGCGAATGATCTCCTCGTGCGGAACGGGCTGGTCTACGCCTGCTAACCGGATGTAAGGCGCATCTTCCACCAGTTCCCGCAGCCGCTGCCGCTCCGCCGGCCGCGCCGCGTACCCAATGACCGTTAACGAATACCGGGTATCCACCAGGTGCAGTGCTTTTGCTAAAGCCACCGCCTCGTAGATCCCGTACGACTCGGCAATGGTGCCCGTGTACAGCAGCCGGAACCGGCCACGGCGACGGGGCACCACGAGTACGTCGGTGAGCGGTTCGTACTTATTTTCCAGAATTGCGTATTTGCCTTTTACAAAGGGCAGTTCCCATTCGTAACAGCGTTCGGCCAGCAGGTAGCCGTCGGCGAAGGGGCGGGTGCACCATTCCACCCCGCGGACGAACCACGCAAACATGTTCCTGGTGAACACCGGGAAGGCCGCGCCGTGAACAAGGTTGTAATAATAGTTCTCGCGGATATCGTAGATGAAAGCGGGGCGAAATAAAATTTTGTAAATAACTGTAACCGTCAGTAAATCAGGCGAATTAACTATCACAACGTCGGGCTTTACTTCAAGTAGCTTTTTGTAATATTTCAAAGATACCGTGAACCTTTTCCAGGACAGCCTGTTTGCGCACAGCAGCTCGTGAAAGTACATGTTTGGCACGCGAACATGTTTGCGCGAACAAAAACCCATCACGTGTACCTCGTGATTTTCCCGCCTGACCAGCGCCATTCCCATTTTTTCGTACATTCGAGGGTCGGTTACCGGTTTGAGGGCCGATGCAATGACAACCACATTCTTCTTCATAACTAAAGTCAAGTTAGCCCATTTATGGAACTCAAAGAGATCATTGAAGCCGCCTGGAACGACCGGAGTTTACTCACCAAGAGGGATACGGAGATTGCCGTGCGCACGGTTATCGAAGGACTCGACAAGGGGCTGCGGCGGGTGGCCGAACCGAAAGCCGACGGCACCTGGCAGGTGAACGAATGGATTAAAAAAGCGGTGATCCTCTATTTTCCCATCCAGCAGATGCAAACCACGGAACTGCCGCCGTTTGAGTATCACGACAAGATGCAACTCAAAAAAGGGTATAAGGGACTGGGCGTCCGGGTGGTGCCGCCGGCCGTGGCCCGGTACGGCGCCTTTCTCGGCAAAGGGGTCATCCTGATGCCCTCGTACGTAAACATCGGGGCGTACGTGGACTCCGAAACGATGGTGGACACCTGGGCCACGGTGGGCAGTTGCGCCCAGGTCGGCAAGCGGGTTCACCTGAGCGGCGGCGTGGGAGTAGGGGGGGTGCTCGAACCACCCCAGGCCGCGCCGGTCATCATCGAAGACGGTGCGTTCATCGGCTCCCGTTGCATCCTCGTGGAAGGTGTCCGCGTCCGCAAGGAGGCCGTACTCGGGGCCGGCGTCACGCTGACGGGCTCGTCCAAGATCATTGACGTGACGGGCAGCGAACCCAAAATCTACACCGGCGAAGTGCCCGAACGGGCCGTCGTGATTCCCGGCAGTTACCCGAAGCAGTTTCCCGCCGGCGAGTTCCACGTGCCCTGCGCCCTGATCATCGGCCGCCGCAAAGAAAGCACCGACCTCAAAACCTCACTCAACGACGCCCTGCGGGAAAACGCGGTAACCGTGTAGTCTGAACCATGATTTACTTGATGAAATGATGAACATGATTCGATAGCAACGATCATTATCATGGCTATCATTTCATCAGGTAAATCATGGTTCAGACAATTATACCCCGATACCCAACTGCCGCATGAGCGCCGCGGCGTTGGCCGTGTGGCATGGTCCGTCGCGCAGCTTGTAGTCAAACGATATCTGGTCGCCGCTGATTTCGCTCTCGAAACTGTAGTTCACCAGGTTCATCTCGTCGGCCAGCGATACCAGCTCCAGGTCGTGGGTGGAGATCAGTCCGAAGGCCCGCGAACGGCTCAACTGCCGGGCCAGGGCTTCGGCCCCCGCGTGGCGGTCGGCGGAATTGGTCCCCTTTAAAATCTCGTCCAGCAAAAACAACACCGGTACCGGGTTGCCTTTGAGCAGCTTCACCAGCCCATTGATGCGCATGAGTTCGGCCATGAACGACGACGTGCTTTCGGCCAGTTCGTCGTGGGTGCGCATGCTCGTGTACAACTGCACCGGCGACAACTCCAGCCGGGCGGCGCACACCGGGGCACCCGCCAGCGCCAGCACCGCGTTGATGCCGACCGTCCGCAGGAAGGTGCTTTTGCCGGCCATGTTCGAGCCGGTCACCAGGGCAATGGCGCCCTGGCCATCGAGGGAAAAGTCGTTGGGCACCCGCCGGCCCGCCGGGATCAGCGGGTGACCGAGGGAACGGGCCTCGAAGCGGTACGGGGTTTCGGTCACGCGGGGAAAAGGATACGTGGGGTGGGCGTAACAGAAGCCGGCCAGGCTGCTCAGGGCTTCGAGTTCGGACACGGCGTCCGTCCAGTTGGCGATCCACTGGGGCGTAAGGTGCCGCTTGAGTGCTTCCCCCCGCAGCAGCCACGACACGTCCGTCAGCATGATTACTTTCCCGAAGTCGCGCGCCCGGGCCACGTTGTCGAGCACCTGCACCAACTGCCCCATGCCGGCGCCGGCCCCGCCGTTTTCCCGCAGGCGGCGCTGCACGTCGGCCAGGAGACCGGCCGAGAAAGGTTCGCGTTCCTGCACCCCGTCCAGGGCGGCCACCGTGCGCAGGGCCGTGGCGGCGGCCGGTCCGAAAGCAACCATCCGGCGTATGCTGGGCAGCAGCCCCCGGAGCACCAGCACGTCCAGCGCGTAGATTCCGCCCATGAGCAACAGCCAGGTCCGGGTCGGCACGCCGCCCACTTCGGTCCCGGTCATCATCGTCAGCAGGAGCAATGCATTTACGACCAGGAAGGCGGCGGGCAGCACGGCCAGGGCGACCCGGTACAGGAGACGGTTTTTGATCACCTGCGCATCCGGCTCGGCGAGCCAGCGACGCAGTTCGCCCAGGGCCGCCGCTTCGTCGGGCAGGGCTTGTTTTTTGCGGGGCAGGGAAAAGCCCGTCAGGCTTTGCACCGAGAAGCCCGCCAGCAGACCTTCCCGGAGGATCCGTTGCTGGTGGTAGCGGCCGGTCACTTCGAATTGCTGCCGCCACTGCACCTTAGCGGCCAGTTCCTGCACGGCCGCTTGCCGGGCGCACACGACCGGTCCGTCGGCCGGGCTCAGCAGCCAGTCGGCCAGCTTTTGGCGGCCAAAGGCCGTGGTGGTACGGTTCAGTAAGGCAAAAAGGGAGTGGTCCCCGACGATATCCAGGTCGGGGCCGTAGGGGTGTTTGGCATCGGCGTAGGGTTGTCCGCCCGGTAAGTCCTTCAGGTCCAGGCTCGAACGGGCCACTTCGTCGCGGTTGACGGCCAGGTGCAGCGCGGCCGTTTCCTTCAGTTGGGTGAGTACGTTGCGTTTCTTTTGCAGCAGCACCAGTACCACCACGGCCGTGCCGGCCACGGCCAGCGTACCGCCCAGGGCGCCGGCGTTGGCGAAAAAAACCACGCCGACCACCCCCAACAGCAATACCAGCACGCGGATGATGGTTGCATTTTGCAACGCCTTTGCCGCCTGCTGGTACTGCCCCGTGAAAAGGGGAATGTTATCTTCAAAAAAACGATTCGGTACCCGGTGCTCCTGGTTGTCCGCCATAAGAACAGTTAAGTTGTAGCCCCCCATCCCCACACGACTCCTTCCGGCCAGGAATATTTGTCATTGCCGCGGCTCCGTTTACCCAAACCCTGCAACCCCGCCAGCAAGGGCAATATATCCAAAAAGGGCCAAAATTCTAACATCCGGGCCAAAAACTTACGTTCTTTTTTTCGCAAAAAAGAGAATTTTACCCACCCCGGCCGTACCGCCGGACCGTAGCCTGCGGTCTTACTGCACCCGGGCGAAACGCGGGGCCACCTGCAAGTCTTTGCTGTCTTTCTTCCACTGGTAAAAGCCGATGCCCGACTTGGCGCCCAGGTGACCGGCCTGCACCATGTTGACCAGCAGCGGGCAGGGGGCGTACTTGGGGTTGCCCAGTCCTTCGTGTCGAA
>CADCTQ010000008.1 GCA_902805615.1 uncultured Cytophagales bacterium
TGGGGATCATCGCAGGAACAACCCATGGCAAAAGTAAATCTGCGCAAGATTTGGATCTCACGTGTTTTTCCGGGCGGTGATCCCCGGGTAACTTGTCTCCTGACGGTAAACCCACCCCCAACCCCTCCGAGGAGGGGAGCCGCGAGGCGACGCCTTCCCGCGAGGCGACCTATACACCGGGCAACCGTGAAGCCTCTCTCTTTTCTCCGTGAAACTCCGTGTTCCTCCGTGGCGAACCTTTGCCTTCATTGCCAAATCACCAGGCCGCTTTCCCCGCTGGCATCACTCCACCGGCATCAACTGGTAGAGTTCCTTCAGCTTGGGGTCGGTTTCCTGCGCCCGGATCTGCCCCAGCTTCTCCTTCACGCCGGCCAGGTTCTTGAACATCGCCAGGGTCTGGTAGGCCGAAAACCGCACGTATTCGCTCGAAGCGGTCAGGGCCATTTTCTCCACGGCCTCCACGCCCCGCACCTGCTGCGCCTCGGGCTGGTTGAGCAGGTACTGCCCGAACAACTGCACCATCTGGTAGAGGAAGGCGTCGTCGCTGCCGGTGAGCTGCCCCGTAAACCACTCGTAGTGCGCCGGGTCTTTGCCGGCGGCGTAGTAGTTGGCAACCGTGAGCCGTACGTCGGTGCTCTTGTAGGCCCGGAACTGGTCTATCTTCTGGTCCGCGTCGGCGGGGTTGGTGCTCAGGTAGGCATTGAGGGCGGTGGCCACCACCGAGTACGACGAGTCGCGGAGGGCTTTTTCGTAGAGGGGCTGGTAGTTCTGCTGGCCGGGCCAGCTCAGCAGCGTGTTGATCGCCTCGGCCCGCACGTACGAACGCGGGTCCTGCAAGGCCATCGTTCTGAGCTTTTCCCCGAAGCCGGCGGCGTCATCGCCCTCGTAGCCCAGCAGGTTGCGCACGGCCATCTGGCGGATCACCCAGAACTTGTCGCCCAGGGCGTCGGTGGCGAGTTTGCGCAGCACGGGGTCGCTCAGTTTGGTGCTGGTCTTCGGCGCCGACGCCGCGGAGGCTTCCTCCTCCCCTTCCGGTTCGCCCCCGGCCTTCACCACTTCGAACAGCCCGTTGAACGCCTCGTACCGGGAGAGGTAGCGACCCGTGTTGTAGTACTGGAACACGAGTTCTTCGGTGCTTTTGGGGTGCTCGGTTTTGGCGAGCAGTTGCGTTTCGGCGTCAAACAGCACGAGGTCAGGTTTGGCGGCGGCCGGCAGTTCCACGGTTTGCTCGGCCCGCGTGATGTCCACGGCGTGGCGGGTCAGCTTGCCGCCCGTCCACACGCCTACCTGCACCGGCAGGCGGTAGATGGGCGTGTAGAGCGAATCCTGGCGCTGCTTCACGGTGAGGCGCACCTTGCCGTCGGCGTAGGCGTGCGTCACCAGCAGGTCGGGGTGGCCGGCCGCCAGGAACCACTGGTTGAAGAACCAGTTGAGGTCTTCGCCGGTGACTTCCTCGAAGGCCAGCCGCAGGTCGTGGACCTCCACGCTGGTGTACTTGTGGGTGTTGAGGTACCGGTTGAGGGCGGTAAAAAACGCCTCGTCGCCCACGTACTTGCGCAGCATGTGCAGGATGCGGCCCCCCTTGGCGTAGGAGTGGCTGTCGAACATATCCTCCTTGTCGAGGTAGCGGTAGCGGATGAGGGGCTCCTGCTTGGTATCGGCCTCGGCGAAGTACTGGTCGGCCTCGGTCTGGGCGTGGTAGTCGGCTTCTTCGGGGCCGTTCTTGTGTTCCTGCCACAGGTACTCCGAGTAGTTGGCAAACGACTCGTTGAGCGGCAGGTTGGCCCACGACTCGGTGGTGACCAGGTCGCCGAACCAGTGGTGGAACAGTTCGTGGGCAATGATGTTGTCGGAGTTTTCGTCCACCAGGTCGCGGGTGTCCATGTACACCTTGTCGTAGAAAGTCACGGCCGTGGTGTTTTCCATCGCCCCCGACACGAAGTCGCGCACCACCACCTGCGAATACTTTTCCCAGGGAAACTTGTAGTCCAGCTTTTTGGAGAAAAATTCGATCATTTCGGGCGTGCGGCCGAAGATGGCCCTGGCGTGTTTGGCGTACTCGGGCTCCACGTAGTAGTTGACCTCCAGGTTCTGCCACTTGTCTTTCACCACCGCAAATTCGCCCACGGCGATCATGAAGAGGTACGGGGCGTGGGGCTGCTCCTGCTTCCAGTAGTCGGTGCGGGTGCCGTCTTTGTTGGTGCGGGAGTACACGAGGCTGCCGTTGGACAGGGTGGTGTACCTGGGGTCCACGGTCAGGTAGACTTCCTGCGTGCAGCGTTCGTTGGGCGAGTCGAAGGTGGGAAACCAGCGGGAGTTGGCTTCGGTTTCGCCCTGCGTCCAGAGCTGGCGCGGCTTGCCGGGCTCGGTGCCGTCGGGGTTGATGAAGTACAGGCCCTTGTCGGAGGTGATGGCCGCGCTGCCGCCGGCCGGCAGTTCGTCGGGCCGGGCCGTGTAGTCAATCACCAGGGTGTACGGCGTGGTGCGGGTGTACGTCTTGCCGAGGGCAATGCGCAGCGCGTAGTTGTCGTAGGTGTACCTGAGGGGCGTCTTCTGGCGGGTCTTCTCGTCGAGCAGGTCCACCGACCGGATCACGAAGCCCTTGGCGTCCAGTTGGAGGCTGTCCTGCGGGTAAAAGTAGGGTTTGAGCGTGAGGGTAGCCACGCCGTCCATTTGCCGTTTTGCCCAGTCGGGCCTTAGCTCTAGCTTTGTGTGCAGCAGGTCGTGGCGGCGGGTCCGTTCGGGGTTGTAGTCTCCCTTGCGGGCGGCCCACTCCGGCGCACCGCTCCGGGTGGTGTCGTCACCGGTTGGCGGGACGGACGTGATGCGCTCAGTAGTGACGGCGGAAGTATCAGCGGGGGAGGTGGCAGTGGTGGGTTTGGCCGATTTGCACCCTTCCAGTTGGACGGAAAGCGCCAACAGGCCGGCGAGCCAGGCAACTCTATTCATATCGGATTGCTTACTTTAGGAGAGAGAATACAATTTTATCCACGAAGAAACCTATAATTCCTAATCTAGCCAAGCTACATGCTGAAAATAACAGTCAACGACGCCATCCGGATGGATGCCGAAAAAACGGCCGGCGGGCTGCTGCTCAACGGGGAATTGTTCGCCCCCGACATCGTGCGCATCCACGGCAACCGCTTCCACGTGATCCACGACAACCAGTCGTACGAAGCCGAGGTGGTGGAAGCCGACCCCGCCGCCAAGTCGTTCACCTTCAAGATCAACGGCACCCGCTACCAGGTTTCGGTGCGCGACCGCTTCGACCAGCTGCTCGAACAGATGGGCATGGCGCACGGGGCGGCCGGGCAGGTGAAAGACCTGAAGGCGCCCATGCCGGGCCTCATCCTGTCGCTGGCCGTGACCGAGGGCCAGGAGGTGAAAAAGGGCGACCCGCTGCTCATCCTGGAAGCCATGAAGATGGAGAACGTGATCAAGGCGCCGGCCGACGCCACGGTCAAGGCCATCAAGGTGCGCAAGGGCGACAGCGTGGACAAAAACCAGGTGCTGGTGCTGTTCTGAAGCGGTGCGTGGAACCGGTCGCCCGGCGGCCAACATTTCTGCCGGGAGTGCTTCCATAGTTTCGCGCACTTGCTATCTTTGCCGGATTTTAAATACATCTTTTTGCATGAAATACCAACGTATTCTTCTCAAATTAAGCGGTGAAGCCCTGGCCGGTCCCAACGGCGACGTATTCGATGCCTCCCGGCTCAACCAGTACGCCGAAGAGATCAAGCGGGTCGTCAACGAAGGCGTGCAAGTCGCCATTGTCATCGGCGGCGGCAACATTTTCCGGGGCTCCGAGGCGGCCGCCGTGGGCATTGACCGCGTGCAGGGCGACTACATGGGCATGCTGGCAACGGTCATCAACGGCATGGCCGTGCAGGGCGCCCTTGAGAAGATCGGTTTGTACACCCGGCTCATGTCGGGCATCAAGATGGAACAGGTGTGCGAGCCGTTCATCCGCCGCCGCGCCGTGCGCCACCTCGAAAAGGGCCGCGTGGTGATCTTCGGCGCCGGCATCGGCAACCCGTACTTTACCACCGACTCCACGGCCAGCCTCCGGGCCATCGAGATCGAAGCCGACGTGGTGCTGAAGGGCACCCGGGTAGACGGCGTGTACACGGCCGACCCCGAAAAGGACCGCACCGCCACCCGCTACTCCACCATTTCGTTCGAAGACGTGTACGAAAAGGGCCTCAACGTAATGGACATGACGGCCTTTACGCTCTGCAAGGAAAACGGCCTGCCCATCATCGTGTTCGACATGAACAAGCCGGGCAACCTGCTCAAACTCGTGAACGGCGAACAAGTGGGCACGCTGATCACGATGGACAAGTAGGACCGACCTTGATGACAAGGATTTGCCTGATGACTTGATGGAGGGGACCGGGCTTTGATGAAAGAGATGGAAGGGATGTTTCGAGGGGGTTCTTTTGGGACCTTGACGGAGTAGTCCTTTCCAAATCAGGAAGTATTTTCCATCCAACCCGTGGTCTCCGTTTCATTTCCGGATCACTTCCCCGGCGGGCCTGGCTATGATCGAATTCGAAGATTTGGGCAAAGCCAACGCGCCGTTCTTTGCGGCGTACGGGCGGGCTTTCGAAGGCGTGCTGCGGGGCGGCCGCTACATCCTGGGCGATGCCGTGCGGGCTTTCGAAGCCGACTTCGCCGCGTACTGCGGCGTGCCCCACTGCGCCGGCGTGGCCTCCGGCCTCGATGCCCTCACGCTGGCCCTCCAATCGTTCGGCTTCCCGGCCGGCAGCGAGGTAATTGTGCCTTCCAACACGTTCATCGCCAGCATCCTGTCGGTCCTGCACGCCGGCCTTACCCCCGTGCTGGCGGAACCCGACCTCCGCACCTACAACCTGGACCCGGCGGGGCTGGCCGAACGCATCACCCCGCGCACCGTGGCGGTGGTGGCCGTGCACCTGTACGGCAAGTGCTGCGACGTGCCGCGCCTGGAACCCCTGGCCCGGCAACACAACCTCAAAATCATCGAAGACGCCTCGCAGGCGCACGGGGCCCGGATCGGCCAGCGGAAGGCGGGGTCGCTGGGCGATGCGGCGGCCTTCAGCTTCTACCCGACCAAGAACCTGGGCGCCCTGGGCGACGGCGGCGGCGTAACCACCCGCGACGCGGCCCTGGACGGCAGGCTCCGCACGCTGCGCAACTACGGCTCGGCCGAAAAGTATTACAACGACGTACCCGGCTACAACTCGCGGCTCGACGAAATGCAGGCGGCCTTTCTGCGCGTAAAGCTGGCCCGGCTCGACGAAATCATCGCGCACAAGCGGCAACTGGCGGCGCTGTACCTGGAAGGCTTGAAGGAAGATTTTGTAAAGCCCGTGGTCGAAGCCGGGTACTTCGACGTGTACCACATTTTCAACGTGCGGCACCCCCGCCGCGACGAATTGCGGGCCTACCTGCTGAATAATGACGTAAAGACGGAAATTCACTACCCGGTGCCGCCGGCCCGGCAAAAAGCGATGCGGGGCCTGGTTGACCATTTTGACTGCCCGGTTGCCGACACCATCCACCAGACCACCCTCAGCCTGCCCATCTCCTACGCCCATACCCCCGGCGACGTGTGCCGGGTGATCGAAGTGCTCAACCGGTTTTAGCCCCCCGCGCGGCGTGCCCCGCATCAGAGGTTCAGCGCCCGGAAGAAGGTGACCACCAGCGCCAACAGGAACCCGAGGACCGCCCCCGCAACGAGGCAGAGGGGCAATTTGGGGAAGTCGGGGTTCTCGCGGCGGTCGAACCCGGTAATGACCTGGATGTTTTCGATGAATTGCAGGGATTCTTCAATGGTCAGCTGTTGCGAATACAACGTGACGATCTGCGCATTGACGTTGCCCGGTTCGGCGATGAACGCATTGGAATTGTTTCCCCCCCGCCGGATGAGGTTCTGCAAGGAGAGTTTGACCGAATCGAGTTGGGTGATCTCGCCGGCGATCCGGCTTTTGAGTGCATTCAGCCGCCGCTTCTCGGCGCCGAGCCGCTCCTGCACGTAGGGATTGGTTTCCAGGTAATGGATGATTCCCTTTTGCAACGCATCCACCCGGGCATTGTCGCGAACGACGGCCTCGATGGCGAAAGCATCTTTGGGGTTGGGTCCGCCATTCAAGCCCGTTGCCAGCGCCTTGAAGGAGTATACGTTCGTGGTCACTTCAACCGGCACGTTGAGTTTCCGGCTCAGCAACGCGTATTCACCGTTCTTCAGCAGTTCGCTCCAGGATTCTACGATGTCAGCCACTTCGTGGCTGCTCAGCAGACGGGTCACTGCAATCATCTGCACGTTATACCTGCGGGGCATCCTGTAATAACCAAGCAAACCCAGACCAATGCCCCCAAGCACAAAAAGCAGAATGAGCTTTAGGTTGGTCTTCAAAAATTGAATTAATTTTCGGATTATTTCGGTCAGATCAATCTCTTCGGTCGGGGAGTAATATTCCGTTGATTGGCTCATTAAATTATTCGGATCAGAAAATATGCGTAAAATTACTAAAAGTCCAAACGTTATCCGTGTTGCTCCGCACATTCTCTCCGGGCAATTTCGGGCGCCGGTCAGTTGAGTCAGGAGAGCTCTTTCCGAAACACCGTATCAACTTTTAAATTCTGTATACTAATTGCTGCCTATTTCTTCCCCGTGGCTCACCAAGCAGGCGGTCCACTACCTATCTGCTTCTTTCAACACGACGAGTGTATTTTGCTCCCTCACTGCAATGCTGGCATCGCTGCTCCACTGGCTGCTCCGGGCAGGACTGGCCGACCGGTCGGAGGAACTGCTCGTCAAGTGTACCGGCGTTGCCTTTTTTCTGCTTTTTGCTCCCGCGGCCATTGCTCCGCTGCTGGCGCGGCACGCCCGCAACGTGGACCTTGCCCGGGTCGCCGTTTCGCTGGCCCTGCTCGTAGCGTTGAGCCTGCCGGGGTGGCTGGCACTGCCCCCGCCGCTGGCCGTCGGACTGACCTGGCTGATTGCGGGAACCGGGTTTGTACTCGCGGCCATACAGTGGTACTCCTTTTTCGCCGCCACCCCTTTTTACCGGTTCTGCTACCTGATCCTGCTGGGCCTTTTGTTTAACCTGTGGGTGTTGAGCAATACGCTCCGGCCGGCCCTGCTGGAAGGCGTAGTAGCCGGAATTACGCACATTGACCTCTGGTTCAACATCTCGGTGGCACAAATGCTCAAAAGCTACGCCATTCCCAGCACCGGCCTGGACGGTACGCCATGGCTCTATTACCACTACGGCAGCCATTGGTATTTTGCCCTGCTGTCCAAACTTATGGGCGTTGCCGTGCGGAACGTGTACGAGGTGGGTTACCCGGTGATTGTCGTGCCGGTCTTTTTCCAGGCCTTTCTCCATTTTGCGTTATACATCCGGCGGGTCGTCCTGGGCTCCGACGCCCCGGGCAAACCGCTGCGTTTTTCCTTCTGGCTCTTGTTTCTCTGTATTTTCCTCCAGGTGATTAAGAACTTGTATTCGGGAGTCATGCTCGGCTATAGCTTCCTGGAGAGTGAGTCTTTCGTGTTGGGGCTCACGTTCATGTTCTTCTTTTTCTCGGGCTGCGTGCTCTACTGGACCAACCGCGGGCACTACCACCCGGCCTGGCTACCCGGGTTGCTGCTGGTGATTTTACCGGTTTTTGTGGTCATACTCGGTTTTCTTAAGATTTCCGTTCTCTACGTCATGTGCAGCCTGGCGGGCTACCTCTTCCTGCGGCTTGGCCTGTACAAAAAGCCCCTCGGGTGGATCAGCCTGGCGGTGCTGGTGGCCTTGTCGCTGGTGGTCTACCTGGAGGCGGTGGAGACACTTACTTTCGGGGGCCGGCACATCAGCGCTGAAGGCACCTGGTTTCCTTTCTACTTTTACCGGGAAACGCACCGCTTCGAACCCCTCAACTTTTTTCTTTTTTTCTTTCAATGGACGTACCTGTTCATTCTCCTCACCGTCGTCACTCACCGGCTGTACAACCTGCCGCGCTGGCGGGAAGCGATCCGTCAGAAGCAGACCCTGCCGGCTGAGTGCGCCGTAGTGATTGCCGTGAGCGGCCTGCTCCCCAGCTTTTTCCTCTTCCTGACCGGTCCCGACGCCATGTATTTTTCCAGCATCCAGGTCCTGGTTTCCGCAGCCCTGGTACTGGCTTACCTGCCGGCGTTCCGGTTGCCCCACTACGCCGGGTTCAACCCGGGCCGGCCGCTTTACCGGGTCGCTGCCACCCTCGCTTCTACCGGCATTCTGCTCATCCTGTACATGAACACCCGGTTCTCCATCAACGACAACCTGCTTACGCCCAATGCCAACGTCCGCAAAGTAATTCTTGGCGACAGCACGCGGCGTTCTTTCACGATCTCTGATGCGGCCTGGGCGGCAGTCACCGGGCTTACCGGCAGGCAGCCCCCCCCGCATTTTGCGCCCTGGTACAGTGGGGCCGTGCAGAAAGCCCTCAACGCCGATTCGGTGTACCGGCACCTGCACCGGCTCAGCAGCCTGGACACGCTGCCTCTGTCCCTCAAAAGCAAAGCAATGGTGTACGTTGACGTAATGCGCCAATTGCCGCCTTACCGCACCGGTTGCGCCGAAACCGCTCTGATCACGCCGGCCCTGACGGGCATGGCCGCCCTGGACGGCATCCTGTACAAATGTCCGGCGGGGGGGTATGGCTTTGAATACTACGGGTATAAACCGGAACACTACCCCGGGTGGGACAAGCAATACTCGCTTGCCGAGTTGTTGCAACGGGCCGGGCAAAAGCAACGGTCAAGCCTGTTTGTGTACCAGAACGGGAAGTTTGTGTTATACGATGTCAGGAACGGCAGCCCGCAGAACACGACTTTCGCGCGGCGGTGAGCCTGCCGGCCCGGCGCATCCCCTACCTGCCTGTAACCATTATGCAACCACACCTTCGGGCCAAAGAACAATCCGTTGTTGGGCAGAGCCCCCACCTTGCGGTTTCGGTGCTATGCGCGGCCATCTCGGTTTTCTCGATTGCCGCTTATCACTTCATGCGGGCCGGCTTCCCGGCCGAGCATTGGGAAACGTACGCGCGGCTGCTGGGTACGTCGCTGTTGCTGCTGTTTGCGGGTGACAACCTGGACCGACTGTTGCGCCCCGGCGATAAAGCAGCACCGGCAAAATGGTACCGCTCCGAGGCGGTCATTCCTTTCTATGCCCTTGCCCTGCTGTGCGTGGGCGGCTACGCATCGGCCCGCACCTCCCTGGACCTGGGGATGCCGCCCGTGGTCCTGGGCTACCTGCTTGCCGCCGCCTCCCTGTTCCGCTTCGTAAGGCATTGCCGGGCCGGGTACCTGCTGTCAGGCCTCGGCCTCAGCCTGTTCCTATGCTTATGGGTAGCCGCACACACAGTCCGGCCAACGGTGCTGGAAAGCCTGGTGACCGGAAATACGCAGATTGATTTCTGGTTCCACACGGCAGTGGCCCAGATGATCAGAACGTACGGCGTGCCCAGCACCGGCTTCGACGGCGTGCCGTGGATGTACTATCACTACGGCACCCACACGCTGATCGCCAACCTGGCGAGCCTGCTCCGGGTGTCGGTGCAGCAGATGTATGCCCTGGGGTACGCAGTCATCCTGGTGCCGCTGTTCTTCAAGATGTACCTCACCTTTGCTTTCACGGTAAGGCAAACCGTTGCCCGGCCGGCCGGCGTGCCCGACACGGGGAAGATTGATTTCCTGACCATGGTCGTGTTCCTGTGCGTTTTCCTGCAGATCGTCAAGAACCTGTATACCGGCCTGTTCCTGGGGTACAACTTCCTGGGCAGCGAATCATACACCACCGGCCTCTCCTTCCTGTTTGCGCTGTGCAGCATCGGCCTTACTTTCCGGCACGCGGGCGGCCTGCGTCCGGGCCGGCACCGCCGCTGGTTTTTCCTGGGCTTCCTGCCGGTCAGCTTCGTTGTGCTGGGGTTCCTCAAAATATCACTGCTTTACCTGGCCATGTGCGTTTTCGGGTACTTGTTCCTGCGGTTGCAATGGTACAAGCACGCGGCGCTGTGGCTTTCGGGGGTTATGCTCACCGTCATATCGGTGGGGGTGTACTTGCTTACCGTTGAAACGCTCCTTTTCGGCAACCGGCGGATGGGCTACGAAGGGCGAACGGAACTATTATACTTTTTCAGGAAGACGCACCCCTTCGAGCCGCTTAACTTCTTCCTGTTCTTTTTCCTATGGTCGTACCTGTTCATTCTGCTCTTCCTGGTGCTGGAGCGGACCGGTGGCCGGCCCTTGCGTCAATCCTTCGGGGAACGCCGCACCCTGGGCGCTGAACTGGTCGCCCTCATCTGCGTGGCGGGGCTGCTGCCGAGTTTTTTGCTGGAACTGACGGGAGGCAACGCCATGTACTTCTCGGGTTTTCAGGCCCTTTTCTCCTCGGCGCTGGTCATTGCCTTTTTGCCGCTGGTGCAGCAGCGGGTACGGCAGGCACGCTTTGTCCGGCAACTGCCCGCGGCGTATCGCATCGGGGCCGCCACCGCACTGTCCATTGCCGTTTTCCTGGTGTTGTACATGAACCTGCGGATGAAAATAAACCAGGAATTGTCGGATGACTTTGCGGCGCGGAAGGCAATATTGCGGGACCCGACCCCTGAACGCTTCAACCTGTCGGCGGCGCTCGGGCTGTTGTTCGGCGGGGCGCATTCTGAGAATCAGCGGAAATTCGTTTACTTTCGCAGCCCGGCCGTGCAGGAAGCCCTTGCCAAAGATTCGGTGTACGGGTACCTGAAGCAACTGGAGCGCCTGAACGGGTTGGACATTGCCGCAAAAAGGAAGCAGTGCCTCTACGCGGATTACCGGCGCGGAAGCTTGTCTTTCAAAGCCCCGTGCTTCGTGGTTCCGTTCCTGGCCCCCGCCCTGGCCGGTATTTCGGGCCTGTACGGCATGCCCTACGATTGCCCGATGGGCGCGTACGGCTTTGAGTACTACAACGGCCGGTACAAGCATCATCCCGGGTGGGATCACGTATATTTGCCGCGGGAGCTATGCCGGATGGCAGCGCACCACGGGTTTTCGAACGTTTTGATTTTAAACTTCAAAGAATTGCGTTTCCGGCCGTTGCCCTGCCGGTAGTTCCGGCGGATAAGCAGGCTGCAAGAACCGCGGAACGCAACAGTACGATTTTTACATTCCCGCTGAATTTGCTTCTCCCGGCGCCTGCACGGTCGGTGAAGGAGTCTGCATCAGCCGCATTTGTTCTTGGCATTGAAACACCTGAAGAAATACATTGGTGGAGAATACGTAGGCGTTTACCGGAATTTTGTATTCCTGGCGGCATTACAGGTAACCAACTTCCTGCTCCCCCTGGTTACGCTTCCCTACCTGCTGCGCGTAATCGGCACCGAAAAGTTCGGCATCGTCACTTACATTCAGGCGTTCATGCTGTTCTTCACGGTGGTTACGGACTACGGTTTCAATGCCTCGGCTACCCGTTCGGTGGCCCTGCACAAGCACGATAAAGCCTACTTGTCGGGCCTGTTTTCGCAGGTAGTAACGGCCAAGCTGCTCCTGTGCGGGCTTAGTTTTACGGTCGTAGCTACCCTGGTACTGACCGTTGACTCCTTTTATCAATACCGGGAAGCCTATTTTCTGGGTTTCGGCATTGTGCTGGGCCAGGCATTGCTGCCGGTGTGGTTTTACCAGGGAATGGAGGAAATGAAATACATCACCGCCATGAACCTGCTGGCCAAGGTGACCTTCACCACCTTGATTTTCGTGCTCGTCAAGAAGGAAAGCGACTACCCGCTCGTATTGTTGTTTTTCGGCACCGGCAACCTCCTGTCGGGCATTTACGGGTTCGCCCGCATCCTGCGCCGGTACGGGTTAACCCTGCGGCTCCCTGCCTGGATCGCCGTTTGGCAGCAGTTGCGGGAAGGGTGGTACGTATTTTTGTCCAGCTTCTGCATTGCTGTGTACAGCAACGCCAACATTTTCATCCTGGGCTTTTTTGCCAGCAACCTGGTACTCGGATACTACGGCATTGCCGACCGGATTGTGAATGCCATCCGGCAGGTGCTTGCCGTATTTTCACAGGCCATCTACCCGTACGTGTGCCGGCTGGCCTCTGCCAATCATGCGTCCATCCTCAATCTATTACGTAAGGTATATATTCCCTTCCTGAGCTTTGTTTTCGTTATATCCCTGGGAACCTGTATTTTTGCCGACCGTATCGTGCACCTGCTGGCTGGCCGCGACATTGCGGAGGCCGTCCATTTGCTGCGCATCCTAAGCGTTGCGCCCGTGATCATAGCCCTCAATATCCCCGTGTACCAGATTTTACTCGCCTACGACCTGAAGCGCAGTTACACGCTAGTCATTACCCTGGGGGCGATCCTCAACATTGTGCTCAACACCATTTTATCGGCCCGGTTTTCGGCGACCGGTACGGCAGTAAGCGTGCTGGTTACCGAGTTGTTCATCACGGGCAGCCTGCACCTGGTTCTTACCTACCGGCATCCGCAGTACGCCTTGCGGGGTTGACCACGGCCTTGGAGCCGGGCCGCGGCGGCGGCCCGGCGGATGGCGCTATTTGTAGGACTGGAAAGTTTTTTCCAATTTTACAATTCGCGAAAACCCGCTGAAATCCAGCCGCGTTGCTGCCAGCAGGCGTCTGCTTTCCGACAAAGGAAAAGCCTCTGCTGCGAAAAGTACAAATGATGTTCGGCAATGAAAGCATTTTTATACCTTAACCGCCCCGGTTGCTAAGGCTGCCGGAGGGGAGTACCGCCCTATTTACGCTTCCGGCAAGCCACCAGGAGTCAATGCGCCGGGGCTGAATTTCCCTGCAAAAAACATAACAATCCGTGTTTCTTCTCTAGCACACCCCTATGAAATGTAAAATCTGCGGTAATTCCGAAGGGAATAAAACCTATACCGTTAAAGAAATGATGTTCGGCTTTGATGACTACTTCACGTACGTGGAGTGCGCAAAGTGTGAATGCCTCCAACTCGAATCCATCCCCGAAAACATCACCAAATACTATCCCCCCAATTACTACAGCTACGCCTTCGAAGTAGACCGGTACAAGAGTTTCTTCAAAGGGCTTTTGGTTAAAACCAGGAACCAGTACGCCATATCCGGCAAGGGATTGCTCGGAAAAATGTTGTACAAGCAGCACCCCCGCGAGGATATTCTCAGTTTATCTAAAATTGACTTGAACAAAAACAGCTCCATCCTCGACGTGGGCTGTGGCAATGGCCTGCTGCTGTACGACCTGAACGTGATGGGGTACAAGAATACCCTGGGTGTTGACCCGTACATTGAGCGGACCATCGAGTATAAGAACGGCGTGAAAGTGCTCAAAGAGGAATTGCACAACGTAAAGGGCCAGTGGAAAGTGATCATGCTCCACCACTCGCTCGAACACATGGACGCCCAGCTTTCCGTGATGCAAAGCATCCACCGGATGCTGGATGACCAGGGGGTGTGCATCATCCGCATTCCCACCGTGTCGAGCTACGCCTGGAAGAAGTACCGCACCAACTGGGTGTCGCTGGATGCGCCTCGGCACTTCTACCTGCACTCCCTCAAGAGCATGGAACACCTGGCCGGCCAGGCGGGCCTGGAAGTCAGCCGCACGTACCGGGATTCCTCCGCCTTCCAGATATGGGGCAGTGAACAGTACATAAAAGGCATTCCGTTGTACCACGAAACGTCGCATTACCGGTATGCCGACAGCAGCAAGTCCGTTTTTACCGCCACCCAGATGGCTGAATTCAACAAGCTGACCGATCAGCTGGTCGCCAACCAGCAAGGGGATACGATTGTGTTCTACCTGCGAAAAAAAGCAGCCGCGTAGGCCGGCTTTTCCGGGGTGCAGAGGCACGGCCGGCGCAGCCAACGTGGTATCAACGAAACGCTTGATGGAAAAAGTTTATATAATCCTCCTCAATTACAATGGGTGGCAGGATACCATTGAATGCCTGGAAAGTGTGTTCAGGTTGAACCATCCTAATTACCAGGTCGTGGTCGTGGACAACTGCTCGGCCGACAACTCTCTTTTCCACATCCGGCAATGGGCCGCGGGCCACCTTCCGGTGCAAGCCAGGAACCCGGCCCTGCGTGCCTTGTCGGAACCCAACGTTGCCAAGCCCCTCGCCTTCTCGGAGTACGAACAGCGGGACCTTGAGCAACTGGACGTATCGCGTGACCACAACCCGTTGATCTTGATCCGGTCGGCGACCAACAGCGGGTTTGCCTGCGGCAACAACCTGGGCATCCGTTTTGCCCGGGCTCAGGGCGACTACGGGTACGTCTGGCTGTTGAACAACGATACGGTCGTAGACCCCGATTGCCTGAGCCACCTGGTGCAACGCGCCGTGGCCGACCACGCCCGGGGCAGGAAGACCGGCCTGGTGGGGGGCAAGGTACTCTACTACGGGGAGCCGGGCGTGCTTCAATGCGTAAGCGGCGGCACCTACAACAGGTGGATGGCCATTCCGACGCTCACCGGCAACGATGAGCAGGACCGGGGCCAGTACGACCAACTGGAAGAACTCGACATTTACCTGGTGCTGGGAGCTTGTACGCTGGCTACCCGGGGGTACGTGGAGGAGGTGGGACCACTGGGGGAGGACTACTTTCTGTACTTCGAGGAGCAGGACTGGGCCGAAAGGGGACGGCGCCGGGGCAACTGGCAACTGGGCTACGCCTGGCAGGCCAAAGTGTACCACAAGGACGGTTCTTCGACCGGGGGCAACAAAGACAAACGGACCACTTCCAAACTGTCCGACTACTACTACTCCCGCGCCAAGGTATTGTTCACCCGGAAGTATTACCCCGCCTGCCTGCCGACGGTGTACCTGAGCTTCCTGATTGTGCTCTTCAACCGCTTCCGCCGGGGAAAGTACGACCATATTCCGCTGCTGGTCAAACTACTGCTCAATCCTTCCCGCCGGTACCCCGCCCACCGGGAAACCAGCAAGCCCCTACCCCTAACCAAACCCGCGTAACCAGATGAAAGTCGGGGAGAAATACGTCGCTTACGTACTTTTTGCGCTTTACCTGCTCTACGGGCTGAACAATTACTTCTTCGAAAGAACCTTGTTTTTCAACGAAATATTGTCATTGGGCGGGTTTGTGGTATTCGTTGCCAAGTCCCACGTGCGCGGATTCACCTTCCGGATTCCCTCCTCTCGCATCTACAAACTGGTGCTGTGCCTGCTGCTGCTGTCGGTTTTTCAACTGCTGGTATCCATCACCCTGAAGACCAACTGGTACTTTTACTTCCGCAACAGTGTGATCATGTATTCGATGTTCACCTTCTTTACCGGCTTTTACTTTTACGACTACTTTGTGCAGTTGCTCCGGCACCTCCGGAAAGCCATCACCCTGTTCCTGGCGTTTGCGCTGAGCTACCCCATGCCCGTCGTGCTGCTGGACCGTTTTACGGCATCCGGCTTTTTTCCCTACCTCTTCAGGAAGTCAAACCGCACGGCTTTCATTGGCATTCTCGTGCTCAACGTGATCTACGCATTTACCTACAGTTCTTTAACGGTAACCATCATCACGCTTGTCTTGGTTACAATCGTAGTGGTGCGCCGGTACATTTACCTCAAGCTCCTGCTGGGCGTTGCCGTTGCCGGAATCCTGATCGGCTTCCTCTTCCTGGCGCCTTACCTGAAGTTGTACAAAACCGGTCCTTACAGCCTGTTCGGCAACGTAGAACTGGTGGCCGGGCAGCACTGGGTGCTGGGGCTCGACGGAAACACGACCTGGCGGGCAGTGCTGTGGTACCGGCTTTTGGCGGAACGCTTTCCGGAAAACCTGCTGGGTATTGGCCTGGGTACGCCCCTGATTGAATACCAGCCGGGCGTGACCACGGCGGACAGCGAGTACGAAGACGAATACAACGCCCACGTATTCGGCCTGCACAACACGTACCTCACGCTGACGGTCCGGCTGGGCATCCTGTACCTGCTGTTAACCCTGCTCATTTACGATAAGGTGTTCAAGGAGTACTACTGGTGCAAGAACTACTACCGGCGCAACAACCTGTACCTGGTTTTCTGGAGCTTTTTTGCCATCACCAGCGTGGGCCTGTTCAACCTCTTGCTCGAAAGCCCTACCGTTGCCTCGCTGTACTGGACCACCCTCGGGTTCGTCGCCAAAGTAATTTACCATCGCCACCGCCTTGCCACCGGGTCTGCTCCTGCGGGGACTCCCTCCCCGGCCTCACCGTACCCGGTGGCATAAGGCGTACGCGTCTGACTGCGGCGGGACCGACGGTTGCGGGAAGCGGGTGCAACGGGAGTACGGAAAGCGGACCTACCCCATCAACGCCCGGTAATACTGGCCCGCAATGTTCTGTACCGAATACTTTTCCCGTAAGATCGGGGTGAGGCGGGCGGCTTCGCGGGTAAGCCCGGGCAGATTGTCGTAGCAATACGCAATTTTTTCGGCCAGTTCGTGCTCACTGGCCGGGTTCTCCACGTACACTGCTTTTCCCATTGATACCTCGTACAGTGAAGCACACTTGGTAGTAATGGCAGGTTTTCCGCACCCCAGGGCTTCTACGACGGGCATGCCGAAGCCTTCGAAAAGGGAAGGATATACGAAGAACAGGCAGTGCCGGTACAAAATGTCCAACTGCCGGTTGGGGATGTAGCCCGTTACAATGATGTCAGGCGTGTGCGCCAGTACGTGCGAGAGTTCCTTATGGTATTCACCAAAATCGCTCCCGAGCAGATGCTTGGGCAGTTGACCCGCCAATACGAGTTTTACGCCGTTGTCCGTCTTCTTTTTGTATTCCCGGAACGCCTTCAGGAGGGTAAGCGTATTCTTGTGCGGATACATGGCGCTCACCGACAAAATGTAGTCATGTGGGTAGGGCTTTTCCGCACCGGCCACTTCCCCGAACCGGTCAAAGTCAATGGGGTTGTGGATCGTTTGCAGCTTATTCTTGTACTTTTCCCCGAACCGCTCCAGGATGTCGTGGCGCACGAAGTCCGAGATGCATACTACCTTATCGGCACGGTTGAGCGTGTGCAGGTTGGCCGTATTTTGCCACAGCCTTTTGCCCATCGAAAAGAACCGGGGAAAGTGCAGGTAAAGCAAGTCGTGAATGGTCGTCACGCAACGCGGCTGCCTGCCGGAAGCAAAAAGGCCGAGCGGGGTCACGTAATTGGGTAATAGCACCGACTCGTACGCAGGGTACTGGGTCACTACCCGGGGCAACAGGTAATCGTAAAAGGCCCGGTTGCCCATCAGCCGCACCGGGATTGGGTTGAAGCGCTGCACGACCGGGTTATAGTCCGAATACCCGGCGTTGAGCAGCAGGTCAATGTCTCCGGCCGCTCCCAGTTGGTCAAATCCCTTCAACAAATTATACAAATAATTCTCGGCTCCCCCTACTTTGCCGGGATGCACGAACAAACCGCTGACCAAAATTTTACCGGGCATAGAACTTGTTTACACAATATCTTTGTAAAATTACGTAAGAACGTGAATATGGCCTCCGATACCCTGATTTGCTGCCGGAACCTCTTGTTTTAGTAACAATACCCGGCGCAACAACGCACCGCGTTTTTTGGTAATAAATTAAAAATACCATTTCAATAAAATCGGATCCCGCCATTGGGGAAACGGAAGAACGCTGATGCTGCGGCCGCAGAAACCGGGGCTACCTTTGCGGGGCAGCCGTGCTAAACCACCGTAGCCAACGCACGAACTGCCAAAACAGGAACCCAAACAAACAGGAGATGTCATACCTCCGCTGCTGACTACCGGACGGACTTTGTCCGTGCAGCGGCAGGCATTCCAGGAATACTTCTTCGTATGAAGCGTGAAAAAAAGAACCTGCTGATTATTGTTCTTGCGGCCGCAACCCTACAATTGCTTACAGTGCTACCATCCAGGCCAGCCGCGACAGGCTACCCATGCCCTACATGGTCTATAAAACTGCCATTGGTTACTACCTGGAAATTTACAAGAAAAAGCCGGCCGGGCAGTAAACATCTACCCGTTAATTTCCTAATACACACATGAATGCAAGCTCAAGAAGTTAAAGCACGGCTGCTGAAGATGACATTTTCCGCAATGCGTAACATAAAGTTCGTCTAGTATGGAACACATCCTCGAAAAGCACCGGCAGGTATGGGATAACAAGGAGATCATCCGTGTCATTTATACGGAATGGTACCTTAAAATCCTCAAAGACCTCTACCCGACGGACGCGCCGACGGTGGAACTGGGGGCCGGCGGGGGCAACTTCAAGCAGTTCAAGCCGGACGTGATTGCGGCCGACATTGTACCCATGCCCTGGCTGGACATGGCCTTCGATGCGCACGAAATGCCGTTTGTCGATGATTTCCTGGGCAACATCGTGCTGGTGGACGTGTTGCACCACCTGTACAATCCTGTGCAGTTTCTGCACGAAGCCGCCCGCACCCTGCGGCCGGGCGGCCGCCTGATCATGCTCGAACCGTACCCCTCCCCCTTCTCGCTGCCCGTGTACCGCCGGTATCACCCTGAGCCCTTCGAGTTTGAAACAGATTATTACGCCAGGAGGGGCCTGCAAACCAAAGACCCGTGGGATTCCAACCAGGCCATTCCGTACCTGCTCTTCTACAAAGGCATCGGCCAGTTCAATGCCCACTTCAAGGATAAGCTGCGCATCGTCCGCAAGGAACGGCTCAGTTGCATTCTGTACCCGGCGTCGGGCGGTTTTGAAAACAAATCCATGATTCCCAACTGGATGATCCCGGCTTTCCAGGCCCTGGAAACGCTGCTGACCCCGTTGCGTCCACTGCTGGCTTTCCGGTGCTACCTGGTGCTGGAGCGCAAGGGCACATAAGGCTGGGCATGTGTATCTTTCCCCGACCCTTACCCAAATCCGGTTGTGATTTAAAACTTCGCAGTTCATCACACCAGGTCAGGCGGGGAAAAATGGTTAAAACAGGTCCATCCTTGGGCCGCTTGACTCCCGGCCTTGGAGGGTAACGCGTATCGTTACATCAAGCCTTCAGAAGATTTGTTTCGCGAAAAATATCGTAAATTTGAACTTTGTAATATAATTTTCCGCTTACATGCCGAAAGACCGCAAACTATTAATCATAGCAGTTGTCACTTCCGCTGCAATCATTAGCTACTTGATCTATTACTACGAACAGGCATTGCTTGAGCAGAAAGCAATACTACGTGCGGAAAAAGTTAATGTAAAGAAAAAAGAGTATACGGAGGACGACGTTCGGGCAATGATCAAAAAATTGCCCACCTACCAAGGAGATTCCATCGTCATCAATGCCAAAAACGAACTGGTGAGCATGAATGGACTCATCCAGAGCGTAATTAACCAGATGTACGTAGTTCCGGCTAACCTGGAACCTCTTGAGCAGGAAGCACAAACTTACAATTTGCCGGTACCGTACCTGGTATACAGAACCGGAATTACTTACTACATCGCTCAATACGGCGACAAGAATTTGAAAAAGGAGGATAGTACCAAATCAGCGGATTCCAGTATTGGCAGATGAAAACTTTCAAAGTTTCAGTGGTGGTTCCGGGATACAATGAAGCGGACAACATACCGCGGTTAATGGACACCCTGCTATCCGTGCTCTCCCCCTACCAGCACTTCGAAATCATATTTGTGGATGATGGCAGCGCTGACGCCACCACTCAACTCTTGCAACAATTGAATCAAGCCGATGTTCGGATCAACTACATTTCGCTCTCCCGGAATTTCGGTCATCAGAACGCCCTGAAAGCCGGCTTAGATCATTCCAGCGGCGACTGCGTTATTTCCATGGACGCCGACCTGCAGCACCCACCCTCGCTTATTCCCGAGTTGATTGCCAAGTGGCAGGAAGGCTACGATATTGTGTATACCCGCCGCAAGGAGGATAAGAAACTGCCGATCTTCAAGCGTAAAACTTCAAGTATATTCTACAAGCTCATCAACTACTTTGGAGACTTGAACATTGAAGAGGGTACGGCGGATTTCCGCCTAATGGACAGCAGAGCAGTGATGGCTTTCAGAAGCATGAATGAAAACGATCTTTTCATTCGCGGCCTGGTTAGCTGGCTTGGTTTCAAACAGTATAAGATCGACTATCACCCAGCTGAACGCTTCGCGGGGACCACTAAGTATTCAGTTAAAAAGATGTTCTCCTTTGCCACCAAGGGGATAACCTCTTTCAGCATTAAACCCCTGCGTTTATCAGCCCTGCTCGGCTTTTCGTTTTCCGTTCTCGCTTTCCTGTACGGCATTTATGCCATTTATGGTTATTTTTTTTCCAACCGAGTGGTTTCAGGGTGGACTTCAGTGGTTATGAGCGTTTTGTTCATGGGAGGAATCCAACTGATAATTCTGGGAGTAATTGGTGAGTATTTAGGCAAATTATTCATTCAGGCAAAAAACCGGCCTTTGTACATCATTCGTGACTCCAGTATTGCTTCCGGTCGCAAATAAATTATTTTTTCACCAATGAAAAGACTTTCGATTTCCTTCCGCGAGTGCATTGTTGCTTTCATATTTTTTACAATTCTGTTTTTTCTTTTCCTGCATCTGATTACGGGCGCAATCCATTCCGGTTTCCATTTCATGGACGACCACACCTTCATCACCATAAAGCAGGAGTTGACCAGCAGCAATTCTTCTTTTTGGGAAGTACTGGGTAAGAGGTTGCGCATGGATTTTGACGTAACCAGGTTTAGACCTGTTTACTGGTGTTTGCTTGTACTGCAAACGCACCTGATGAAACTAGATTTTTTTCACTACGCCCTGTTTATGGGTGTTTTCGGAAGTCTTGTTGCCTCCGTGCTGTACAGTTTTGGCCGGAGCCTGCGGTTCTCAATTCCGGAAGCCCTCCTTTTTGTATTGCTTTGCCTGCTGGGGCCTCAAGCTGAATTATGGTGGATGAACGGAAATAACGAAAGCCGAGGGGTATTTTTCATGGGGTTAGCCCTACTATTTGCCTTACTTTCCGCCCGGCACAATGGGCACATCGGCTATAAAGTTCTGTTTTGTGTCACTATGGCTATTGCTGCTTATTGCAAAGAGAGTTTTGCACTCGCCATTCCAGCCGTCATGTTGTTCAAAATATACCTTCACCGCTTTTATACGAATACGACTTGGTACCTTTCCCTGCGGAACAATTTCATTGAAGGTGTACTGATGACATGTGTTCTATTATCGGTAGTCATCATGGTCAGATTAAAAAATCCGACCATGAACATAGGCTATGCCGGTGTCAGCGAGGAGACAAGAATTACAGATTACCTGAGAACATTCCTGACTTTTGCCGGGGAAGACCGCCTGGCCCTTATCTGGATTGTTCAGCTCTATATCATAGCGTGCCTGTTATTCTACCAGATCGATTCGCTTCGCGAGTTCAAGACCCGATTGATGCATCTGGCCGAATGCTACTTTCCGCTAGTAATGATTGCCGCCCTGTTTATCGCCACTCAGGTTTTCATCTACACCAAATCTTCATTCATAGGGAGGTATTACATTCCTGCAACGATTCCCGTAGCCCTGCTACTGGTGCTTCCTCTTTACTTTGTCAGAAAAAAATTACCGGATGCCAGCCGGACCAGCCGGGCGACGGCAAGCATTTTTCTGGCCGCGGCGGTACTCCTTTACCTGTATCCAAAAGCCCAGGCCGCCTACCAGTCCGGACGGGATTTTCGTGTTTTTGGTAATGAAATTAATGGATTTTTAACTGCAGTAGTGCAGCAGACTCCGCCCGATGGCGCTATCGTACTCGTATATAATCCAATATATGACGTCGAAACAGTCGAATCATTCCGGACGTACGTAAATGTGTTCAAAAGCAAACCAAACCCGGTGGTTAAACTGCCCACATCCCAAAAACAGAGTTTACACCCGGTTCGTACGGCTGCGTCCGTCGTACTGCTTGACCACAGGTTGGAGCCGGATTTTTTAGAAGAATCCCGAGACGAGTTCAATCTCGATTCTTTCACGCGTCAACCAATAGGCAGGTATATCTTTTATTACCGTAAGCCCTGAGTGGCCCTGCCCCCTTCCGGATACTTTGATAAC
>CADCTQ010000009.1 GCA_902805615.1 uncultured Cytophagales bacterium
AGCCCAACTCAACCCGCACTTCCTGTTCAACACCCTCAATAACATTGATATCCTGATCGGCAAAGACGCCCCGGCCGCTTCCCGCTACCTCAATCATCTTTCCGAAATGCTGCGCTTTATCCTCTACGCGTCGCCGCTCGAACGCGTGCCGCTCACCCGGGAGTTGGACTACATCCGGCAGTACCTCGCCTTGCAGCAGATCCGCACGGCCAACGCGCAGTTCGTCGAATGCACCATCACCGGTACGCCCGGTCACCTGACCATTGCGCCCATGCTCTTCATCCCGTTCCTGGAAAATGCCTTTAAGTACGCCACCAACAAGAAGATTCCGCAGGCCGTCTCCCTGCATTTTGACATCGGGGAGGAGGAAATTTTCTTCTCTTGCCGCAACGCGTACACCCCGGGGCAACCGCTTCCCGCCGACGGGGGCGGGCTGGGCCTCAAACTGATCCGGCAGCGGCTCGAACTGCTCTACAAAGACCGCTACGAACTAAGCATCCACCCCGCGCCGGATGCGTTTACCGTGGAACTGCGGCTCCGGCTCCACGAACCGGCAACGCAGCCGACCGCTTACGCAACCAGACCCGTACCCGCATGAAGATGAACTGCCTCATTGTCGAAGACGAACCGCTGGCGAAGCTGCGCCTGGAAGAATACGTGCAGAAGGTACCCTTTCTGCACCTGCTGCAATCCTTCGACAACGGCCTGGAGGCCATCGGGTACCTGCAACGGGAGCCGGTGGACCTGCTGCTGCTGGACGTTCAGATGGATGAACTTTCGGGCATCGGGTTGCTCGAATCGCTGACCCACCGGCCCGAGGTGATCCTGTGCACGGCGTTTGAACAGTACGCCCTCAAAGGCTACGAATTGCAGGTGGCCGACTACCTGCTCAAGCCGTTTTCGTTCGAGCGGTTCCTGCAGGCGGTGCTGCGGGTGCAAGGCAAACTGCTGGCGAAGCACCAGCCGCCGGCCCCGGCCTTTCTGTTCATCAAGACCGGGCACCGCCTGCAAAAAGTCCAGCTCGACGAGTTGTTGTTCATCGAAGGGATGCGGGATTACCGCCGGCTGCACTGCGTGGGGAGCAAGCTCATGACGCCCGAAACGTTCAGGGAACTGGAAGCCAAATTGCCCGAACGGTTGTTCTGCCGGGTGCACAAATCCTACCTGGTGGCCCTGGGCAAGATCGAATCCGTCGAGAGGGACCGCATCCGGATCGGCAAGGAACTCATCCCCGTTTCCGAAACCTATAAGCAGCAATTTTACCGGCTCATTCAGTAGGAGGGGGGCGATGTTCGATGCTCGATGCTCGGGGGATGAAGGTATTGAGGTATTAAAGGATTAGGGTATTGGGGGGAACCACCCCTGTCCCCTCCTTGAAGGAAGGAGGGGAACTGTAACCACCGGCTGCGTGACAAGGAGAAAAGCACGTTACGGATGCCTTTCCCGGTCAGCGGGGCGTATGGGCACGGCTCCCCTCCTTTTTGCAAGGAGGGGACAGGGGTGGTTCCTCCGAGCATCGGACATCGAAATCCCCCACCAGCAACCCGTATCTAAATATTTGCATATTTAAATGCCTAGTCGGTACCTTTGCAGCATGGAAAATAAATTCGTCGAAAAGGCTTCCAACGCCGTGGCCGACAAGTACCGCCTCGCCATCCTGCTTGAAATTGCCCGCAAAGGCAGCGTGTCGCCCTCCGAAGTGCAGGAACTCACCGGCCTTTCGCAGCCCTGCGTGTCGCACCACGTCAAAATCCTCACCGAAAGCGACCTCATCCTCTCCCAGAAGGAAGGCCGCAGCGTGAACCTGCGCATCAACAAGGAAAAACTCGGCCAACTGGCCCAATTCTTCACCCTGCTGTCGGAGTGAAAAATTTTATATAAATACATTTAAATTTTTAAATATTTAGATTAGTTTTGTCCGGGCAACGATCCTGAGCCCTGAGCCCTCAGGACCGGCCCGCATCAAACCCGCAAAACCATTTACAACCCACTGACGGAAACAAACCTGTCTTCCGTCTCTCATCTCACTTCTCACTTCTCACTACTAAAGTCTACCTATCATGGCTGACAAACTGTTTTCCGACTTTCAACTGGGTCCGTTCCGCCTTTCGAGCCGGATCGTGATGGCCCCCATGACCCGGAGCCGGGCCGAAGGCAACCTGCCCAACGCCCGCATGGCAACCTACTACGGCCTGCGCGCCACCGCCGGCCTCATCATTACGGAAGGCACCGCCCCTTCGGCCAACGGCCTGGGGTATTCGCGCATCCCCGGCGTGTACACCGCCGCGCAGGTGGCCGGCTGGCGGGACGTCACAGAGGCCGTGCACGCCCGGGGCGGACGGATTTTCGTGCAACTGATGCACACGGGCCGCATTTCGCACCCGCTCAACATGCCGGCCGGGGCCCGCATCGTGGCGCCCTCGGCGGTGGCGGCGGCCGGGCAAATGTGGACGGACCAGGAAGGGCTCCAGCCGCACCCGGTACCGGAGGCGCTGACGGCCGCGGAAGTGCAGTCAACCATCGGAGAATTCGTGGCGGCGGCGCGGCTGGCGATGGAAGCGGGCTTCGACGGGGTGGAACTGCACGGCGCCAACGGCTACCTCATCGAGCAGTTTCTCAACCCGGCCTCCAACGGGCGCACCGATGCGTACGGCGGCAGCATCGGGAACCGGAGCCGGTTTTTGCTCGAAACGGCGGCGCAGGTGGCCGCGGCCATCGGCAAGGAGCACGTGGGCATCCGGCTGTCGCCCTACGGCGTGTACAACGACCAGCCGCTGTACGATGCCATTGACGAAACATACGCGTACCTGGCGGCCGAACTGAGCCGGGCGGGCATTGCGTACCTGCACCTGTCAACCAGCGCCGATCCGGAAGTCCAGGCTCCCATCCGGAACCTGTACGCGACGATCCGGGAAGCTTTTGCCGGGCCGATCATCCTGTGCGGCAACTACGACCGCGACCGCGCCGAAGCGGAGCTGCAAGGCGGCCTGGCCGACCTGGTTGCCTTCGGCCGTCCCTTCGTCGCCAACCCCGACCTGCCCGAACGCCTGCGCACCGGCGCCGAACTGGCCGTACCCGACCACACCACGTTCTTCGCCGGCGGCGACAAGGGCTACCTCGACTACCCCGTGCTCGAAGCGCAGGAAACGTACTAATATTGATTCATTGTTGGTTGTTCGTTCCGCAATTTCCGGTTTGGCATTATTTGGCATTATAGTGATGACAAGTGGGCAAGTTGTCGTTGGGGAAAGTCCCGGAGGGACGCCCTGTTCCTGGCACGCAACATTTCCCTCACGCAAGCGCTCCGTAGGAGCGACCTGTTGGTTGACAGGACGCTCCTACGGAGCTTGTGTATCATTTGGTGGTCCTTGCTAGGAACAGCACGCTCCTCCGGAGCTTTCAACAACGCTTCTGCCAAGGGCATCATCCCCCTGCCCCCTTCGCTTATCCACGGGCAAACCCACAAGGGGGACCCCGTACCTGCCGGTGCCGCCATAAGGGAACCCTGCCTATTCGATGGACACGGACCGTTACTTGCCACAGAGCCGCCGGGTACCGGTCCCCCTTGTGCGGCTGATGACGGGTAAGGGAAGGGGGGAGGGGGATGACTTGCCAATCGTCTGTGGATGACCACCCCTCAGGTAATATTTGCGCGAAGGTGGTCAGTGGGACACTGACCACGGCACGGAATCATGCTCATTGAGTGACTTATGCCGCCGTCAGTGTCTCACTGACGGCTTTTCGATGCATTCAAACCAAACAAGTTGCTGGCCTGGCCCTGCATTTGCGGTCAGCCAAAAAAGAACCCCGCCACCAGGGCGGGGTTTGCGTTTTTTAGGCGTACGGATAGGTCGCTTGGGTTTCATCGCGCAATGGAGACTGTTATTTCTCCTGCATTCCTTTCAGAGCCAACTCGATCAGGATCGTACCCAGGCTTTTGCGGTCTCCCGCCAGGAGGGCGGCGCCGTGCATTTCTACAATCCTTTTGTAGAGTTCTTCCGGAACATCCCGGGCCAGGATGTCACGTTTGAGCGGTTTGCCGCCGTCGGGAGTTGCCATAGTTGAAAATTTTCGTAACAATAACAATTCTGTAACAAAAATGCAAATTGCCTATGTTACCGTTGAGCGTAACATTTTTATACCGTAATATTGTTACAACGTTACGAAGTTGCAACACCCTTTCAGCCATGAACAAAACAGAACACTTACCCGGCCATTCCAAACTACTCGAATTGCTCCACGCGCACCCTCATTTAAACGTGATGCCCTTGCTTGAACTGGTAGCAGAACAAACGCCGGATTACCTGGAAGCCTTTTGCAATGAGGTTATTTTTACAATATCGGAACTGCTGCGGGAAGACCAGCCGGGCGGCGTGCCGCCAAGCCAGATCATGCAAATTATTGGGCAACTCCATACGTTGCGGGAAGCTTTACGGCAGGTACGCGGTGCCCCGGCCTTGAAAATGCCTCCGGGCACATACGACAAACCCCGTCAACTGCTGACGGGGTTCGTATTAATGTTGGAGTATAATTTACCACTAACCGCCGCCTAATCCGGCTTCGAGGCCCGCGGCATCGAGGGTATCCGCTTTGGGCTTGATCGTGGAAGGAACGACGCCCGCATCCACCAGGAAGCTCCGGTAGTAGCCTTCCTTCCGGAGCAACATCACCATCACGCCCTCGTACGGTTTTTCCGCAAAAAGCTGGTCGTAGTACGCGCGGGCCGGCTCCACTTCCTCGAAATCCTTTTGCGCTACCATCCCGCCGGTCGTGCGCGCCACAAATACCGTATACATTGTTGAAAGCAGTTCTTTAGGTCACAAATGGTCTGTTTGATGACATAAACGTAAGCTTTTGGAGATGGATGCGTACGGACGGGTAGAATTACGGAAATAATTTCTGCGTACTTATACGTGCTCACGCTTCGGCGTCCTTTTCGGAAATGAGCGGGGTGTTGGCTTCGGGCAGGCGGACGGTAAACGTGGTGCCTTCGCCCACCTGGCTTTCCACGCCGATGCTGCCGTTCATGGCTTCCACCTGGGTTTTGGTGAGGAGCAGGCCCAGCCCTTTGCCCTCGGCGTGCAGGTGAAAGCGGCGGTACAGGCCGAATACCTGCGTGCGGTACTTTTCCAGGTCGAAGCCCAGCCCGTTGTCGCGGAAGGCAATGCACGTATAGCCGTTGTCCCGCCGGGCCGTCAGGTCCACGTGCAGCGTCCGGTCGGGGCTGCGGAACTTGATGGCGTTGGTGAGCAGGTTATAGAGAATGCTGTGCAGGTAACTTTTCACGGCGTACACCACCGGCACCTCGGCAAAGTCCGCCCGGAGTTCGCACCCCGACTCCTGAATCCACTGCGACACGCTCACGCACACGCTGGTGAACGTCTCTTCCAGCGACACGGGCTCCTTCACCATGTTCAGGTCGCGTTTGTAATCGAGAATCTGGTTGAGGTCGCTGATGACGTTGTCGAGCTTCTGCACCGTTTGGGCCACGCTGCGCACGATGATGGCGTTTTCGGGGTCGGCGTAGTTGTCGTAGTTGAACAGGTGGGTGAGGCCGAGCAGGCTGGCCACCGGCCCGCGGATGTTGTGCGAGGTGATGAAGCCGAACTGCTGGAGCTGTTCGTTCTGGCGGGTGAGTTCCTGGTTGAGGCTCTTTTCCTGCCGTTCGGCGGCGATCCGGCGGGTAATGTCGCGCAGGATCACCGTGTAGTACTTTTTGTCGGCCACCTCCGCCTGCGACAGCGACGCTTCGATGGGAAACTCCGTGCCGTCGGCCCGCAGGCCCGTGAGCGGGGCATTGCTGCCCACCGGCCGGGTGG
>CADCTQ010000010.1 GCA_902805615.1 uncultured Cytophagales bacterium
GTTTACAGATGCCTTATTTATTCACCTCTGAATCCGTTTCCGAAGGGCACCCCGATAAAGTGGCCGACCAGATCTCCGATGCCATTCTGGATGCCATGCTCACCCAGGACCCCAACTCCCGGGTAGCTTGCGAGACCCTGGTAACCACCGGCCTGGTGGTGGTAGCCGGCGAGATTACCACCAAGGCGTACGTAGATGTACAGAAGGTTGTGCGCAAGACCATCGAGAAAATTGGTTATACCAAAGCCGAATACCAGTTCGAAGCCCAGTCATGCGGCATTGTAAACGCGATCCACGCCCAGTCGCCCGACATTGCCCGCGGCGTGGACGAAGGAGATAACAAGGAGCAGGGTGCCGGCGACCAGGGCATGATGTTCGGGTACGCCAACCGCGAAACCGGTGAATACATGCCCATGGCCCTGGCCCTCTCGCACCGCATCGTGCGCGAACTGGCCCGCATCCGCAAGGAGCAGCCGCAGTTGATTTCCTACCTGCGCCCCGACACCAAGTCGCAGGTCACCATCGAATACGACGACAACCACAAGCCCCTGCGCATTGACGCCATTGTGGTTTCGACCCAGCACGACGACTTTGTGAAGCCCAAAGACAACTCGGACGCCGCCAAAGCCGCCGCCGACGAGCAGATGCTGGCGCAGATCAAGACGGACATCATCGAGAAAGTGCTCAAGAACCCGGCGATCATCCCGCAGGATTTGCTCCGCGACACCAAATACTTCATCAACCCCACCGGTAAGTTCGTGATCGGCGGTCCCCACGGCGACTCGGGCCTGACGGGCCGCAAGATCATCGTGGATACGTACGGCGGACGCGGCGCCCACGGCGGCGGTGCCTTCTCGGGCAAAGACCCCTCCAAGGTAGACCGCAGCGCCGCCTACGCCGCCCGGCACATTGCCAAAAACCTGGTGGCCGCCGGCGTGGCCGACGAAGCCCTGGTGCAGGTTTCCTACGCCATTGGGGTTGCCAAGCCCGTTTCCCTCACCGTCAACACCTACGGCACGGCCAAAGTGAAGCTTTCCGACGGCGACATTGCCAAGCGGGTGACCGAGCTTTTCGACATGCGTCCCAAGGCCATCGTGGAGCGGTTCGGCCTCAAGCTGCCCATCTTCTCCGAGACGGCCGCCTACGGCCACGTGGGCCGCGAGGCGTTTACGCGGGAAGTGAGGCTGGAGTACGTGGAAGTAAAAGAGAACGGCCAGGGCCGCGAGGAAATCCGCCGGGTGCAAACCAAGCCGGTTGAATTCTTCACCTGGGAAAAACTCGATTACGTTGACAAGGTAAAATCCGCCTTCGGTTTATAATTGATCAAAAATTCCTTTGGAAAGCCCTGGCCTGAGCAGCCAGGGCTTTTTTTGTGGAGTTGTCTGTGAAGTGATCCTTAGCGTCTGAGCGCCCTTACCCGTGTAAAGTTCGTCCTGGCTGGCGCAAGCGTCCGCAAGGGAACTGTCGTAAGTAAGCAGGAGTGACTTGCGTTCGGTGGGCACGCGGGTCCCCCTGGTGGGTGAGCCGGTGCGGGAGCCGAAGGGGGCAGGGGGATGACTTCGTCCTTCACAAGCTATTTTTAAAATTTTCCCCTGATGGTGACCACGAAGTTCCGGCCGGGGGCACTGATGCCGGAAGCAAATACGCGGTAATTGCGGTCCAACCCATTCTCCACGGCGGCCTGGAGGGCGAGGTAGGCGTTTACCTGGAAACTGGCCCGGCCGTTGAGGGTGTACCAGGCGGGCATTCCCGCCGGCGTGGCGTACTGCTCGTTGTCCTCGCCGTTCCGGTAGTAGTCGCCGATGCGTTTCCAGCCGTTGTACAGCGCGAAAAATTCGCCCCCGAACCGGCGCAGCCTGACCGCCAGCCCCGTTTTGCCGTACAGCGGCGGAATGTGGTCGAGGGGGTGCGCCGTAGAGTCGGTGCGGATGCGGCCGTAGGTGTAGTGGAGGGTGCTGGTGAGCGAAAGGCTCCCCGTCAGGTCGGCCGACAGGCCCAGGCTCAGCCCGGTGGTATACGCCCGGCGGGCATTGGCGTTGGCCGTCACCCGGCTCCATTCCCCGTTGTAGCGTACCTGGTCCTGGCCGTTCAGCCGGAACGGCTGCACCGCAATGGCGTTGTGGTAAAGGGCGTAGTACCCGGTGGCTTCCAGGTGAATGCGCTCCGCAAGGGCTTTGCCCACACTCAACTCCGCGTTGTAGACGTATTCCGGCCGCAGGCCCGGGTTGGGCACCACCAGGTTGCCCGGCCTGGATTCAAAGACCTTGCTCAGGTCATCCACGTTGGGCGCCCGGAAGCCCGAAGAACCCAGCAGCGCGAACCGCCAGTCGCGGCCCGGCTGGAAGACGAGGCCCACGTTGCCGTTGAGGGCGCCGTGTTGCGCTTTCACCTCGTCGAAGGGAAACGGGAAAAAGGCTTTTTCGCGGAAGCGGGCCCCCAACGTGACCCGCGAATACCGGACGCCGCTCGTAAAAATCCACCGGTCGCTGATGTCCCAGGTGTGCGTAAAGTAGGCGGCCAGGGTTTGCATGCGGCTGCCGCCGTCGGGGTACCGCGTGTCGAGGGGGCCGACCGCACCAGTGGAGACGTTTTGAGTAAAGGCCCGGGAAGCCACGTAGTTGTTGTTCCACTCGGCGCCGTAGCGCAGCCCGTGGCGGCGCAGGTGCTTGCTCAGGTCCACGGTAAAGGTAAAAACGTCCACCTTTTCGATCCGGTGGTCCCGTTCGGCGGCATCCAAGTTGCGGTTGATGCGGCTCTCTTCGAGCTGCTGGAAGCCGGCAATCACCCGGGCGTGGTCGTAAAGGGGAAGGCCCGACCGCAGGTCCAGCTTGTAGGAAGCAAAGAGCCGTTTCTGCGGGCCGTAGTACCATTCGGCGGAACGCAACGGAACGCCTTTCCCGGGGTCGGTGAGCCGGTCGTAACGCGGCACGTCCGAACTGGTCGAGTACTGGAAATTAAGCGTGTGCGAAACCTGCGGGCCGGGCCGGAAGAGCACCTTCTGCAAAAAGTCGTACTGCCGGTAGCCGCTCAGTACCTGCACGTCCGGATCGGGGTTGGCCAGCACCGTATCCCGGTCACCGAGCCGGGTCGCGTAGAAATTCCGCAGGCCCAGGGTGCCCATGGCGGCGTTGCGCCGGCGGCCCTGCCGCAGGTCGCCGAAGTCGGAGAAGGTAACGCTGGTCAGCAAGCCGATTTGCCGCGATCCGGCGTGCAGGTCGAGGTGCCCGGTCCGCTCCCCGTTGGCCGAGGCGTAGCGGACAAAGGCGTTGCCCCCGGCGGTACGCTTTTGCGTGCTGTCGGCCAGCACCGGGTCTTTGGTGTAGAAGTGCACCACGCCGCCCAGGGCGTCGGAGCCGTACATCACCGAGCCCGGCCCGAACAGGATTTCGGCTTTCTCAAGAATGGCATTGTCGAGCGTAATCACGTTCTGGAGGTGGCCGCCGCGGTAAATGGCGTTGTTCATCCGCACGCCGTCCACCACCAGCAGCACCTTGTTGGCTTCGAATCCGCGCAGGACCGGGCTGCCGCCACCCTGCTGGCTTTCCTGCACGGCCACGTGGCCCGACTGTTGCAGCACCTCGGCGGCAGTCGGCTGGTTCATGAAGGCCAGCGTACTGCCGCCCAATACTTTGATTTGCTGGGCCACGTCCGACCGTTTCTCGTCGAACTTGCTGGCCGACACCACTACTTCGTCCAGGGAATACGTTTTTTCGGTGAGCCCGGCCCGGTACCCGTCGGCGGCAAGCCCGGAGAGGAGGCGTTGGAGGACCTGGTAGCCGTCCGCCTGGAGCACCAGCGTATCCGACGCGGCCAGGCCCGGCAAGTCGGCTTCTCCCGCCTGGTTCGTCCAGACGGCGTGCCGGGGCGGGGAAGCCTGCGCGGGAGCTTTGTAGAGGGCAACGTTCGCCAGGGGTTGCAGCGTCGTGTTGTTCCTGACGGCAATGCGTTGCCCGTACAGGGGAAATGCCCAAAGGCCAAGGGAACTGGTCAGCAGCAGTAAAAAGGTACGCATGGTGTACGTTAAGCTACGCAAACAACCTTATCCACGCATACCCTTCTTTCCTACCCGACCCGGACAATCTTTCGTTACAAGTCAAATAACGGGGTTGCTTCAATTGCTGAGCGTACGTATCATGCGAATTAAATCGGGCCCCGGCGCCGCCCGGCCGAACAAGTTGCGTCCGTTGGGGTTTAATAGTCCGTAAACCGTCATGCCATGAAAAGATACTTCCCCGGCCGGCCCTGGCCCGCCATCCTGACCGGCATTGCTGCCATTTGCCTGGTGCTGACGGCCTTTACGCCGTTGTACCGCCCGGCCGCCGGGCCGAAGCAACGCATCGTGTGCTTTAAGTTCAAGGCCGACGCCCCGCCCGAAGCGGTTGCCCGGCACATGAGCCACTTTGCCCGGCTCAAAACGGAGATTCCCCTGATTGTGTCCTACCACGGCGGCAAAACCCTCACCGGCGACAAGGGGGCGGCCCCCGAGTACGACGTGATGCACTACATGACGTTCGGCACGGAAGGAGACATTGAGGCGTACTTCGGGCACCCCAAGCACAAAGAATTCATCCAGGCCAACAAAGCCATCTGGGACAAAGTGCTGGTGATCAATTCAAACACCGGCGAGTAACCCCAGGATTCACCTGATTAAACTGATATGTCCCAAAAAGTACTCATTACCGGCGGCACGGGCCTGATCGGTTCCCGGCTCACCGAAATGCTCCTGGAAAAAGGCTGCGAAGTGGCGTACCTCAGCCGCCGCGCTTCGGAGGCGAGGGGGGTGAAAATGTACCCGTGGGACCCGGCGAAGGGTTCCCTGGCCGAAGAAGCCATCCGCGGGGCCGATAGCATCATCCACCTGGCCGGGGCCGGCGTGGCCGATGAACGCTGGACGGCCGGCCGCAAAAAGGAGATTCTCGAAAGCCGCACCCAATCGAGCCGGTTGTTGTACGAAGCGTTGCAACGGACGCCCCACCGGGTCAAAACGTTCCTGTCGGCCTCGGCCATCGGCATGTACGGCGCCGACCGGGGTGAGGAACTGCTCACGGAAACCTCCCCGGCCGGCGACGACTTCCTGGCCGAAGTCACCAAAGCCTGGGAAGGCGCCGTGCAACCGGTTGCCGGGCTGGGCATCCGCACGGTGCTGCTGCGCATCGGCATCGTGCTCAGCGAAAAGGGCGGCGCCCTGGCAAAAATGGCCCAGCCCGTACGACTCGGCGCCGGGGCGCCCCTCGGGTCGGGCAAGCAGTGGGTGTCGTGGATTCACGTGGACGACCTGTGCCGGATGTTTCTCTACGCCCTCGAAAACCCGGAGGTGCAGGGGGCCTACAACGCGGTGGCGCCGGAGCCGGCCACCAACGAAGCCTTGACGAAAGGGATTGCGGAAGTGCTGGGCAAGCCGCTCTTTCTGCCCAACGTACCGGCGTTTGCCCTCAAACTCGCCATCGGGGAAATGGCCGTTTCGGTGCTGGGCAGCGCCAAAGTATCGAGCCAGAAGATCACGCGGGCCGGCTTCACCTACCAATATCCGGGCTTGAACCCCGCCCTCCGGCATTTGTTGGGATGAAAGAGTTTCACGCAAAGACGCAAAGGGGGAGCGCAAAGACCGCAAAGAAAAGAAGTAGAACCGCCGCGGGCGTAGAGCACACGGAGGAGAAAGGAGACCGCACGGAGGTCGTGTCGTGGGGAAGGTGTCGCATCGCGGCTCCCCTCCTCGGAGGGGCTGGGGGTGGGTTTACCGCCATGCTACGCATCATGTGGGGATCAGCGGATAGGAATATTTCGGTGATAGAAATCCTTTTTAAAGAGTAGCTGCGTG
>CADCTQ010000011.1 GCA_902805615.1 uncultured Cytophagales bacterium
CTTCACCGACAGGCACGACGTGAGGAAGCCCAGTTTCCGCACGGGGTTGCGCGTGATGGTGCGGGTGTAGGTGGCCTTCTGCACGTTCTGGCTGGCGCCCTGGCCGCCGTGCGTATAGATGAACGTGTTGCCGATCACCTTGGCCGATACCCCTTCGTAGACAAAGGGCAGGGCCGGGCTCACGAAGTCGGTCCACCGGCCGTAGCCGTAGTTGGCGGCCGGGTCGTACATAGTCACTTTGTTGGTGTTTTTGCTGTAGAACTGCTGTCCGGCCACGATGTAGAGCTTGCCGTCCAGGGCAAACGCGGCGCCTTCCGCGTGCGAACGGGGGGCAGGCAGGTTGGGCAGTTGCTTCCAGGTGTCGGTGGCCGGGTTATACACGTGCGCCACGTTCAGGTCCTGGTCGCCGCAGTCGTGGCCCGACTGGCCGCCGAGGGCGTAAATCTTGCCGCTCAGTACCACGCAGGCCAGGTGGCACCGCTTGACGGGCAGGGGCCGGCGGTCATTTTTCCACTGCGCCACCCCGGTAGCCAGCCAGCCGTCCACGTTCAGCGTGAGGTGATACTTGTCCTGGTCGTTGGAACACGCGTTGTCCACGAAGCCGCCGAACACGTGCAGGGTGCGCCCGATGAGCGCCGCCCCGCCGCCGCCCCACCGGAGCAGGTTGCCGGTGGCCGGGTCCCGCAACTGCGGTCCGGGCGACCACGCGTCGGTGCTGATGTTGTAGATCCAGGTTTCGCTGGTGACCGGCCCGGGGTGCCGCCCCACGCGTCCCCCAATGAACCACACCGTGTTGTCAACCAGCACCACCCCCTGGTGCGTCATGGATTTGCCGTCGGGAATGGAAGCCAGGAGTCGCCAGGTATTGGTGGCCGGGTCGTACACTTCGCTGCTGTGGTTGACGTCGAGGGCGTCGTTGCTGAACCCGAGGAAGGTGTAAAGCTTGTCTTTGTACACCACGCTGGTGACCTCCGACCGGGGCCGCAGGGCGTCGGCCCGTTGCACCCACTGCGCCTGTGCGGCCAGGGGCACGAGGAGGGCGACGGCACCAAGGCACGCCCGGGCACAAAGCTTCATGACACGCCCATAAGGCGAGAATAGTACATTTTTCAGGTCCATAGCGGAAGATTTAGTGAAATATTGTTTACGGAAAAAAAAAGAATCCGGATGCTGCGCGGCAAGATTTACCGGCGCCGCGCCGGCCCGCCGCGACTGGCCGGAGCAGGCAACACGGACGGCAAACGCCCGGTAGCCGATTGCACGGGACACGGCCCCGGGCCCGGAACGCCACGGGGCAATTTAACGCGCAAAACGGTGGCCTTTGGGCGATGATCCGGCGTAAAGTCCCGTTGCCGCGCGTTTCGTCCTGCTGTTCCGGCAAAGAAACCCAAATTGAGTCAGGGGCAGGGCGGCTGCCGGCAGTGGCGACTGGCCGGGGTGTACCAAATCCGGCTTGAACGGGTAGGAGGGGGATGGCTTCTGCGTTTTCGGACGCAATCAAACATCCGGGCGGCACATAACCAACCGGAATTTGATTTACCCGGCATCATCTTGGAAAGAAACAAATTTTTCTTTTTTTTGTCAGATGAAATCCCCCGCCGCCATGCGTTTTAGAATCGGGGTCGCCTTTGCGGCCGTTGTGTCTCTTGCCCCGGCCGCCGCCACGGGCCAGGCGGTTGCCCGCCGGGAAAAAGCCTCCCCCCATGCCGTCGCCCGGACGGTCAGCAACCGGGAAATGCTCCGGGCCGCGCAGGCGTTCCTGGGTACGTTGCCGGAGGCGCCGCGCCGCCAGGCTATCTATCCGTTCGCCGATGAAGAACGGTTCAACTGGCACTTTGTGCCCCGCGACCGCAAGGGGTTGCCCCTGCGGGACATGAACGAAGCACAGCGGAAGGCCGCCATGAACCTGCTGCGGACCGCCCTGAGCGAACAGGGCATGGACAAGGCCCGGGAGATCATGGAACTGGAAGTGATCCTGAAGGAACTGGAGGGCCTGCCGCCCGAGAATGACCGCCGTCACCCGGAAAAATACTACTTCACCGTGTTCGGCACGCCGGCTGACGGGGAAGTGTGGGGCTGGCGGGTGGAAGGACACCACCTTTCGCTCAATTTCACCACGGCCACGGGCAAAGTGGTGGCCGAAACGCCGGCTTTCATGGGCGCCAACCCGGCCATTGTTCCAAGTGGGCCGCAGCAGGGCAAGCAGATTCTCAAGCAGGAAGCCGACCTGGGCTTTGCCCTGCTCCACAGCTTCACGCCCGAACAGTTGCAGAAGGTGATCCTCGCCCAAACGGCGCCCAACGAGATCGTGACCGGCAACAGCCGCAAAGCCACGTTGCGGACGCCTGAGGGCATTCACTACGCCGAAATGACGCCCGACCAGCAGAAAATGCTGCGCCAACTGCTCGAACTGTACCTGGGCAACTACCGGCCCGAACTGGCCGCCGACCTGCGCCGGAAAGTGGAAGGGGCGGGCATGGACCAATTGCACTTTGCCTGGGCCGGCCACCGCACGCCCGAAACCGGCAAGGCGCACTACTACCGCATCCACAGCCCGGTGATCCTGATCGAGTACGACAACTCGCAGACCAACGCCAACCACGTGCACACCGTCGTCCGCGACCTGACCAACGACTTCGGCGAGGATGCCCTGCGGGAACACTACCTCAAACACAAGCACGGCAAGTAGCTTATGGATGAGTTCTTTCATGGTTTGCCGGCGGCGGAAACCGGACGGGCCAAACGCAAAAACGCGACCCCGGGGGATCGCGTTTTTGCGTTCGGACGCAGTAAAAAATGATTATCTAACCGTATAGCTCAGGTTGGTGAATGTACCCGAGGTGAAATTCAGGACCGACGCGTCGTCGAAGTTGATGGCATTGAAGAAAAAGGTGCCGGAAACGGTTTTTTTCGCGGCGTCGCAGGCCGTAATCACGATCTGGCCTTCCATCGCTTCCGGGTCGGACATGGAGACTTTCTGCGTGATGAGGGACATGTAGGTGCCCAGGGCTGCTTTTACCGGCGTCCCGGACACGTGGTTGGGCGGCACGTTCCGAAGAATATTGGTGTAGTACGTGTCCACCTTGATGCCGCCGTTGGCGGTGGTGGAGGGTTCGCTGATGGTCAGGACGAGGGTGGTGCCGTCCGCGGCGGTTCCCCGGATGTCCAGCCGTTTGCCGGGGTATACGGCCGTTGGCGCTTCCACGAGGGTGTTGTTAAAGGTAGCCGCTTTCCAGGCCACATTGTTGATTTTGCATTCCAGGCCCGGAGTGGCGGCGGGCTTGGGTTCGTTGTCTTTGTCTTTGTTGCAGGACGACAGCGACACTACGGTGAGCAGCAACAGGAGGGCGGAGAAAATTTTTTTACGGAACATACAGGTGAGTTGATTGAATGGAGAATGGGAGGGCGAGCCTTTTCCCGGCAAAGGTCGGACGATCCGCCCGGGCGGCATTTTCAATTCGGCGGCTTTTCCGTCCGGCGTAGGATTGACGAACGTATTTGCCGCCGCTGCGTGCTCCCCGTACCCTGCCGGTTGTCCCCCGGCTGGCATCAAGCCAAAATGATGTAAGGAAAGTGATATTCCTGACCCCATTGCGGGGCGGTACTTCAGGTTTTACACTTAAAGGTTAATTTTCCGGGCCAAATCATTTAGAAAATTCGGCTATTTCTGCGTAGTTTGTGGTGTAATATAAAATGGGTATAAATACGGATGGGCGGTCCAGTGTTGCCCCCCGCAACCACGTCTGCCGCTCATCAGCCCCCTCATAGCCGGGTGGGCGACGTGTACTTCCCGCAAATATTACTGCAAGCCAGCACAGTGTAATACCATTTAACCGATTACCCCTGCGTCCGCGCAAGCATTCCGGTCGTTCCGGCGGGCCTATCCCTGGCGTTTCACTGACGCGGGAAATACGTGGCTCCTGACGGGCACGCCCCATTCTGCCGGCCGGAGCCGGCCTGTATCCTTTTTTGTCCACCAGCACCACCATTGATCGCCCGGAAGCCGGGTACCATACAACCCTTACGCCACCTGCCATGCTTAACGTCAGCCGTCCCGAATTGTCACTGCCCACCAGCGCCGGCCAACGCTTCGAACTCATAGACATCCTCCGGGGGTACGCCCTGCTGGGCATTTTCCTGGTGCACGTGCTGGGCAACTTCGCGGGCTGGAAACCGGGAGACCAAGCCTTTTCTTTCCTCGACACGCCGCTGATCTACCTCAATTATCTCCTGGCGAACAACACATTCCGGCCCTTGTTTTCCTTCCTGTTCGGGCTCAGCTTCTACCTGCAACTCCAGAAAGCCGAACGCAAAGGGGTGCCTTTCGCGGGCAGTTTTCTGCGCAAGCTGGCCGTGCTGCTGCTGTTCGGCCTCCTGCACGCCCTCATCTTCTGGGGCGACGTGCTCCGCTGGTACGCCGTGGGCGGGGTGTTGCTGCTGGTCCTGCACCGCCTGCCGACCCGCCTGCTGTTCGGCCTGGGGCTCGGAATGACGGTGCTGGCCCCGCTCGGCGGCGAAGTGCTGGGCGCACTTATCGGCCAGTCCGGCGGCGAAGGCACGAATTGGGCGTGGCAGGCCCTGAAAGGCACTTCCGTCCAAAAAGCTTTTTTGGCAAACGCCACCCTCGCCCTGGCGGAACTGAAAAACGGGCCGAAGGCGGTATCGTTCCTGCTGACCATTGAGGGATTCTTCCTGCTGGGCGTGTGCGCCGGCCGGTTCCGGCTCTTCGAGCGGACGCTCCAATTCCGGAAGCTCATCAAAAGGAGCCTCTGGTTGTCGTTGTTCATCGGCGTTGGGGCGGGCCTGGGGGCGCTTGCCGTGCTGTGGCTGAGAAACCGGAATTACCTGCCCGCCGCGTTGTCCACCAATCTCCTGGTGGCGGGCCTGTTCCAGGTGAACAAAAGCGTCATATTCGTATTTCACGTGTGCGTGGTGGTGTGCGCCTACCACAACGCCTACGGGCGGCGGGTCGTGCAGTGGCTGGTCTTCCCCGGGCGGATGACGCTTACCAACTACATCCTGCAATCGGTGATCGGGGTGGGCCTCTTCTTCGGCGTGGGCCTGGGGCTGGCCGGAATGGCCCCAACTCTTTCCATTCCGCTGGCCCTCTTATTATTTGCCGGGCAGACGCTGTTCAGCCGCTGGTGGCTGAGCCGTTTCAAAGCGGGACCCCTCGAACAACTGTGGCGCAACCTCACCAACCCGCAGCGGTCCCGGCCGCTGCCCGAACCCGGCTCGCGCCAGGCTGCCTAGCGTACCACCCCCCGGGGACAGGTAACCCGCCAATCCACTCCCGTACGGGGGTGGATTTTCTTTTTTCATTGCCCGGGTAAGTTTACCGGCCCAATCGGCAGGCCCCGGGCTTTCGGGCGCCGGAAAAGAAGGGCAATTTCGTTGCGGCCGGGAATGCACCGGGCGCCGGGCCGTTGCCGGTCCCGCGGAAGGCCCAGGCACCCGATCCGTTCTCCTTTCCGCTACCCCTGCCATTCACCAAAAAGTGAAACCATGCTATGCGTTACAGATTGTACCCGGTGCAACTTTCCATCCGTTCCATGAAACGACTCCTGCTCCTGCTGGTCATTGGCGGCTCTACCCTTACGGGGGCGGCCCAGGGAACCAGCCCCGCTCCGCCGGCCGGTGGTGGGGTTAAGCCGGGCGGCGCCCCCAAACCGGCGGCCGGCGGAGCGGGCGCCACGGCCCCCAGGGGCAACGCGCGGATCAGGGGCACCGTCGTGGATTCGACCACCAGCCAGCCCGTGCAGTTTGCCACGGTGGCCCTGCTCAACCCGGCCGGCAACAAACCCATTGACGGCACGGTCAGCGACGAGAAAGGGGCGTTTGTGCTGGGTAAACTGGCCGCGGGCACCTACCACGTGGGCGTCACGTTCATCGGGTTCCGCACCCGCATTGTCCGGAACGTGGCCGTGCCGGAAGCGGGCGAGGTAGACCTGGGTCGCCTGCTGGTGAGCCCCGACGTAACGCAACTGGGCGAGATCACGGTGACCGGGGAGAAAGACCTGGTGGAAGACAAGGTGGACCGCATCGTGTACAACGCCGAAAAAGACATTACCAACGCCGGCGGCAACGCGGCGGACGTGCTCCGGAAAGTGCCCATGCTGTCGGTGGACCTCGACGGCAACGTGCAGCTCCGGGGCAGCCCGGGCGTGCAGGTGCTCATCAACGGCAAGCCTTCCGCCATGCTGGCGGCTAATGTGGCCGACGCCCTGCGGCAAATCCCGGCGGACCTGATCAAAACGGTGGAGGTGATCACCAGTCCCTCGGCCAAGTACGACGCGGAGGGCACGGCGGGCATCATCAACATCATTACCAAGAAAAACCACCTGCAAGGCGTCAACGGCTCGGTGTACGGATCGGGGGGCAACCGCACGGGCAACGGCGGAGCCAACGTAAACTTCCGGCGCAATAAGCTGGGCCTCAACGCCAGCGGGGGCGTCAACTACTTTGCCCATCCCGGCGACGGCACCCTCGAGCGCACCAGCTTCACCGGCCCGGTCCCGTCGTACCTGAGCCAGCGCAGTGCTTTCCGGAACGAGGGGGGCGGCGGCAACGGACAGGTGGGCCTCGATTACGACCTGACCGCAAAAAGTTTGCTCACCGCCAGCCTGCGGCTCAACCAGTTCCGGTTCAATGGCCTGAACAGGTTGAACTCAGTCCTCACCGACGAGGACGGCACCGTGCGCCAGTACTACGACCGGGTGCTCAACAACCGCAACCGCGGGGGCAACCTCGACCTGAACGTGGGGTACACCAGAAACTTCAACGAGGCCGGGCGGGAAGTGAGCTTGCTGGGACAGCACACCGTGAACCGGCCCCAAAACAACACCCTGGCCGACCAGCTGGACCCGGAAGGCGAACTGCAAGGGCGGGAACTGAACCGCAACAACAGCCGCAACGCCGAAACCACGGTGCAGGCCGACTACGTGCATCCCTTCGGCAACAACCATACCTTCGAGATGGGGGCCAAAGGCATCCGGCGGCAGGTGGGCAGCGATTTCCAGTTTTCGACCCTCGACCCCGAAACGCAGGCGTTTCTCACCGACCCGGACCGCTCCAACGCGTTCCACTACGACCAGGACGTGGTGGCGGGCTACGCGACGTACGCGTTCAAGTGGCAAAAGGTGGGCTTCAAGCTAGGTGGCCGGTACGAACAGACCTACATCCGCGCCAACTTCCAGTCGTCGGATACGGCGTTCGCGCAGGACTACGGCAACTTCATTCCGAGCGTTACGTTTTCGCGGGACCTGACCAAGGGCCAGAAGATGCGCTTTTCCTACACGCAGCGCATCCAGCGGCCCCAGATATATTACCTCAACCCGTTCGTTAACTACAGCGACACGCTGAACCTGTTCTACGGCAACCCTGCGCTGGACCCCGAACGCACGCATTCCTTCGAACTGACGTACTCGACCTTCGCCAAGGGCAACTCGCTGAACGCGTCGGTGTACTGGCGGCAGACCGGCAACGCCATCGAAAGCGTACGCACCGTGGATACGCTGGGGGTGGGCCGCACCACGTTCCTCAACATTGCCGCCAACCGCACCGTGGGCTTGAGCGTCTTCGGGTCGGTGCAGCCCACCGCCAAGTGGAGGGTGAATGGCAACGTGAACCTGTACTACTCCGCACTCACCAGCCCGGCCCTCCAGGCAATCAACGCCAACTGGATGTACCTGGTGAACCTGAACGCGTCGTACACGTTGCCGAAGGGTTTCAGCGCCCAGGCTTTCGGCTTCTTCAACTCGCCGCGGGTGCAGTTGCAGGGACGGTTCGCGGGTTTCTACAGCTACAACGTGGCCGTGAAGAAGGAACTGTTTAAGAAGAAGGGCAGCGTGAGCCTGGCCCTCGACAACCCCTTTACCCGGGTCGTGCGCATGGAGTCGTTCTTCGAAACACCGGGCTTCGTATCCGCCGACGTGCGCAACCTGTACCGCCGCGCCTTCCGCCTGACCTGCAACTACCAGTTCGGCAAAATGGACTTCGACGCCAAGCCCCGCCCCAAAAAGAGCATCACCAACGACGACGCCAAGGGAGGACAGTAGAAGGAGACCGGAAACCGGAGGAAGGGAGACGGGAGGAGGCGTGCCCAGGCAGTGCGGAGAATGGTTATCAGTGCGGACCAATACGGTTAAAAAGGAAGAAGGGAAAAAAAGGGGCTGGCGCAACGAATCACCTGTGGCCCCCTTTTTCCCTTCTCCTGTTTTTCAGCAATCTGGGCCGGGGCTCCGGCCAAGGTCCGTTCCCGATCCTCCTCCGGTCTCCCTTCCTCCGGTCTGCGGTCTCCTTTATTTCTTTAGCCACGCCTGGCGGAAGTCGCGGATGGCTTTGGTGACGGGCTTGCCGGCTTCTTCGAAGGTGACCACGCTCAGCGTGGGGTCTTCGGCCAGCGTGAGGGTGGCGGTTTTGGTTTCGTTGTGCTGCGCGAATTCGATTTCCAGCTTGTCGCCGGGCTTGCGGCGGTTGAGGGCGGCCTGCACGCGGCTTTCGGTGGCCCGCTCCCCGTCAACGGTAAGCAGCACGTCGCCCTGTTCCAAGCCGGCCGCGTAGAGCGGGCTGGTGGTCAGCACCGGCGCATCGAGCACGCCCCCCGCGTTGGTGTACGTGATCTTGGACTGCACCAGCGAAGCCTTGCCGGGGTTGGCCTTCTGCATGTGGAAGCCGGCCGCGGCCAGCAGGCTTTCGTACGGCGCGGCCTCTTTGCCGAGGATGTACTGCCCGAAGAAGTTGTCGGCGAAGGCCGCGTTGCCGGTGACTTCGCCCAGCGTCACCCGCAGGTCGTCGAGGGTATAGGGCTTTTCGGGTTTGCCGTACTTTTCCCACACCCGGCGCATGTAGGCATCGAGGCCAAGGTTCTTGAACTGGACCCGCAGGCTCAGGTCTAGGGCCAGCGCAATGGCCTCGCCGTAGAAGTAGTACGAAATGTACGTGTTGGCCCGGTTGTTGGGTTCCACGGCCACGGCCGCATCCACGAAGGGCGCCTGCTGGCTCATTTCCACGGCGCTGAAAAGGCGGCGGCCCGGCGAATTGAGCAGGTAGTTGGTCACGAACGTCAGGCGTTTGGCGTAGTCGGTGACCGAATTATCGCCCGTGCGCACCAGGGTCAGGGCGCCGTAGTAGTTGGTAAAGCCTTCCGCAAACCAGAGTTCGCCCGACATGTTGGCCCGCATGAAGTCAAACGGCTCCAGCGATTTGGGGCGGATGCGTTCTACGTTCCAGGCGTGGAAGAACTCGTGCGACACCGTGCCCAGCAGGCCCTTGGCATCTTCGCGCAGCGACGAAGGGGCCGTCAGGACGGTCGAGTTGCGGTGCTCCATGCCGTCGCCGTCCACCCAGGGCAGGTAGGTAGCCAGGAACGTGTAGCGGCCAAAGTCGTAGTCGGGCAGTTCGCCGAACACGGCCTGCTGCTCCCGCACCACGGCCTCCACGCGTTCGGCGTAGGCGTCGGCTTCGGCGTTGGTGCCGTTGTGGTGCAGGGCGAGCTGAATGGTTTTGGTCTTGCCCTTGTCGGTGACGGTCCATTCGCGCAGCAGGTTGTTGCCCACGTGGGTAGGGCTGTCCATGAAGTATTGCAGGTGCGGCGCCGAGTAGGTAGTGCCCGTTTCGGGCTTGAGTTGCGTGGCGACGTTCCAGTTTTTGCCCGCCGGCAGGTTGAAGGTCACTTCGTGGGGACGGTTTTCGAGGCCCTCGGCCCACAGGAAAGTGGCCGGCATGTTGAGGTGGGCGTAGATTTCGTTGATGCCCGTGTAGGTGCCGTCGGCGTGGTTGCCGAACAGCGTGTAGGAGACGTTCACGGTGCCGCTGTGGCCCGTGATGGACCAACTGTACGGGTCGGGGCGACCCACGGCCAGGGCCTTTCCCTGGCCGTCGGTGGCCGTGAAATGATATACGTGCTTGGCGAACTCGTGCAGGGCGTAGCGGCCCGGCGACGACCGGCTCAGGTGTACTTGCAACGGCGCCGCCGGCAGGCCCGGAAAAGTGACCGAGATGCGGGCTTCGTGGTGAACGGCGTTGTCGAACGAAATCTGGTAGCGTACTTTTTCCTGCCCGGCCAGCCACTGGGTCACCAGGCAACAGAGGAACAAAAAGCGGTATTGCATTCAGGCGGGGAATTTAGGTGTCCCCGCAAGCTACCAAAGTCCGTAGTGGCTTACAACCCCTGGATGGTCTCCTCCATGGGCACGGCGTCGTACACCTGCACGCGGGTCCACAGCGGGGCGCAGTTCTGGACGAACTCCAGGTGGATGGGGTGTTCCTGGTAGGTGTCGTGTCCTTCCTGGTCGTCGAACACGAAGGTAATGGAGAAGTCGTAGGAGGAGTCAATGACGGGGCGGTGCGTTGGGGCCGGCACGCCGATCCAGCCCTGGGCAATGGCGTCAATGGCCGTCAGGGACTTGAGCCCTTCGTGCAGGCGCCGGCGGTCGGCGGGGTTGTGCTTGTCTTTGAGCCAGAAGTAAACGGTGTGTACGAACATGGGAGCAGGAGTTATGTAAGGATTAAGGGTCAATTAATAGCTTTCAAAGTGGGTGGAATGGTATTTTGCAAATGAAAACTTTTAAAATAAAATATCCAGTAGTGTTTTGCAACCGACGTACCTAAAGGCGGGTCTTGCAGAATAAGAAGTATAAGAAAGCCTCACAAAACTATGAAAAAGAACTTACAGAAATTGATGCAACAAATTGGGCTGACTCACCTGGCCCTGGTCCTTTTGATGATCGCTTTAGGGGCGTGCCGCAACGAGACTCCCGGCAGCAGCCAGGTGGAGGAGCAGGAAGAAATTAACATTCCCCTTCCCAGCTTTGAGCGGTGGGAAGCCGAGAAACCAAAGCATGAAAACAGCTATACCTATACGGTTTCATTTTCATCTGCTTCCGGCTTCGGCAATATTACTACGATAACGGTAACCAATGGAACCGTCACCCAACGGGATTTTCAAGCTTATGAGACCAACGGAAGTACCGGGCAGAAAACCATCACCCGGACTTGGTCAGAAAGACAGGATTTAAACTCCCACAACGAAGGAGCAGAAGCTACCACCCTTGACGTAGTGTATGGGAAATGCTTGAATCAGTGGCTTAAGGTGAGCCCTGATTCCAATACGACGTATTTTGAAGGCAAGCATAATGGGATCATTTCCCTGTGCGGCTACGTACCCAATTTGTGCGCGGACGACTGCTTCCAGGGCGTAAGCATCTCGGATTTCAAGTGGTTACGGTAAGGCTGCCGGGCAATGGTACACTGATTTGTTATGATGATTATGATTGGGATTGATTTTAAATTGAATGAGGAATCAGAAGAAAAGATCATAACAGATCATAATCATCATAACCGATCAGTGTACCCCTCATACCCCGAACCGGATGGTTGGGCGTCTCGTTTAATTAGGCGAACTTTGCCCGCGCAAGCCGTCTTATCGCTGCCTTACGCAAGTGGGGGAGAGGAAAGTCCGGGCAACACAGAGCAGCGTACTTCCTAACGGGAAGGCACTCTCGCAAGGAGGGTGACAGACAGTGCCACAGAAAATTACCGCCGGAGGTTGGTTGTCGGTTGTTCGTTGCTGGTTGTTCGATGGACGCAATCCGAACAACGAATAACCAACAACCAACAACCAATCTCCGGTAAGGGTGAAAAGGTGGGGTAAGAGCCCACCGCCCGGCTGGTGACAGGCGGGGCACAGGTAAACCTTACGCGTTGAAAGACCAAATAGGCTGGTGATCCGGTGGGTCGTGCAAACGGCCGGCCGGTGAAGGGCGGCTCGTCCGGTGCCAGTGGGTAGGTCGTTGGAGGCGGTTCGCGAGGATCGTCCTGGATAAATGATAAGAACTTCCTTCGGGAAGCACAGAACCCGGCTTACAGGCTTGCGTTCCTTGTAACCTTACAGGCCAAAACCTGTAAGGTTTTTTCGTACCCTTCCGCCAAATTTTACTTAATTTTCAACCAGCAAGCATTCGGTTTACATGGCAAAAATTCTCATTGTTGACGACGAAAAAAGCATCCGGTATACCCTGCGCGACATCCTGGAGTACGAGAAGTACGAGGTGGACGAGGCCAAGGACGGCCTGGAAGCCCTCGACCTGTTGCGCAAGAACAGCTACGACGTGGTGCTGTGCGACGTGAAAATGCCCAACATGGACGGCCTCGAACTGCTCACCAAGGCCGGCGAACTGGGCACGGAAGCGCAGTTCATCATGATTTCGGCCCACGGCAACATTGAGACAGCCGTGGAAGCCACCAAAAAAGGGGCCTTCGACTTCATTCCCAAGCCCCCCGACCTGAACCGCCTCCTCATCACGGTGCGCAACGCCCTCGACAAGTCGTCGCTGGTGACCGAAACCAAGGTGCTGCGGAAAAAGATTTCCAAGTCGTACGACATCATCGGCGAATCGGCGGCTATCCATAAGGTGAAGGAAGCCATTGAAAAAGTAGCGCCTACCGAGGCCCGCGTCCTGATTACCGGCCCCAACGGCTCGGGCAAGGAACTGGTGGCCCGGTGGCTGCACGAAAAGAGCAGCCGGGCGGCGGGTCCGCTGGTGGAGGTCAACTGCGCGGCCATTCCCGGCGAACTGATCGAAAGCGAGTTGTTCGGGCACGAAAAGGGTTCGTTCACCTCGGCCGTCAAACAGCGCATCGGCAAGTTTGAGCAGGCCAGCGGCGGCACGCTGTTCCTCGACGAGATCGGCGACATGAGCCTTTCGGCCCAGGCCAAAGTGCTGCGGGCCCTCCAGGAGAGCAAGATCACCCGGGTGGGCGGCGACAAGGAGATCAAGGTAAATGTGCGCGTGGTGGCCGCTACCAACAAGGACCTCCGCAAGGAAATCGAAGAAAACCGCTTCCGCGAAGACCTCTATCACCGCCTCGGCGTGATCCTGATCCACGTGCCGCCGCTCGACGAACGCAAGGAGGACATTCCGCTGCTGGTGGATAAGTTCCTTAAGGACATTGCCGACGAGTACGGCACTTCTCCCAAAAAGATCACGCCCCAGGCCATCAGCTACCTTCAGTCGCTGCGCTGGACCGGCAACATCCGCGAACTCCGCAACGTGGTGGAACGGCTCATCATCCTCAGCGGCAAGGAAATCACCGAAGACGACGCCAGGATGTACGCGGGGGTCAAGTAGGATGTTTGAACCTTGATGGGAATGATGGTCTGAACCATGATGAACCTGATGAAAGGATGACCAGGATTATTGTTTGACCTTCGGTGAGGAGGATGTAGGGATAGCCGGGATTGATAGGGCATAGGGTAGCATTGACTGATGATTTATTGGGGAAAACACAAGAGGCCGCATTTTGGAGATGCGGCCTCTTGTGTTTTATGAGTGATGGTGATGTGTTGAGGGGTAGTGCTTTGGAAGGGGGGCGTCTTGCTCAAAAGCCGTTCAGGCGGTCGGCAGGGCTGGTGCCGGCCAGGGGGCTGGGGGCGTAGGTGCCGTTGTAGCGGTGAATGCATTCCTCCAGGAACGCACCCGTCAACTTGTTTTCGCGGTACATCCACCGTTCGAGCAGCGCGGGATCGGTCTGGATGAACGGTACCAACTGTTGTTTTTCGGCTTGCCCGTTCCAGGAGCCCGGCACGATCACCAGCAGCTTGCCTTCCTTCTCCACGTAGTAACTGACGGCGGTGTACATGCCGCTCGCATCGGCGACCTCTTGCACGGCCTTGTACAGCCTGATCCGGCCGCTTGCTTTTACTTCCAGGCCGGTTGCCGACTCAAACAGGGCCTGGTCTTCACCGGCCGTGTACTCGGGGAAAAATGTGTACGCATCCCGCTGAACGTGGTATTTGGAGGCAAGAAAAATGCCCGGCGTTTGCAGGTAGTAGCCTTTTGCGTTTGCGGCGGGGTATAGTTTGGGCATCCGTTCCCCGTCCCGCTGAAAGTCAATGCGGTCCACCGGCGCGAAGCCACTGTGGTGGCGGAACGGCTCGGTCACCTTGCCGGGAATGACGTTGCCCCCGTGATCAACGAGGTGGTCTTGGGCCAGCGTGGGCGCACCGGTACCGATGCATAACAGGAAAAGAAGGCGGCCGAGAGTGCGCCGCAGGGAGCCGTTCATTGCGCGTAGGGGAGGATGATGGACCAGGAAACAAAGGGCCCAAAATGCGCACGCGGGAGCGAACGGCCAATGGCAATTGCCCCCAAACCTGACCTGCGTACACCAACCGGCCGGAATGCACAAAAAAAGCGCAGGGAGTCTCCCTGCGCTCACGTATCATCCAATCATAGAATTATAAATCCGCCCGACCAATCAATCCGGTTCGTCCCCCCATCGGGCACATCAAAGTGCAGCCATCAAGTCCATCTTTTCATCAAGCCGATCAAGGTTCAGACGATTGATCATTTCTTCTCCTCCACCACGAAGTCAATCAGGTCGCCGAGGGGCAGTTGGGAGAGGGCCTGCGTGAGCTGGTCGTCGTTGGGGGCCACGCCGTGCCACTTGTGGCTGCCCATCATAAAGTCCACGCCGGCGCCCATTTCGGTGTGCAGCAGGATGAGCACGGGCACGCCCTTGCCGGTCCGGGTTTTGGCTAGATCAAGGGTCTCTACCACATCGTCCATTTCGTTGCCCTTGGGCAGTTCGATCACGTCCCAGCCGAATGCCTTGTACTTGGCGCCCAGGTCGCCCAGGTTCATCACTACCCGCGTGGGGCCGTCAATCTGCTGGCCGTTGTAGTCAATGGCGGCAATGAGGTTGTCAACCTTGTGGTGGGCGGCGTACATGGCTGCTTCCCAGATTTGTCCTTCGTTCTGTTCCCCGTCGCCCATCAGCACGTACACCAGGCGGTCGTCGCCGTTGAGCTTTTTGGCCTGCGCGGCCCCGACGGCCACCGAAAGGCCCTGCCCGAGGGAGCCTGAAGCGATGCGGATGCCAGGCAGGTGTTCGTGCGTGGTCGGGTGGCCCTGCAACCGCGAGTTGATTTTGCGGAAGGTACCCAGTTCCTCCACCGGGAAGTAGCCCGAACGGGCCAATACGCTGTAGAACACCGGCGAAATGTGGCCGTTGGACAGGAAGAACAGGTCTTCGCCCCGGCCCTCCATCTGGAAGTCGGGGTTGTGCTTCATGGCGTGGAAGTACAAAGCCACCAGGTAGTCGGCGCAGCCCAGCGAGCCGCCCGGGTGCCCCGACTTGGACCCGTGGACCATTCGGATGATGTCGCGCCGTACCTGGCCGGCAATGCCTTTAAGTTGAGCGGTTTCCATGTGGAGGAGTTTGAGAGTTTGGAAGTCAGAGAGTTTGAGAGTTGGGGAGTCAGGGAGTTGGAGAGGTACGGTTGACTCTCAAACTCTCTAACTCCTACACTCCCAATATTTGCCCGGCGTGGGCTTTGGTGTCTACCTTGGTAATGATGTCGGTGATGATGCCCGCTTCGTTGATGAGGAAGGTGGTGCGGACGGTGCCCATGTACTTTTTGCCGTACATGGATTTTTCCTGCCACACGTCGTACGCCTCCACCACCTGCTTGTCGGTGTCGGCCAGCAGGGTGAAGTTGAGCCCGTATTTTTGGATGAATTTCTGGTGCGACTTCTCGTCGTCCGTGCTCACGCCGATCACCGTGTAGCCGGCCGCTTGCAGGGCGGGCAGGTTGTCGTTGAGGGAGCACGCCTGGGCCGTGCAGCCGGAGGTATCGTCTTTGGGGTAGAAGTACAGGACCACTTTCCGGCCCCGCAGGTCCGACAGCTTCACGGGGTTGCCGTGCTGGTCTTTGCTCGTAAAATCAGGGGCCGGGTCGCCGGTTTGGAGTTTCATGCGCTTTACCTGGTAGAATCAGAGAGGCTGCAAAGTAAAGCATTTCGGGGCGGCTTACAAGTCGGCTTCCAGCTTCTTTACGTTGCCCACCTTGTCGCTGACCTCCAGCACGAAGTGCCCTTTGAGCGGCTCCCGGCCGTTGATCGGGTCCGACCAGATCAGGTTCGTCTTGTAGTCGTACTGCATGAGCAGCCACTTGCCGTCGAGGTACGCGTCAATCTTGCCGATGCCCGAGAGGTTGTCGGAGATGCGGCACACGATGCGCGACGGGGTTTTTACTTCCAGCTTGGCGAAGGGCGCGTCGTCGTCGTAGGCCAGCGTGAACGTGCCGAGTTCCTTGGTTTTGAACTCTATTTCGGGGCCCACCCACATGCCGCCCAGGTACGACAACCGGCCGCCGCTCACCAGGTACACCGCCGACCGGGACCGCTTCTCTTCCGGCACGTTCGGCTTGAGGCGTACGCTGATCGTTTCGCGCAGCGGAATGTCGGCCCGGCCCACCTGGTAGCGGTTGTCGCGCCGCACGGTTTCCAGGTACAGGCTGTCGAAGAGGGAACGTTCGTCGAACAGGATGTTGAGGGAGTCTTCTTCGTAGAGGAACCGCTTGCCCGCCGGCACCACGGCCCGGAAGTTGAACCGCGTCGCCTCCGCCTTGTAACCGGTGCCCATCGAGTCGGGAATGCCGCGGCGCAGGTCCCACAGGTACACGGCGTCCTTGCCCTTGTGGTAGGCCATCTCCAAAGCCACCGGGCGTCCCTTTACGTAGAGGGCGGCAGGCGGCAGACTCTTCTGCACGGAGGCGCGTTTGAGGAGCAGGGTATTTTCGGACACGTCGTACCGCCAGGGCGAGGAGGGAGCGTTGTTGACCGTCACCACGGCCGCCTGGGCTACGGGCGGGGCGCCGCGCAGCGTAAAGCGGAGTTGCGTGTGGTTGCCGTAGGCGTCGGCCACCGTCACCACCACCGGGTGCAGTTCCGCGTCGCGGATGGTCAGGGCGCCGCGGTTGCGGTCGGTGGTGTACGTATTGAGTTCGTTGCCGTCGGCCACGTAGCACCGCTGGAACCGGTTGTGGCTCTTCAGGTACTGGTCGTAGTTGACGTGCACGTTGATGCTGCGCGACACGTCGAACGAGAAGGTTTCCAGGTGGTGCGCAAAAACGGGCTGGCCGTCCACCTGCACCTCGATGCGGCTCACGCCGTTGCGGTTGGGGGTGCCGCCGGTCAGGTCGCTGGTAAGCAGTTCGAGCCCTACCTTGCCCCACACCGAAATGGGTTCCTTGACGCTGTAGATGTGGCTGGCGACTTTGGCCGGCACCACTTCCGCCCGGCCGAACTCACCCCGGACGCGGGCCGTGGGTTGCAGGGTCACCAGGGCGAGGCGGTCAATCACCGGGGCCACGTTGTCCTTGATTTCGGTGAAGCCGAAGTATTCGGGGTTGAGGACGTTTTCCTGCGCGTCGCGCACCTCGTAGTGCAGGTGCGGGCCGCCCGAGCCGCCGGTGTTGCCCGAGAAGCCGACGATGTCGCCGCGTTTCACCCGCAGCAGCGTGCTGTCGGGCAGGAGTTCGATCTCAAACGTTTTGCGGTCGTACTGCTGCCGGCGCAGGTAGTCGCCGATGGTTTTGTTGAAGGATTTGAGGTGGGCGTACACGGTCACCAGGCCGTTGGGGTGGGTGAGGTACAGCGCGTTGCCGTAGCCGCCCCAGGCGATCTTGATCCGCGACACGTAGCCGTCGGCCGAGGCGTACACGGGCAGCCCTTCGCGGCCCTGCGTCTTCACGTCGAGGCCGGCGTGGAAGTGATTGGGCCGCAGTTCGCCCATGTTGCCGGCCAGGTAGTTGGGCTGGCCCGGCATGATCGGGAACAGGAGGTAACCTTTCGGATACTTGGTTTGCGCCGGGGCAGCGATTGCCCACAGGGAAAGCAGCAGTGCGAGGTACGGACGGCGGACCGGGGCAGTGCCCGAACGAAAAAACTTCATCAAACCAGGTATAAATGTAATGGGATTTTACGCGTTTTTCTTTCCGGCTGCTGGTGGTGTATTCAATCAATGCTACGAATTATTTTACCTCAAAGTTCAGCATCGGCTTGTCTTCGATGAAGGCTTCGAGGCGGTCGCCGACCTGCACCGGGCCTACGCCCTGGGGAGTGCCGGTAAACAGGATGTCACCCGTTTTTAACGTAAAAAACTTCGAAACGTAGGCGATGATGGTATCGAAGTTAAAAAGCATGAGATTCGTGTTGCCCTGCTGGCGGATTTGGCCGTTGATGCGGAGGCTGAAGTTGAGGTCGGCCAGGTTGTAGCCGGCCTTGGGCACGAAAGCGGACACGGGGGCCGAGCCGTTGAAGGCCTTGGCGATTTCCCAGGGCAGGCCCTTGGTTTTGCACTTCTGCTGCAAGTCGCGGGCCGTAAAGTCAATGCCGATCCCGATCTCGTCGTAGTACTTGTGGGCAAAGGCCGGGTCAATGTTCTTGCCTTCCTTGCCTATCCTGAGCAGGATTTCCACCTCGTGGTGAATGTCCCTGGAGAAATCCGGGTAGTAAAACGGGGCATTGTCTTTCAGCAGCGCCGTGTCGGGCTTGAGGAATACGACCGGTTCGTCGGGGCGTTCGTTCTGCAACTCTTTGATGTGTTCCGCGTAATTTCTACCAATGGCAATGATCTTCATGCAGCGTTTGGTTTGATGTTTGCAAAGTAACCGCCAGGAAGGCAGAGAGTGAAAATGCTCCGGCGAAAATAGGCATAAAAATGCGAAGCCGGCGCCGCATCAGGGCCATTGGAATGTCAGTTACTCCAAAAAAATTACACAAAATGAAAAAGAAAATAGCATTACTCTTTTCGTGCCTGTGGCTCCTGGTGAGCTGCGCGGAAGTGCCCGTGACGGGACGCAGCCAGTTGCGGCTGGTGAATAACGCCGAGTTGTACGCCCTCAGCTTCCAGGCCTATAATCAATTTTTGCAGGAGAACCGCGTGGTGAGCAACGCCCCGCAGGCGGCCACCGTCCGCAACGTGGGCAACAAGCTCCGGGCGGCCATCGAGACGTACATGCGCCAGAACAACCTGTCGCAGGTGCTGGAAGGCTACAAGTGGGAATTCAACCTGGTGGAAGACAAGAACATCAACGCGTTCTGCATGCCCGGCGGCAAGGTGGTCGTGTTTACGGGCATTCTGCCGGTGACGCAGGACGAAACGGGCCTCGCCGTGGTGATGGGCCACGAAATTGCCCACGCCATTGCCGAGCACGGCAACGAACGGACCAGCCAGGGCCTGCTGGCCAACGGTTTGCTCCAGGCGGGCTCCATTGCCACGCAAACCAACCCCAAAATGGCTTACCAACTGGCCCTCCAGGCGGCCGGCCTCGGCACGCAGCTCGGCCTGCTGGCCTACGGCCGCAAGCAGGAATCGGAAGCCGACGAAATTGGCCTCATTATGATGGCAATGGCCGGGTACGACCCCCGGGCTGCCGTTCCCTTCTGGCAGCGGATGGCCGCCCAGGGCAACGGCCAGGAGCCGCCCGAGTTCCTGTCTACGCACCCCTCCAGCCAGACCCGCATCAACCGGTTGCAGAAGCTGATGCCCAAGGCATTGGAATACTACCAGGGCAACGGGGCAGCGGCAGCCGCCGGAAATAAGTAACCGGAAAAAGTCGCCAAAGAGGCTGGCCAGTCAAGAATCAGGGAGCAGAGAGCACAGGGAAGTGACGCATTTTGCGCCATGCCCTTCGCTTTCTGCTCCCTGGCTTTTTGCGCGGATCAGAGGATTCTTTCTACGATTTTCATGAGCTTTTCGAGCCCTTCCTGGTCCTGGGCGTCGAAGTCGTTGAGGCGGTCGCTGTCCACGTCGAGCACCAGGGCCACCGCGCCGTTTTTGAAGCCCGGCACCACGATCTCGGACCGGGAATCGGAGGAGCAGGCAATGTGACCGGGAAACTGCTCCACGTCGGGCACCAGGATGGTCTCGCGCCGGGTGTAGCAGGCGCCGCACACGCCTTTATCGAAGGCAATGCGCGTGCAGGCAATCGGGCCCTGGAAAGGACCAACCACTAACTGGCTGTCTTTCACCAGGTAAAACCCCACCCAGAAAAAGCCGAAAGCTTGTTTGAGGGCCGCCGCCACGTTGGCGAGGTTTGCCGTCAGGTCAGATTCTCCCGCCACCAGCGACTCGATCTGGGGCAATAACGTATCGTATACTTCTCTCTTGGACGCCGTTTCCGGGATAAACAGGTTCTCCGCCATATCCTTGGTTTTTAGGGGGCAAAGGTAGCCAATCCTGCTAATCCTTAAATCCTGTAAATCCTGATCCTCTTTGCCTGAAACTTCTCCTGCCTGCCCGGCACGGTACTTCTTATCGTAATGCAAATATTTCTTCAAAAAATGCTTGACTTTTGTTTGGTCTTGCGTTACCTTACCCCCAGTAGACCAACATCCACCTCCGGGTTGCTCTTTTTTTACAGTGCCCCAGGCGCTGTTACTGCGCGGCTGCCGCGTCCTCGAATTCGACCCTACCTGCCGATGGGCTCCGGCCTTGTCCGGATGGCTTCCTTTCTTTCCGCACCTCCCTCACACCGTGCACCCGGCAACGCGATGCACCCAATCCTGCTTTTTTTATGAAAACCAGTGCACTCATCCTTGTCCTGACCCTCGGCATTTCCGCGGGGGCGTGGGCCCAACAACAGATAGGTACGTGGCGCATCGCGTCGGCAACGTACACCAACGCTAAGATGCAGCGCGAATCCGTGGACCAATCCAGGCACCACGAACTGAAGATCATTACCCCTACCCACTTCATGTGGATCACCTACGAGCCCGACAAGGCGAATCCGGGCCGGAAAGTGTTTGGCGGGGCCGGCGGGGGCCGCTACACCCTCAACGGCATCAAGTACGTGGAAACGCTGGAATACGCCTCCTGGGCCGGGTACGAAAGCAACATCACCGACTTTTCCCTGCGGGTGGAAGGCGACAAGATGTACCAGATGGGGGCGGTGAGCAACCAGGAAGGAGAGAAAACCATCATTGAGGAGGAGTGGCAGCGCGAAAACGTGCCGCCCCAGGACGGCAAGCTGGTAGGCACCTGGCACTTGCAGTCGCAGAAGGTTACCGGCGCCGACGGCAAGGCGGCCACGACCAACATGGCGGGCCACACCAAAGTCAGGATCATTACCCCCACCCACTGGATGTTCATTGCCGAGAACAACCAGAACGGCAAGCGGGAGTTCGTGCAGGCCGACGGCGGTACCTACACGTTGCGCGGCGACCGGTGCCTGGAAAAGAGTGAGTTCGTGCCCGGAATGCAGGCCGACTACGGCTGGCGCCTCGAAGGCGACAAACTGGTCGTGGCCGGTACGCAGACCGGTGCGGACGGGCAGCAGTACACGTTCGACGAAGTGTACCAGCGCGAAAAAGAGCCGTCCCGCAAGCTGGCCGGTCGGCTGAAGTAGTCATTTTTACCCCGAGGGCCGTACCGGGCCGGAGAGGGAGTCGCTCGACTCCCTTTCTTCGTTTCGTGCCGGTCGTGCCCCGTGGTTTTCGCGTCGGGCCGGCCGCACCGGGGCCGGCAAAGCCGACTCGCCGCGTTTGGCTACTTTTGCGCCTCGTCTGACCACCTGCGCGGGGTACGCGCAGCAACACCGGCTCCCTTTGGTACTGCTGATTGACAATTTTGATTCCTTTACCCACAACCTGGCCGACTACGTGCGGCAGTGCGGCGCCGAAGTAGCCGTGGTGCGCAACAACGCCCCCCTGCCGGACCTCGAAAGCGGGGCCTTTCAATCGGTGATCCTTTCGCCCGGGCCGCAGACGCCCCGGCTGGCCGGCAACCTCCTGTCCATCGTGGAGCGGTGCGTGCCCCGGCTGCCGGTGCTGGGCGTGTGCCTCGGCCATCAGGCCCTGGGCGAATATTTCGGCGCGACGCTGGGCCGGGCCGCGTACCCCATGCACGGCAAGGTCTCCCGGGTGGTCCGGGAAAACGATCCCCTGTTTGAGGGGCTGCCGGCCACTTTTGGCGTGGTGCGGTATCATTCGCTGATCCTCGAAGGGCTGCCGCCGGTGCTGGAATCCATTGCCCGCACGGAGGGCGGCGAACTAATGGCCCTGCGGCACCGTTACCTGCCCGTGCGCGGCATCCAGTTCCACCCCGAGGCGGCCTTGACGGAATATGGCTTGGAAATGATTCGGAATTGGTTAAACTTTGCCCGGGTGCTCCGGTAAAGTATGCCGTAAATCTCGAAAATATATTATTTTGCAGAAAGCAACAGAAGGCGT
>CADCTQ010000012.1 GCA_902805615.1 uncultured Cytophagales bacterium
ATGTAGTTGAAAACCCCATTTTACACCACCCGTGCGGGCTCTTTTCCGCAAATAGTACGAGTCGGGCAGATATGGGGCAAAAGAGCTGAATAAGCCACTTTTTTATTGTTATTTTCCTCTTAAATAATACATCCACGCTTCCGAATAGGTTCAAAGAAGGCTCAATTATTTAAGTATTATTACAACCTGACAGGGGTGCATTTCTTTCCGGGAATATTATCCTCCACAACTAAGACGTATTTTGTGCCCGCCTAACAGGAAAACAGGAATGCGCATCGCCATCGTAATTAATACCACTTGGAATATTTACAACTTCCGAATGGGCCTGATCCGGGCTTTTCTGCGTGAGAACTTCGAAGTGTACGCAGTAGCACCGGCCGACGAATACGTAGAACGGATCTTGGACGCCGGCTGCCACCATTGCCCGGTACAACTCGACAACAAGGGGACCAACCCGCTCAATGACATTGACTATCTGCTGAGCCTCTACCGCATCTACCGCGAAATCCGGCCGGACGTAGTGCTGCACTTTACCATCAAGCCCAACCTGTACGGCACGGCCGCGGCGCGGCTGCTGGGCATTCCCGTCATCAATAACGTATCGGGCCTGGGTACGGTTTTCCTGCGCGAAAACCTGACCAGTAAAATTGCCCGGCAACTGTACCGCTTCTGCTTCCGTTTCCCGGCTAAAATCTTCTTCCAGAACGGCGACGACCGCAACTACTTCATCGGGAAAAAGCTCGTCAACCGGGCCCTTACGGACGTGCTGCCCGGCTCGGGCGTGGACCTGGCGCACTTTCTGCCCACTCCTTTCAAACGCAACCCTACCTTTACGTTCCTGCTGGCCGCCCGGCTGCTCTACGACAAAGGCATTCTCGAATACATCGAGGCCATCCGCATCCTGCAAGCCAAGGGCGTAAAAGCCAGCTTTCAACTGGTCGGCTTCAAGGACGACAGCCCTTTCGGGGTAACCGATGAGCAGTTGTCGGAGTGGATCGCGGCCAGCTACGTGTCCTACCTGGGCGCCACCGACAACATCCGCGAAGTGATGCAGCGGGCCGACTGCGTGGTGCTGCCTTCCTACCGGGAAGGGACGCCCCGCGCCCTGCTGGAAGCCGCCGCCCTGGCCAAACCTTTGATTGCCACCCGGGTGCCCGGCTGCGTGGAAGTGGTGGAAGACGGCGTGAACGGCTTGCTGTGCGAGGTGAAAAGCGCCGCCAGCCTGGCCGCCAAGATGGAAAAAATGATAAATTTGAACCAGGAGACGCTCATGCAGATGGGCGAGGCCAGCCGCCACAAGGTAGAATCGAAGTTTGACGAGAACATCGTCATTGGGAAGTACCTGGAGGCCGTGTACGCGGCGCTGGGCCAGGCCGAGGTAACGGCCGGGGTTGTAGTAGCTTAAACGGAGCTGCCGGGTTTCATTTTACGGATCATTATGCAATTTATACATTCAAGGATCAAAGGACTGGTGGAAGTTAAACCCCGCGTGTTTGCCGATGAGCGGGGATTATTTTTTGAGTCTTACCACCAGCAAGCCTTTGCCGAACACGGAATTCCCCCTTCTTTCGTCCAGGACAACCAATCTTTCTCCCACAAAGGCGTGCTGCGGGGCCTTCACCTGCAACGTGCCCCCTTCGCCCAGGGCAAGCTGGTGCGGGTCATCACGGGCCGGGCCCTCGACGTAGCCGTTGACGTACGCGAAGGTTCGCCGACCTTTGGCCAGTACGAAACCTTTGTGCTCGATGCCCGGGAACACAACATGGTGTACATCCCCGAAGGCTTTGCGCACGGCTTCCTGGCCCTGGAAGAGACCATTTTGCAGTACAAGTGCACCAACTTCTACCACAAGGCGGCCGAAAGCGGCATCCGGTGGGACGATCCCCGGCTGGCCATTGCCTGGGGCATCAGCCGGCCGGTGGTCTCGGAGAAAGACCAGGTTCTTCCTACGCTCGAAGTGTTCGTGCAGCAGAAGCTTTATTAGGCAAGCATACGCGTCCCCTTCCGGCTGGGTAGGCCGCGCCACTACCTACCCTTACCTCCATGAGAAAAAATTTCAGCCTGTTCCTGCTCCTGATGATGGCCTGCGCGGGGTGCCGCTCCTACAACCAGAACATCATGTTCCGGACGGATTCGCAGCGGCTGCCGGCGGACCTGGCCCTGGCCGCGGCCAACGCCCAGCGAAACTACGTCATCCAGCGGAACGACCTGCTCGAAATCCGGCTTTTCTCCAACAAGGGCGAGGAAATCATCAACGACAACATCAACCAGAACCCGCTGGGCGGCGCCGGGGCGGCCGGGGCAGCCTCGTACGGCCAGGGTAGCTCGGGCATCCGTTACCTGGTGCAGGACAACGGGGTGGTGCGGGTGCCGCTGCTGGGCAACGTCAAACTGGAAGGCTTTACGCTGACCCAGGCCGACAGCCTGCTCGAAAAAGCTTACAATAATTTTTACGCCGAACCTTTCGTTGAAACTAAATTCGTGAACAAAAGGGTTGTTGTACTGGGCGCCTCCGGCGGACACGTAATTCCTTTGCAGAATGAAAACATGAACCTCATTGAGGTGATTGCCCTGGCCGGCGGGGCCAACAACACGGCCCGGGTGGGCAACATCCGGCTCATCCGGGGAGACCTGCAAAAGCCGGAAGTATACCTGATTGACCTGTCTACCGTAGAAGGCATGACGCGGTCTACTTTGCAGGTGAAGGCCAACGACATTATTTACATTGAACCGATCAGTAAACCCTTGCGGGAGTCCATCAACGACATTACGCCCGTGCTCGGTTTGTTCACCAGCCTGGTCAGCGTTGCCTCCATTATTGTGTTCCTGATTCAACAACAACGAGGAGATTAAATCAGCTTATGTCAGCATTCAACGGCCGCAGCATGGATTTTCCCGAATCCGTTTCTTCTCCCGGCAACCAGGAGGAGGAAGATGATGTACTGGGCGGGTTAGACTTCATCAAGATCCTCAGCATTGTCCGTAAAAACATCATCTGGATTCTGCTTATTCCCGCCCTGTGCCTGTTCGGCGGTTACATGTACCTGCGCTACACGTCGCCGGTGTACGAATCCTCCTCCAGCATCAAGCTCGAAATCAAACAGAAAGCCAACTTACTCGGCATTTCCGACAACGACGGCATGGCCAATATGTCGGGGGAGATCGAACTGATCCGCTCCAAGCTGATCTACGACGAGGTGATCCGCCGCATGGACCTGGCCGTGAGCTACTTCGCCTACGGGCGCAGCCGCATCAAAAATGAAGAACGCTTCCTGAGCGCCCCCTTCCGTGTGGAAACCGTGCGGCTGGGCCCGGCGGCCTACGACAAGCCCATTGACATTACGATCCAGGACAATTCGGAGTTTGTACTCGCCTATACCGAAGACGGAAAAGAGCTTTCGCACACGGGCACCTTCGGGCATCCCATCAAAGCCCGCGACTTTGAATTGGTCATCCGCAAAATGCCGGGCTTCGACCCGAAGGCCAGCCCCGGGGCGTATTACTTCGTGATCAACAGCATTGACGCCCTCAACAACTACCTGGCCTCCAACCTCCGCGTTGACGTACTGAACCCTTCGGCAAACATCATCGGCATTTTTTTCAAGGACAAAAACATCCGCAAGGCGCACGACATCGTCAACAAGATTGACAGCGTGTACCTGAGCAAGACCAAAGAGCTGAAAAACAAGGCCAACAAGCAAAAAATCGCCTTCCTGGAAGAACAACTCCAGAGCACCGAAGACAAACTCCAGGAGTACGAATCGCAGTTGGAACATTTCGTGGTCCAAAACAAGTCCTCGGACGTGGGCGCCGAAGTGGGCAAGTACGCCCTCAAGATTGACGACCTGCTCAAGTCCCGCTCCGACCTGGCGATCCAGCTGTCGCTCCTCAACCGCCTCCAGGAACTGATCAACCACAAGGACGACCTGTCTTCCTTCATCCCGTCGGTACCCCTGCTCCCCGATCCGCAGTTGCAGACGTACACCAACGACATCAACCGCCTCCAGCAGGAGCGGGCCATGCTGGCGACCACCACCCGCGAGACGACTTTCGCTTTCCAGACCAAGGACAAGCAGATCCGGCTGGCCCGCGAAAGCGCCTCGGCCCTCATCAACCAGAACAAGCGGCTGCTGATGGACAAGGCCGGTCAACTCGGAAGCCAGTTGAGAAAATTGGAAGCTGAATTTGCCTCCCTGCCCGCCAAAGGCACTGAGTACACCCGGATTAAGCGCCTCAAGGACCTTACCGAGAAGTACTACACGATGATGCTCGACAAAAAGGCCGAACTCGGCATCGCCGAAGCCGGTACGGTCGAAGAATTCGTGGTGCTTTCGCCGGCCAGTACGCCCAGCGTGCCCATTGCGCCCAACCGGATCATGGTGTACGCCGGTTGCGCCATGATCGGGCTCTTCATCAGCATGATGATGGTTACGGCCAAGTACTTCCTCCACGACACCATTGCCAACCAGCGGGAACTGGAACGGGCCACCACCGCCCCCATCCTGGGCATCATCCCGGCGTACGTCCGCGAAAAGCTCAACGTGTCCAAGCTGGTCGTGCACCGCAACCCCAAGGCTTCCATCAGCGAGGCGCTGCGGTCCATCCGCACCAACCTGGAGTTCATGTTCCCCAACAGCCAGCGCAAAAAGATCATCGCCGTTACGTCCACCATCAGCGGGGAAGGCAAAACGTTCGTCGCCATCAACCTGGGCGGCGTCATTGCCCTGTCGGGGGCCAAGGTGGTGATCCTGGACCTGGACATGCGCCGGCCCAAGGTGCACACGGCTTTTGACGAGGAAAACTACAACGGCTTGAGCACGTTGCTCATCGGAAAGCACACCCTTTCCGAATGCATCCGGTCGTCGCCCATCGAAACGCTTGATTTTATTGCAGCCGGTCCCACGCCGCCCAACCCTTCGGAGTTGATTTTAAGGCCGGAGTTTGATAACTTGTTGAAAGAATTGCAACAGAAGTACGACGTGATCGTAATTGACACGCCTCCCATCGGGCTGGTTACGGACGGCGTACTGGTCATGCGCAAGGCGGATCTGCCCATCTACGTGGTAAGGGCTGAGTACTCCAAGCGGGTATTCATCAAGAACATAAATAAGCTGATTCGCAACAACAACTTCAGCAAATTGGCCGTCATATTGAATGCCCTCAAGAACACCGGGCAGTTTGGGTACGGCTACGGATACGGTTACGGCTACGGCAGCAGTTACTACGAAGACGAAGAAGAAACAAAAGGCAAAGGCATTGAAAAGCTGAAGGGGCTATTAAGCAAAATCAAATGATCACTTTCTTCAAGAAGAATTACAAGGAAGAAAATACCTACCTGAAAGCAATTCCGCTGGTAGCCGACATGCATTCGCACATTCTGCCGGGCATTGACGACGGGGCCAAGAACATGGAGCAGTCCCTCTCGCTGATCGGGGAACTGATTGACATGGGCTACCGCAAACTGACGGCCACGCCCCACATCATGGGCGACTTTTACAAGAACACGCCAGCCATCATCCACGAAAAACTGATCAAAGTACAGCAGGCCGTCAACCAGAAGGGCTGGAACATTGAACTCAAGGCCGCCGCCGAATACTACCTCGACGAGTGGTTCATGGAAAAACTGCGCCGCGAAGAGCCCCTGCTTACCTTCGGCAACGGCTACGTGCTGTTCGAAACTTCCTACATCAACCCGCCCGTGCAGCTCCAGGAAGCCATCTTCCTGATGAAGTCGCAGAATTACAAGCCCGTGCTGGCCCACCCCGAAC
>CADCTQ010000013.1 GCA_902805615.1 uncultured Cytophagales bacterium
AGTGGGGTTTGTTCTTTTTGGCATTGCCCCAAAAAGAACCAAAAAGGGCTAGGCCCAATGATGCTTCCCCCCGCCAGGCAACCCGCCCCTCGCCATTGGGCCGGGCCCACGCGCCGCGATACCACCGCTGCCGAAACAACGATACGGGCGCGTAACCGTCAGTGTCTCACTGACAGCGCCTGCTCACTGTGTATCCACTAGGCAGGGCGTCAATCACACACCATTCCTACGCCAGTTCGGCCTGCGGCACGGCGGGCCGCCGGAAAGGCTGCACCCGCAGGTACGTGCCCGAACGCCACAGCCATTCAAGCGGGCCGTACCGGAACCGCGACAGCCACCATTTGCTGTACTGCACCTGGAGAGCAAATACCGGCAGGGCCAGCGCCGAGGAGAAGGCCACGCCGATCTCGCCCAGCAGGCCGAAGGCGTAGCCCTGGAAAAGGACCAGGCCGATGACGGTTTGCACGAGGTAATTGGTGAGGCCCATGCGTCCCACCGGGGCCAGCCCGGCCAGCCGCTTCGCCCACCGGGGTTTGCCGAAAAGCAACGTGACGCCGGCCACGTAAAAGAGCGTCAGGGCCGCATTGGCCGTGTCGAAGATAAAACCGCCCAGCAGCCCAGTGTAGGCATTCTCGGGCAACTTCACGACCAGGAACAGCACGACGGCCGCCGCAATCAGCGCCAGCGTACCCAGGCCGGTGTACCGGCACAGCCTGACGAAAAAGGCCCGGTGCGTGGCGAAGGATTCGAAAAACCGGCGCCGCCCGGCGTACAGGCCCAGCAGGAAAAAGCCCAGCGTCATGTAGATGCGGCCACTGTCCACCTGGAACGCCATCTTTTCGCGGAAGGCGTAAAAGTTCTCCCGCAGGTTCTCCCCGTAGGAGCCGTGGCTGATCAGGTCGTAGTACCGCTGCGCCCCCCGTTTGGCCGCCTCGTCGGGCTGCCCGGGGACGGCCGTTGCGGCGGGGGCAGTGGCGGCGCGGTACCCTTCGGTGAGCCGGGCCGGCACGTTGAGCACGAGCAGCAGCGCCACCGCCGCGAGCCACTGGTCGGGCACGTTCCGGAAAGGCAGCATGGCAAAGCCCAGTATGGCGTAAATGGACAGAATGTCGCCCCGCCAGTGGACGTGGTGCAGCAGGCCGATGGCGCCCAGCAGCAGGAGCCGCCAGGCGTACCGGGCCAGGAAGCCGCTTCCCCGGCGGGCCGGCGGCGCCATTTGCAGCGCGAAGCTGAGCCCGAACAGGAAGGAAAAGATCGTGTAGAATTTACCCTGGAAGAAAATGCCGCTGAGGACCATCAGCGTCTGGTCGGCGGGGTGGCTGCTCACGGCCTGCATGACGGGTTCGGGCAGCATGCCGGCCACGAACTGCATGGAAATGTGCGTAAAGAGAATGCCGAACAGGGCAAATCCGCGGAGCACGTCCACCACCTCGATTCTTTCGGTACGTCCTGGGGCCGTGGCCGGGTGGCCGGGCAGGACAAGGGTTTGGGAAGCCATAAAGGGTCGTTTGTTTTGCAATGGTTTGTAGTACAAGTAATCCAAATAGTTTGAGGCTTCACACCACGAAGCGGACGAAAGGACTCATTGCTCCACCCGCGGCGGGGGTGCCGGGCCCGGGCCGCGCCGCCCTTGCCGGACCTCCGGCCGGGCCGGCGCCGCCGGCATTTTGCGCCGGGATCGGTTGCGTGTAAGGTTCCGGCCCAATCCGACCGCCGCCGGGGCGGGAGTAGAAGTTGAACGTTACCCGGTAGATGCCCGAAAAGGCTTCCGGGGGACGCGGGGCCGCGCAACGGGCGAAAAGAAGGGGATGGCGGGGAACAGACGCCACGTGGTCCGGGACCGGCAGGCGGGCGGAATTGGCGCTTTCGGCCGCCCGTCAGGCGCATTTTTGAGGAGATAGGGCAACGGAACGGGCCGCGGCAAAGACCGGGCGGGTTACCATTCGGGAGTGATTCCCGGGCGAAAGTACTTGCCGGAAAGGCGGGTCATTTGTACGGGGCCCCGCATTTTAAGTAAACTTGTGCCTCTGGTTCCCAATCTTCCGCGTTACTCCCTTAGCCTCCCGATTGTATGAAGTGTTTGCCCGCCCTCCTTGCCCTGTTCGTGTTCTTTTCGTGTGCCCGCCTCGCCGAGGCGCAACCGGCCCCGGTGCCGGCCCTGGCCCAGAAAATTTCGCCGGTGGCCCTGCCCGACGCCCTCACGTTTGCCGGCGAACGGGTGCCCCTCGACGATCCCGAAGTGCGGGAGCGGCTGGAGCGGGAACTCATCATCGCCTGCTACCGGCACTCCACCACGCTGCTGATCCTCAAGCGGGTAGCCCGCTGGCGCGGCCAGTTCGACCCCATCCTGGCGCAGGAAGGCGTGCCGGCCGACTTCTTCTACCTGGCCGTGATCGAAAGCGAACTGGAACCCTACGCCGACTCGGGCAAGGCCCACGGCTTCTGGCAATTTACCGACCCGGTGGCCAGAGCCCTGAACCTGGAAAACTCCCGGTACGTGGACCAGCGCCGCGACCCGGCCCTCTCCACGCAGGCGGCCTGCAAGCACCTCAAGGAGAATTACCGGGAGTTCAGCAACTGGACGCTGGCGGCGGCGGCCTACAACCTGGGCAAGCCCACGCTGAAGCGGGTGAAGAATTACCAGAACGTGGATACGTACTACGACCTGTACCTCACCTCCGAAACGGCCCGCTACGTGCCGCGCATCCTGGCCATGAAACTCATCATCGAAAACCCGGAGAAGTACGGCTTCTACCTCCAGGCCAAGGACTTGTACCCGGCCCTCAAGAGCAAGCCGGTGGCCGTGACCAGCACCATTGACAACATCGCCCAGTTTGCCCGCAACCACAACATCACCTACAAGACGCTCAAGATGTACAACCCCTGGATCAAGTTCGATTCCAAGGACGACTACACGTACCGCTTCGAAGTACCCGCCGGCAAAACGTACTACTTCCAGGTACCGGCAGCAGTGGGAAAGTAGTGATTCATTAAATTGACGATCAAGGATACGGTAGAGACGCCATTTATGGCGTCTTTTTTTTACCACGGAGACACGGAGGGCACGGAGTTACACGGAGAAAAAAGGAGTGAGAAGCGAGGAGCGAGGAGAAACTGAACCGCAAGGATCGCAATGGAGACGCAAGGTTCGCAAGGCGTACGCGTACCTCTTTGCGCCCTTTGCGGTTGGGTTTTTCTCCTCACTTCTCACTCCTCACTTCTCGCTCCTTTTTTCTCCGTGTAACTCCGAGCCCTCCGTGTCTCCGTGGTGAATCTTACCAACAAACGACAAAGCCCGTTCCCGGAGGAATGGGCTTTGTCGTTTGCATCGAGCGTCGAACCTAGGCCACTTCCGCCACCGGTGCCGGTTCGGGCAGGCGGATGGTAAATGTGGTGCCCACGCCGGCCTGGCTTTCCACGAAGAGCCGGCCATTGTTTTTCTCCACGAACTCCTTGCACAGCAGCAGCCCCAGCCCGGTTCCTTTTTCGCCTTCCGTACCGGCAGTGCTCTCCGTTTTTTCCAGCGCAAACAACGTTTGGAGCTTGGCGGGCGGCATGCCCAGGCCCGTATCCCGCACGGTGAGTTCGAAAGTGCCGCCGGGGCCGGGGGTGGCGGCCAGCGTGACCACGCCGCCGCGGGGCGTGAACTTGATGGCGTTGTTGAGCAGGTTGCGGATCGTAAATTCGAGCTGGTCGGGGTCGGCCTGCATGACGGCGCCGGGTGCAATGTCCGTCCGGAGGGAAATGTCTTTCTGGGCGGCGGCACTCTCGTAGTGGCCGAGCACCTTGGCAACGAGTCCGGCGAGGGGAACGGCCACGGCCACGCTCCGGTGCAACTGCATCTGGGAGGCGGCCCAGCGGATCAGGTTCTCGGTCAGCTCAATGGTGCTGTTCATCTTCTTGTTCAGTTCCCGGATGAAGTACTGCATTTCCTCGCGGGAAAAGTCCTCCGTGCCGTCTTCCCACAGCAGCAGAAACCCTTGCAGCACGGCCAGCGGGCTCTTGAGGTCGTGGGCCACGATGCTGAAAAACTTGTCCTTGGTGGCGTTGAGTTCCTGGAGCCGGACGGCATTCTCCTCGATCACTTTCTTCTGCACCACGATGGAGTCGAGCATCCGGCGCCGTTCCCGGGCCAGGTAGTACACCGTGCCCAGGGCGGTCAGCAGCACGAGGGTGATGACCAGGTAAAAGATCAACTGGGTGCGTTGGCGGGCAATCTTCTCCTGTTGCAGGCGTTGCTCGGCCTGGAGGCGTTTGTTCTCCGACACCGTGCGCAGGGTGTTGATCATCGGTTCGAGCATGGCCGCCTTTTCGCGGTTCACCGCGCCGATGAGGCTGTCGCTGAGCACGGCGTACTCGTTGAGCACGAGGGAGGCGGCGGGGCGGTCGTTGCGGTCGAGGTAGTAGTTCACCAGGGCCATGCTGGCGTCGCGGACGTGCTTGGTGTAGTGGTGCGCCCGGGCCAGCACGATGGCGCGTTGCAGATAGGATAACTCGAGTCCGGCCCGGCCCTGCTGCCGGGCAATGCGGGCCAGGTGGATCAGTGATTGCACGGTGGCCTCTTTCTGGGCATTTTTTCCCAGCGTCTCCGAAATGGCCAGCGCCGCTTTGAAGTAGAACTCCGACTGACCCGGGTCCTTTTCCGCCAGCAGGATGCTGCCCATCACCTTGTAGCAGGCCGTGAGCACCGGTGCGTTGCCGAGGGACTGGTTGATGGCAATGGCTTCGAGGGTGCTGCGCTTGGCGGCGGCCAGGTCGCCGGCCAGGAACTGGCTTTCCCCGAGGTTGTGCAGGCTGACGCCGAGCCGCTCGGGCAACCCTTTCCGCCGGAAAATCTGCACGGCCCGGGCGTGGAAGTCTACCGACCGGGCCAGGTCCTGCTGCCGCTTGTAGGTGTGGCCGAGGGTAATGTAGCAATTGGCAAGCCCCACCGAGTCGCCGAGTTCCCCGAAGAGGGTCATGGCCTTTTCCATGAATTCGGTGGTGCTGTAGAAGTACTCCTGCGCCGAGTACGAAGAGGCCAGGCTGCGGAATGCGTAGGCCTGGCCGCGCTTGTAGCCGATGCGAGTGCTCCATTCCAGCGCCTCCTGGGCGTAGCTGGTGGCCTTGGTGGCCGAGATATAGGTGTATTCCCGGGCCAGGGTGTTGAGGCGGTCAATGCGGACGGTGTCGGGCAGGTGGGTTTCGGGCAGCCGCTTTTCCAGGCTGTCAATGAGCGAAGATTGCCCGCGGAGGGGGCCACCCAGCAGGAAAAGGAGCCAGGCGTACCGGAACCCGGGGCGCCAGGCAAGCGCAAGGAGGGGGTGCATCACCAACGAAGCTTTATGGCTGACCAACCCGCCACCGGCGGGCTGCTTACTGAGCAAGCGGTGGGTGGCCCGAAAGCAACTGCGCTTGAACCTGCAAGGTAACCTCCGGGCGGCGGTAAAAAGGCTGCAATCTGCGCGCCTTTCTTACGCAGCCCGCCGGAAGGTGATTTTGCAGGCCAAGGAATGGCTACCGGTACTGGGGGTTGCGCTGCACGAAAACGGCCAGGTTGCGGGCCGCCCTGCTGCGGAGGGTGCGTTTGAAGGAAGGAAGCCAGCCCAGCAGGGTGCCGGCCGGGCCCAGTGCCATGCCACTCCACTTGTGCAGGTTGAAGCGGTCTTTCTGCGTGTAGATGAGGCCGTCGCGGAAGGTAAACTCCGACTCCACCCGGTTGTGCACTTGCCGGCCGGTTGCCGAAAACGGGTAGATGGCCTCCCACGACGCCTGTCCCCGCGCGTCGTCGGCGCTAACCCCCGTGCAGGTCACCCGCAGGTCGGTGGCCGACTGGCAGAGCATGTGCCACATGGCCCTGATCCTGGCCCCTTTCAGGTCGTTGAACACCGGGTCGTGGAACGTGGCCCCGGGGTGGTAACAGGCATTCATGGCGGCGTAGTCCTTGCGCTGGAAGGCTTGGTAGAATTCGTGGAGAAGTTTTTCGTTGGCGTGCATACAAAGCCGGTTTAGGGTGGATCACCGGGGCAAATGCTTGGAAAGCAAAACTTTAAACATCAGTGAAAAAGGGTTTTCAGCTTGCCTAAAGCGGTTTAAAGCGAAGAGTTCAGCCGGAATTAAATGCTTACGGTTTTCCTTGATTTGGTTGTCTTTGATGCGCAGGAGCAGGTCAGTAAAATATTGTCTTTGCTTTAGACGCAGGTAATCCAGTTGCTGGCTGTCCAGTTTATACTTTTTTATGGTTTGTAAGCCTTTGTCCGAGCCGTTAAGCGAAAGAACCATTTCGTCCTCAAAAGTGATGTGCTGCATAATCTCCTCGTCGGGGTGCATACAGGGATCAAGCGTCTCGCTGTTGGGAATGCTTCGGTTCGAAAGCTTGCGGTTGCAGTCGGAACAGGCCAGGTACAGGTTTTCCCACGCAAAAGCTTTTTCGCGGGCTTCGGCCACTTCTACGTAGTGGTCTACTTCCTGGGTAATGCCTTTCAGTTTCCTTTCGCAGTAGAAACACTTGTGCATGCTCATGGCGTTCAACGCTTCCCTGATTTCCCGGTGGGCATACTTGCTGCTGTCGGGCCGGGGATTATTACTCAAGAGGAACTTCTGCGTCCACTCTTCCTGCTTTTCGACCAGAATTTGCGGAGCCGGCAGGCGTTTGATGTGTCGCATTACTTGGTCGCTTTGCTCAGTTCTCCCAACAGGTTGTCAACGTCCAGGTAGGCGAAGTAATCCGGATTGATCGCTTTCAACCGGCTTTCGATCCCTTTTTCTTTTTCCTTGTCGCCCGACTGGATGGCCTCTTTTCTGGCCCTGAGCAAATCGGAAATTTCCTGGTTGAACGGGTAGGTGACGCCGAACAGTGGGGAAAGCAAAATTTCTTCAATGGGCTTATTACTGTACTCGGCCGTCTCGTCCTTCACCACGCAGTGGTCGCCTTTGGATTCGCACACGTACACCCGGGCATTCTCGACGGAGGAAACGATAAACGGGGAATGCGTAGTCAGGATGATTTGTAGGTTGGGAAAGATTTCGAGGACGTTTTTGATGAACGTCTTCTGCCACTTGGGATGCAGGTGGTTTTCGGCCTCATCAATGAGCAGCAGGCCGGGCGTATTGCAGATTTCTTCTACCGGCGTGTTTTTGAGTAGATGCACGGAATACATTTTCCCGAGTAGGGAAACCATCCGTTGGATTAGATACAGATTGCCGCTGCTTAACTTATCTAGTGTTATTTCCTGGCCGTTCTGTTTGATGATCGGCTCAAGCCTTGCACGGGAAACATATGCTAGTTCCCCATTGTTAAGGCTTAGGTTTATAATTCTTTTAAGTATATTAAAAAGATAACTGCCTGCCAATTTTTCCTTGGGTGATTCACTGCCCCGCAGGTAGTCAAAGTAGCAAATTAATTGTGTGACCTCAATATTTTGATGAATAGACCTGCGGGAAAATAAGTAATTGAGGGCTAAGGAGTTGCAGAAAGGGGTAAATTTGCGAAAAAAACTAAGAGATTGCCATGTACAGTATGTTTTCGAACGTAAAGACTGATCGGGAATTCAGTGCAACAACGGGCTTGAGCAAAGTAGAGTTTTACGAGTTGGTTTACGAATTTGAAGAAGTAGAAGCCCAGCAAAAGGCCGAGCGTCTAGCAACCGCAGGCCGAAAAGAAGTCTTAGCAGATGGGGCCGAACGGTTGTTTCTGGTTTTGCACTATATGAAGAACTACCCTAGCTATGACGTGTTGGGCCTAAGCTTTGGCATCGATGCTACCACGGCCGAGCGGTACGTAGTGTATCTACTGCCTATTGTAGCCAAGACCTTGCGTAAGCTGAAGTGTTTACCGGCCCGCAAAGCCGAAGAGATAGCCCGTTTGGAGGAGCTATTGGGCCAGACCGACAAGCTCTTGATTGACGCTACGGAAAGACCTGTGGAGCGGCCAGGGGACCAAGACGAGCAAAAGGGCAAGTACAGTGGTAAAAAAAACGCCATACGGTAAAGAACACGGTGATTGCCACCTCTTCGCGCTTCATTTTGTTTCTGGGAAAGACTGTTTGGGGTGGCAAGTATCACGACTTTACGCTTCTAAAAGAGGAGTTCAACAAGGGGGATGTCTTCGAGGAGCATCAGGTGTGGGTGGATTTAGCTTATGTAGGGTTCTCCAAGTATTACAAAACCAAGAAGTTGCACCTGCCTTACAAGAAGCCCAGGAAGACCAAAACCAGACCTGATCCTAAACTAACCCACTTTCAAAAGGAGTCTAACAAGCAAAAGTCACAAGTTAGAATTGTTGTCGAACATGCCATTGCTGGCATGAAGCGTTACAAGATTCTCGTGGAGCGGTTCAGAAACAAGTCCGAAGAGTTCGCTGATGCGGTAATAGAGGTTTGTGCCGGGTTATGGAACTACAAATTGACGTTTGGCAAATAGTACAAGTGACTGTAATACAAGACTTTATTTTCCCGCAGGTCTATTATTATCATGCAAGACCTGGCAAACCGCATCACCATCCTCCCCGACATCTGCAACGGCAAACCCACCCTCCGGGGCATGCGCATCACCGTAAAAACCGTGCTCGAATACCTGGCCGCTGGTGAAACACCTGACAACATTCTGGAGGCTTACCCTGACCTGGAACGCGAAGACATTTACGCCGCCATCCAGTACGCCGTGCTGGCCGTGGACCGCGACGTACACGTAAAGAAACTTTCGGCGTAGGGCATGGTAGACTTCCGTTTCCTGGTGGACGTGAACCTGCCCAAGCGTTTCGGGCCGTTCAACCACCCTAACTTTACGCACGTAGCTGACCTGGATACCCGCATGACCGATACCGACATCTGGCACTACGCCGTGCGGGAAAACCTGGTGATCCTGACCAAAGATACCGACTTCTACTACCGGTCCCTACAATCACCGCAACGGGCCAAAGTGGAGTACTTCCAACTCGGCAATCAGACGCTGCGGGAATTGCGCGGCTGGTTCGATCAGTATTGGGCCGACGTGCTGGCTCAACTGGAGACCGCCTGGCTGGTGATTGCCTACCCCGACCGCCTCGAAAGCATTGCCTGATTTCTTACCGACTCATCCATGTCCACCAGCCATACTTCCTCCATGGTTGTCAAAATCTAGAACTACTGCAACATCCTCCGTGACAACGGCCTCGGGTACGGCGATTACCCGGAACAACTGACTTACCTGCTGTTCCTCAAAATGGTCGACGAATACAACAAGCCGCCCTACCAACAGGAGACCGGCATTCCGCCCGAGTACAACTGGGAAAGCTTGACGGGCAAAACCGGCGCGGCACTGGAAGCGCATTACGTGACGTTACTTCGGGAACTGAGCCACCAGAAAGGCATGCTGGGCAAGATATTCCTCAAAGCCCAGAACAAGATTACCGACCCGGCTAAACTGAGCCGGTTGATCAACCTCATTGGCAGCCAAACCTGGGTGATGCTGGGCACGGACGTAAAAGGCGACATTTACGAAGGGCTTTTGCAGAAAAACGCCGAAGACACCAAGAGCGGTGCCGGGCAGTACTTCACCGGTCGTTCGCTGATCAAGGCCATTGTGGAAGTGATGCGGCCTGAACCCCTGCGTACCATGGCCGATACCTCCTGCGGCACGGGCGGCTTTTTTCTGGGTTACTACGATTACCTGACCACGCACCATCGGCCGGACCGCGAGCAGAAGGAGTTTTTGAAGTACCGCACCTTCAAGGGCTGGGAAATCGTACCGGGTACGGCGCGGCTGTGCTTGATGAACCTGTTTTTGCATAACATCGGTGACATCAATGCCGAGCCGCCCGTGCAGGTGCAGGACAGCCTCATCAGTGACCCCGGTGACCGCTTTGATTACATCCTCACCAACCCGCCCTTCGGCAAAAAGAGCAGCATCACCATCGGCAACGAAGCCGATAAGACCAGCCGCGACGACATCAGCTACCAGCGGCAGGATTTCTGGGCCACCACTTCCAATAAGCAACTTAACTTCCTCCAGCACATTCGCACTTTACTCAAGATTGACGGCAAGGCGGCCGTGGTGATCCCCGATAACGTACTCTTCGAGGGAGGCGTAGGGGAAACCATCCGTAAAAAGCTATTGGAGTCCTGCGACGTACACACGTTACTGCGGTTACCCACCGGTATTTTCTACGCCCAGGGCGTAAAGGCCAACGTGCTGTTTTTCGACAACAAGCCCGCCAGCAAAGACCCCTGGACCAAGGAACTCTGGATCTACGACCTGCGCACCAACCAGCACTTCACGCTTAAAACGATGCAGATGCAGTACGAGGACCTGAAGGATTTCGTCAGGTGTTATAATCCCGAAAACCGCTTCCGGCGCCAGGAGTCCGAACGCTTCAAACGCTTCACCTATGAAGAATTGCTGGCCCGCGACAAGACCAGTCTGGACATCTTCTGGCTCAAGGACGAAAGCCTGGGTAACCTGGATAACCTGCCCGAGCCGGATGAACTGGCCCTCGAAATCATTGATAACCTGGAAGCCGGTTTAAGCAGTTTCCGAAACGTCGTAACGGGGCTGGGAGCCGCTGCAACCGAGTGAGAGAGAAGGTTAGTTTCTGAAGCGTTTTTGGGCTTCCAAGTTTAAATAGGAGGACTTGCTTTGAACCCTTTGATAGGTGAATATCAACCAAACATTTATCGTCAGGAATAGAGTATTGAGAAGCCGGGCTACGAAGGTAACCCGGCTTTTTCCTCTCTTGGCAACCGGCACGGCCAAGCGTAATGGCGAATCGTCCTCTCCATTCTTCGCATCAGTTTCTTATAAGGTTCAACCTGGTAAAGAACGGACGAAAAACGCTGGGTAACCAAAGTAACCGCCGTTTCTTGTCCCGCAGCCCTTTGGGAGAAAGGCTACTGACGGGTGACGATGGGATTACACAAACAACTTTGGCCGCCTTTTACCTGATTCTCAGTCAGACCTTGCCAGGCAAAGCCTTAAAGACTTATACAACTTTGATTTCCTGACGCTGGCCCAGCCATTCACGGAACGGGAGTTGGGGACAGAGTTGATTCGCCACATCGAAAAGTTTTTGCTGGAGTTAGGCCGGTGGTTTGCCTTCGTTGGCCGGCAGTACCACCTGATGGTAAGCAATCAGGACTACTACCTCCAGTGTACTGTTATAATTCCAGTACATCGTGATGCACTTGTTTCGGTGTGGTGGCCCTTGTTATTAATAGGATTGGCAAACGTGCATATCTGCTAAGTATGTCCCAATTACACAAAAGCATACCCGGCTTAGCCGTATGACTTTACCCTTTAAAACACAAAACCCCGCCAATCTCTGACGGGGTTCGCTTCTTGAATAAAGGCAGCATTACGGCCAGGATTCGGCACCCCGTGCTTTTCTAAATGCTTCCCGCAAGGTGTGTAACTGGATAATGATTTCATATATATGCGCGGCCATCACCCCACCCTTTTGACCATCCCTTAATAGTTCTGCTACCGTAACGGTGGCTTGATTGCAAAAAGCTTCCAGGTATTCCGGCTCAAGGTCTACCACCAGTTCAAGTATTGGCAGCAGGTTGAGGTGGGAATTTTTTTCGAGTAATTCTAGCACCTGGGAGAAGTCTTTGGGTTGTTCTAAATAATACATGATGTATATAGTTTAAAGGTAAGACACTGGGGTAAAGAGGCCCGGGAATTACCGGGCTGGGTGCGTCAGGCCGCTTCGTCCATTTCATCCGGATCGTTCCGTTCCCGCAATTCCTTCTCTAGCATGCCGATGCGGATAAGTGCCCGTTCGTGCTGTCGGTTGTTGCGTTCCACCATCTGAGCCAGTTCCTTCCGGGAACACTTCTCCTGGTGGTACTTCTCGGACAAGGCAGGAAGGTGGTCACCTGCTGCCCGGGGGTGAGTTTGCGGAACTGTTTGTTGTCACATTTGAAGGACCGCCAGCCGTGGTCCGTCTCCGAGTAGAAGAGAATTACCGACCTGTCGGCGGCCCCACCTTTCGGTTTGTTCGGCTCGGGCACTAAATGGGCGTTCCGAGTAGCCTTATGGGTGGTCACTGTGCCGTCAGCCTTATGGAAGGTGATCTTACACAAAGTCCAACGTCAGCGCTTCTTTCACTGCCCGAATTTGGGCTTCCTTCCAAGTCTGGAACATAGTTGCGCAAAGGGTAGCACCGGCTTCGATGAGTTTTAAAGCGGCTCGCATTACTTTGGAGCGGCAGGGAACGGGTTTCATAACCTACATGCTTTAGTGTTGTGACTTTGTAGTGACACAAATGTAAGTAGATACTTTGTAGTGACAAAACTTTTCATATATTTTTTTGTCAAACCATTGAAGTACCTTTGTCATGACAAATACACATGGTTGTGGCAAAAACGAAATTCTTCCAACTTCGAATCGAAGAAGATTTGAAGGACCGGATTGAGGCTTTAGCCCAAAAGCGGGGGATCAGCGTAGCCGGGCTATTCCGTATGCTGGTACTGGCCGAACTTGAAAAAGAGGATAGCAAAAAAATCAACAGGGCAGGCGAAGGGGCTTAGTATTCTGTAACCTCAATTGTTTAAAAGGGAGTACTTGACAATAGTTCGGTAAAATTTAAGCGGCGATAGAGCCGAAGCCCTCTACCCAGCCGAAATCCGGGAATTAAACATGGTGCTCAGCGAGCAGTTTGGAACAGACTTGGAACGGTTTACAAACTAATTGATTCCAGTTGCGGGTTCGGGACATGCAGCTGATGTTGTCCAGGAAGAACAAGCAGTAATTCTTTACGCCAGCAGCGAGCGGCTTCTTTTTCCCGGATTTTGAGGCCTGAAACCGCTTTTGAAGATCAACATCCCGCCTTACCGGAGCGTATAGCTGGTTTGTTAGAAGTCATAAAATAGGTGGGAATCCTACGAAAGGAGCGCAATTAATTCAGTTAAGCGGGAGAGTGCACTTTGAAAACTTGGTACTTGGGCAGGCGGTGCATAGGACATCCCTTTAACAAACCGATCGTATTCTTTGGCGTACTCCCGATCTTCCTTTAGTACAGTGACCATCTTCGTGAGCCGTTGATGGGTGGATAACCCGCTTAGCTGCGGCGCCCGGCCTTCATCGCGCACCATGACGGACGAAACCAAGTCGGCAAATGCACTGTGCGAACCTGCCTGGCCACTTAGGATGGCAAGATCGTGCAGGTGGCGGACAATGGCTGGATCATCGTCGGCACTCCCCCGCTGGCGGCTTGGAACCCGCCAGGCTAGGGCGCTCAACTTATCTACCGCATTTTCTACTGGATCAATGCAGTCCATTTGCGCAATTTCCGCAGGCTTATTGGCTTCCTGATGGATGAAGGAAGATACCGGAAGGGGTACGGCAGGAAGCAACAGGTCCGCCACCGTTATTTCCAATAGGATATGCGGCCGCAGCGCATTGGCCGGGGGATAGTAGGTGGGGTAATCCAAGTGAATGGCAACGAACTTATTGCTGTTACGGGCTATTACTTGGGTAGGTCCATTTGTAAAGACCGTTTTTAACTGGTCAATAACAGCCTGTTTGAAGTCAGAAAGTATTTTTTTTTGCTGGCTTTGACTAATGGTGGCCAGGCTGGGTGCTACTACCCTTACATCAATGTCTTCCGAAAAGCGCTGAATCAGCCCATGAGCTTTGGAAAGGGCGGTACCGCCCGTAAAAATGAACGTAAAGTCTTGGTAGCGAAGCTCGCTAAGCAGACGGAGCACTTGGGTAACGAACCAATCCTTCTCAACGAAGGACTCGGCCAATCCCCGCACCGTAGCTACCTCCTCGATCAACGCTTGATCAGGAAATGAACTCATATTCCACAGTAGCGTTTTTAAAGCCTATTTTACGGTTAACCCGTTTTTTGACTCCGATAAGCCGCCCGGTAGGAACTTGGGTGGAGCGTCCATCATTGTAAGCCGATTCGGCCCGAGAGGGCACTACTTCCACGCCGATGCGCTTTAAGGCTTCTTTAGCAATAGTGGGCAGGGGCGCCACCGGTACAGGTTCGCCCGTTAGGGTAGAGGTTCTGGCTTTGGAATAGAGGCCGTATCCGATCCGCACAATTTTTCCCTTCGCGGCCAGGCCTTTGAGCACCCGCCCCACCTGGTCGTAGCCACCTAAGTCCAGGAAATCCTCCCGCAGCAAGACATTACTCTTCTTGCGGGCAATCCGGGTCAGGATCTTGCGTTCAATGGTAGGGTTCTTTCTCATTGTTTTACAGCTCGTTACCTAAACAAACATACGACATTCTGTCACTGCAAACATACGACATTTATTTTGATTTGCTGCGTTATTTTTCCTTTTGGGGACAACGCGTACGGGTGAAAAAAGTTGTGTCTGGCAGCGGACGTTTGTTCTCCCGGAGGAGATCAAAGACTGGGCAATTATACCGGGTACGGCGCGGCTGTATTCGATGAACCTGTTTTTGCACAACATTGGAGACATCAATGCCGAGCCGCCCATGCAGGTGCAGAACATCCTCATCAGTGCCCCCCGTGACCGCCTCGATTATCTGCTTTCCGATCCGCCCTTCGGCAAAGAAAGTAGCATCACCCTTAACACTGGAGCCAGCAAGACGCCCTGCGTGACGTGCAGAAGCTGATAGGCGTTTCGGAATTTGAACTTACCCGTGCCCTACCCGAAAACCTGAAGTCGAGCCTGCCCACCATTGAGGACATTGAAAAGGAACTAGACCCCTATAAGTAGGCCATGGGGAGTAATTGCCGAAGAACAATGGGCTTCCCTCGGAGGACTGGATGTTGATCTGGACGTGAGCCTGCATCAGAAGGGCGTAACATGTTCCCGCTATTTTGCAAGCGATGCGGCTCCAGCAAGCACCATAAGCGGCACTTATGCGATGTGGCGGCTTTTGCCCGGATCACCCGGAAATACCTCCTGTCAACCCGCCCTTCAGCAAAGAAAGCAGTATCATCCTTAGCACCTAATCCCACAGTACGGGTCACGGTTACCTCAGTCACCAGAGGACTTTTGGGCCATCGCCTCTGGCTCATCCGTACCCCATTCAGGATCGACGGCAAAGTTACTGCGGTTACTCACTGGTATTTTCCGCGCCCAGAGCGTAGAGGTTAACGTACTGCTCTTCGACAACAAGCCTGCTAGTCCGTGGTCTTGGCCGAAGAACTTTGAATCTACAACCTGAGCACCAACTGGCACTTCGTGCACAAAACAAAATAGGTGCAGTACAGGTGCTGGAAATTTCTTTCAGGTGTTATTCCCCCAAAACCGCCTCCTGCGCCAGGAGTCCGTACGCTTCAAAAGCTCCACCTACGAGGAGTTGCTGGCCCCTGACAAAACCAAGCCGAATGTCTTTTGACTTAACGATGAAAATAAGGGTAATTCGGATCACCTGCCCGACCCCGATAAAATGACCCTCAAAATTATCAACCCGGAAGCCCGGCGAAACCGTTTACGCAACTCAGCAACGGAGCCGGGTGGTGTTGCAAATGAGCGATGGGGAAGAGTAATTTCCGAAGCGTTTTTTAGTTTCACTATTCCAACTCCACCCATTGACTATAACCCTTTGATAAATTGAATACCAAACAAGTTACTCTCCTTAGAACATGAGTCTTGGAAAGGCTGAGTTACGAAGGTAACCGGGCTTTCTACTTTTTAGCGAATGCTACCATGAAGCGTATTTTTGAATCGTCCTCATCATTCTCCAAATCAATACTGTATAAGGTTTGACCTGGCAAATGATGGACGAAAAACGCCGGGTAACCAAAGTAACCGCCGTTTTTTGTCCAGTGGCCGATTCAAAAATACGCTACCATTACTCGCACATTTGCAATTACTGGCAAATATTGAAGCATCACTCGGGCCACTACGCTTGTACGAGGGTAACCAAAGTAACAGAGTCTGTAAGTGCTTTACCTGATTAGCAAAAGGAACATCCAACAGCAAGGTGTAGGGAAGAAGCATCAGGCGTTGTCCAACTACCTTCTTCTAATCGAGACTGTTGAAGTAACTGGGGTTACAGGGCATTTTTTGTATGCAGAGCAGGTAATATAATAGGAACCTTTTGCCTAATGGCCAAAGAAACATAAAATGGCTCTTTCCGCAGTGGCTACTTTTTTGGGTGCCTCACTCCCTTAGCCTTTTAAAGAAGGCCAAGGGGCGGCGGTTCAAGCGGTGGCGCCGCCGCAGCTCGACCCGGCCCCGGCCGTACAGCCGTAGCAATGCTGGCGTACTACAATGTCCCGGTCCTTGAGCTCCCGGGCATTGTAGTGGGCAATGTGCCGGGAAGCGGCCTGCACGGGCAGTTCGAGCATTTGGTTGAAATCGCAGTCGTAGAGCATCCCATCCCAACCCACCGAAATGGTATTACGGCACATGACCCCGGCTGCTGCTGCCGGGTTGAAAGCAGTGACCAGCTTTTCCATGTACGAGGCGTAATTACCCGACCGGAGCAAAAACTCCAAATACCGGCTGACGGGCATGTTGGTGATGGCAAACAACTGGTTGAAGGCGATGCCAAACTCCTCGGAGAGCACCTTCCGGAACTGCCCCTCCAGGGTCCGCTGCGAGGCGGGCAGGAAAGCCCCCGCCGGCGCCCAGGTAACGGTGCTTACCACCAGTGAAGAAAAACGGCAGGACGCCTAAAAACCGGGTGCCAGCCAGGTCATTGTTTCCGGGGACCAGGACGCCATGAGCAAGCACGAACTTACGTTTGACCTGATCCTGGTCACCATCCCCGACCCCTTCAATGTGATGTCTTACGTGGACCTGCTCAAGCGGGACGGTGCTCTGGTGACGGTAGGACTGCTGGGTCCTTACGAAGGACCGGTAAACAACATGAAAGTAGCCTTCTACCGCCGTTCGCTGTCCGGTTCGCTGATCGGGGGCATCCGGGAAACCCAGGAAGTACTCGACTTCTGCGCCGAACACAACATCTTGCCCGAGGTGGAAATCATTCCCATCCAGGACATCAACAACGCCTTTGAACGCATGCAGAAAGAGGAAGTCCGGTACCGCTACGTGATCGATATGCAATCATTGAAAAACGAAAGCTGATCCTGTTAAACCCTCCGCTGGGATGTATACCTGCTGTTCCTAGCGGCAGGTGCTGCTTACCGGGTGAAATCAAAGCTGTAATTGACGTTCAACCGAAAGCCGTTGTTGTTCTCGAAGACGGGGGCGCCGGTTGAAGGGTCGCCTTCGGCGTGCTGGGTAATCTGGTTCAAATACCCGAGTTCAATCTGGAACTGATCATTCACCTGGTAGCCCAGCCCGGCCAGGATCCGGTTCTGGTTGTAGACGTTGTCCCCCACATTGCGGCCAAAGCCGATGAACAATTCATCAAAGCAGGTAAAGTACAATTCTCCCTCCTCAAGCGTTGGTCCTTTGAGCGGAATGTCGGCCTGGAGCTGGTAACGAATCCGGTGCTGAAATTCCCACCCGGTGATCTGCCGGGGATTGCTTTCGGCGGCCTGGCCCAGCCACCGCTGTTCCAGCCGGACCCGGTGCGAGAGCAGCAGCCGCCCCAGAGTGTCTCCCCACTGCACCTGTTGGTGCAGCCGGTGTTCCATCGTTGGTACTCCTCTATCCGCTACCGGATGTTCCCCGTAGGGAAAGGTGGTAAAATGCGTATAGCCGGTCCCGATCTGTACCCCTTCCCGCACCTGGTAGTCCAGTCCCAAGCGGGCCAGTGACTGTTGCCAACGCTTGATGAAGTCGATCCGCCGCCACTGGTACTCGGTGTGCAGCTGCCACTTTTGGCTCAGCTGGTGGTCGCCGTTGTAGACGTACCAGCCGATCCGGTTATGATCCGTGATGCGAGGAGGCTGGCCGAAGACTGTTCCACCCGTCGCCAATAAAAACACCAGCAAACGCCAAATCCATCCCACGGCTTTTTGCATTTTACCCGTTATACGTGCGCATCGGGCTGAGAGGCGTTCTATTCCTTAAACGTCTTAATCAGTTCGGTTTTTACCGTGCATCACCCCCCCAAGCTCCTGCCCAATGCCCTCTCCTGCGGCTTAGGTAAAAGAATACAACTTAACCGCAGCAAGGCCGTACTCAATGGCAACAAACTATCCCTAGCAGTGGCAACGGGGCGGATGAAAACAGAGGGCCCTTTTTTAAACTTTAACCGTAGTAATATGCATAGCCAGTGGAAAAACGGGATGAATTTCCTGCTAAGGGGCGCTTTCCTGCTAACGACCCTAACGGTTACGAGCCTGTACGCCTGCCAGAGTAACCGGGCGGGTCTGGAGACCGACGCCAATACGACTGATACCACTACCCTTGACCCTGACCCCACTGGCAGAAGCAATAGCCCAAGCACCCCCACGGGCAAGGACATTGATACGATTGTACCGGGGAACACCGATACGGTAGGCACCGGAACTAAGTTAAAACCCTAACCAGCTACAGAAATATCAACTATTGAAGCATCACCCATGCAGACGATGATAAACACCCTCAACCTGCGGGCGGCAAAAGGATTGGTTGCCGTAGCCCTGCTCAGTTTCCCCTTGCTCTGTACCAGCCTTCCGGCCCATGCCCAGACAGACCATAGCGGCACCAACACCCCCAGGGCGGGGGGCGCCGTACCCGTACCCAAGGGGGCAACTACCGACAAAGGCACCTATACCACTCAGGATACCGTGGGCCGGAAGGCTGCCGGGAACACTGGCACCTACGGCAATACCCGTGACATGCAGGACGGCAAACAAGGGACCGTACAGGACACAACCCGGACCAGCACCAGCACGCAGGGCAACCGCACGGGCACCTACGGCAACACCAGTACGGGGACGGGCCTGCCCCTGGACACGACTCGCCGGGAAGGCAACGCCTACGGCAATTCCGGCAATACCGGTACCAGACCCCGGCAGGACACGACTAGTCCTTCCCGCACCGGTGCGCCCAGCGACACCATCGACAGCAGCGGCAAGGGCAGTGACGAGCGTGGCTCCCGAACCAACGACGGCTCTCCAACCAACGGAAACCGGACCAAACCAACCGGCGGCAAAAAGCAATGAGAAAATGGGAGGGGCTTACGCATGGAACCTTGGATTGCGGATATTTTTTTCACCCTCGTGCATCTGGTCATCATCGGATTTAACCTGACGGGGTGGATATGGGAACGAACCAGAAAACTGCATTTCGGTTGTATCCTGTTCACGGCGGCTTCCTGGCTGCTTCTGGGTATCTGGTACGGCATTGGGTACTGTCCAATCACGGATTGGCAATGGCAGATCAAAGAGCAGCTCGGCGAGAAGAATCTGCCCGGTTCGTTTATCAAGTATTTCTTGGATCGCCTGACGGGTAATGACGTCAGTGCAACCTTTATTGATACGCTTACTGCCCTTTGTTTTGCGCTTGCCGCCGCGCTTTCAGTGTACGTTACCTTTTTCAAAAAGCACCCAATGAAGTCTTTCGGAAGGCCGGAAACTTTCCCCGAATGAGTTACCCAATGGCTGCAACCGCAACACGATTATAGACAGCGTCTTATCCTCTCGGAAAAACCTTTCGGGTTTTTCAAAACCCGAAAGGTTTATAAGGCAGACGTTTCTCCGACAAGTTGTGACGCTCTCTATATATCTTGCGAACTGTTCAAAAGGCTCCCTTAAGCAGCGGAGCCTTTTTTATGCTGCTGCATCCAGACATTGCCCATTGTTACTATTTTTCGTCGTTTCAGCTCACTCAACCGGCCGCCAGCCTTCACAGGTGGAGCCGGTTCACCTGCTCACAAAATGAACGAACGGATCGATTACTTCGAGAAATACCCCCTGCTCTGGTACACGCTGCTGCTGGGGTTTGGATTCCTGTTTACGGGAGCCCTCTACTCGGCCCGCCAACTGCTCATTCCCTTCAGCCTGGCGGCCCTGCTGGCCATGCTCATGCTGCCCCTGTGCCGGCGGCTGGAAAAGTGGAAAGTGCCCCGGGGCCTTGCCATCGTGCTTTGCATTCTACTTATCCTGGCCGTGCTGCTGGGGCTGGGGTTGCTGCTCACTACCCAGGTCATCAGTTTTGCCCGCGAGTTGCCCTCGCTGCAGGGGCAAATGAACCGCAAGCTGGATACGGTGCAGCAGTTTGTGGAACGCCTCACCCACGTACCGGCCAAGGAGCAGATTGCTTACCTGCAGAAGCAGCTAAATGCCCTGCTGGAATCGGCCGGCCGGTACATGAGCAGCGTGCTGGCGGCCACTACCGGCACGCTGGCTACCCTTGGTATTATCATCATCTACATCTTTTTCTTCCTCTACTACCGCGACCGGTTCGTTAAGTTCATCTTGATGATCACGGCCCCGGAGCGGCACGGACGGACCAAACAGATCCTCAGCGAGATCAGCCAGCTTACCCAACAGTACATCGGCGGCGTGCTCACGGTGGTGGTAATCCTGGCCGTGCTCAACTCGGTCGGGCTCACCATCATCGGCATCCGGCAGGCGATCTTCTTTGGGGTGCTGGGCGGACTGCTCAACATCATCCCCTACATTGGCACGTTCATCGGGGGTCTGCTGCCCACGCTGGTGGCCCTGCTCACGGAAGAATCGTTCGGAACGGCCATTGCCGTGGCCGGCGTATTTGCCTTCAACCAGTTCCTGGAAAACAACTTCCTCACGCCCCACATCGTGGGCGGCAAGGTGAAGGTCAACCCGCTGGCGACGATCATCATCCTGCTCATCGGGGGGTACGTGTGGGGCATTGCCGGCATGGTCATGTTCATTCCCTTCCTGGGCATTGCCAAAATCATCTTCGACCACGTCGAGCCGCTGCGCCCCTACGGCTACCTGATCGGTGAGGACGAAGATGGCAACGACGGGGCGGGATGGCAAAAGGTGAAACGCCGGCTGAAGCGCCGTTGAACCAGGGAGGTTTTTTATGATCCGACTGCCGGCCGGGGCCGCACCACCTCATCGGGTTCTCCGCCTACCCGGAGCACAATTTTTCCGGCCGCATCGCCTTCTTCGCTCTCGCGGTGAGCTTGGGCAGCTTGCTCCAGGTCGTACACCCGGTCGATGACGGGCTTGATCTGTCCGGCCTCGATCCACTCGCGGATTTGGGTCAGGTCCAGGGCACTATCGTGCGTGAAGAAGGCTTTCATCTGCTTGCTGGAAAAAACGGAAGCCAGGTATCCTTTCGCCGTATCGACGGGATCGGGTACGGTGGTTACGTACCGGCCATTTTCCCGGAGGCTGTCTTTGGCCTGAGAGTAGGAGCTTTTGCCGGCGGCGTCAAAGATCAGGTCGTAGCGGTCTTTTTCCTGCGTAAAGTCTTCCTGCTTGTAGTCAATCACCCGGTCCACGCCCAGGCTCCTGACCAGGTCTACGTGCTCGGTGGAACATACGCCCACTACCTCACCGGCTCCAAGAGCCCGGGCGATCTGCACGGCAAAGGTGCCCACCCCGCCGGAAGCCCCGTTGACGAGCACCTTTTCGCCCGGCTGCAATTCCCCTTTGTCGCGTAGGCCCTGCAGCGCCGTCAGGGCCGCCAAGGGTACCGAAGCCGCTTCTTCGTAGTTCATGTTGCCGGGCATGGGCACGAGCACCTCCGAAGACACCACGGCGTACTGGGCGTAGGCCCCGCCGGTTCCGCCGTCAAGCTTGGCAAACACCATGTCTCCCGACCGGAAGCCGGTTACCTCGCTGCCTGTCTCTACGACCTGACCGGCAATGTCCACACCCGGAATCTTGGGAAACGAAAGGCCCATGCCGGAGGCTACTTTCATGTCGCCTTTTCTCAGCTTCCAGTCGATGGGATTCACGCTGGAAGCGTACACCCGCACCAGCACCTGGTCGGCCTTGAGGTCGGGTTTTTGTTGTTCGCCGTACTGGAGTACTTCGGGCGAACCGTACTCCTGGTAATACACTGCTTTCATAAGTGAATGGGTAAAGCCTGGCAGACGGATCAATTATTCATCTGCTTTACCCGTGCCTACGGCAGCCGGGGAAGAACGTTAGGCTGCACCGTGCTTTTTTGGAAATGACCACAAAAAATAAACCCGTATAAACTTTGATGGCTTATACGGGTTCTTGAAAGTTATCTTCAAAAGTTTTGACAACCTTATCAATAACCTTCTTGGTACCC
>CADCTQ010000014.1 GCA_902805615.1 uncultured Cytophagales bacterium
ACCGTACGACCTTGCCGTTGCGGAGGGTCATCGAGAAGCCCTTTTCGAGGAAAAGCCGCGGGTCGTGCTGCCGCAGGGTGGCTGCCAGCAGGTCCAGCTGGTTGTGCTGCCGTTCGATCAGCAGTTTTTTCTGCCAGTTGATCCGGTCGCCCAGGTCGTCGAGCTGCTGCAAGCCGTTGTAGAGCCGGTACTGGAGGTGCGTAAGCATTCCCTGCCGCGCCCCGGCCAGGGCCGCCAGCAGGTCGAGCCGGTCGGGGGCGGCCAGTTCGGCGGCGGCCGTGGGCGTAGCCGCCCGTACGTCGGCCACGAAGTCGAGGATGGTAAAGTCGGTTTCGTGCCCGATGGCCGACACCACCGGGAGGGGGCAGGCAAAAACCGCCCGGGCCAGGCCCTCGTCGTTGAAGCACCACAAGTCCTCGGCCGAGCCGCCGCCCCGGGCAATGATGACCAGGTCCACGCCGCCCCGGCGCACCAGCCCCTCCAGGGCCAGCATCACCGACGCCGCGGCCGCCTCGCCCTGCACCAGCGACGGGGCCAGCAGTACGTCGGCGGCGGGAAAACGCCGTTGCAGCGTGCGCAGCACGTCCTGGATGACTGCCCCGGTGGGCGAGGTGATTACGCCAACCGTGCGGGGGTAGGGGGGGAGCGGCTTTTTGTGCGCGGGGTCAAACAACCCTTCGGCCAGCAGTTTTTCCTTCCGCCGCAGGAATTCCCCGTACAAATCCCCTTCGCCGTCGGCCCGGAGGCCCGTGACCATCAGCTGGTAGTTGCCCCGCTGCGGGTACACCGTTACGCTGCCCTGGACCACCACCCGGGTACCGTGTTTGAACACGCTCCGGTTGCACGTTTCGGCGTAACGCCTGAACATCACGCAACTCAACTGGGCGTCTTCGTCTTTCAGCGTAAAGTAGGCGTGGCCCGAGCCGTGCAGGGTGCAATTGGAGATTTCGCCCCGCACCGTTACGTCCTGCAACTCCGGTTCGTATTCCAGCACTTCTTTGATGCGGTAGGTGAGGTCGCTGACAGTCAGCAGGTCGGTGGGAACGTTGAACACGGGAGAGGGGAATTTGAGCCAAATTTACCAAACCCCGGCCACATGCGTGGGTGTCGGTTGCCCTTTGTTCGGTGGATACCGCATTCACCCGGTGGCTTCGGGGAAGGCGCCCGCGCCCAACGGATTGCAACCCGGTACTTAATTTTTTCGGAAAGGCTTGCGGGCTGTCTCAACATGACGTATGTTTACGTCATACATCACGGTTATGACCTATTCAAAAACGGAGGGCTTCGGGGTGGCTGACCAGGAACTGGCCGAGTTTGCCCGGGCCTTTTCGCACCCGGCCCGCATTGCCATTCTCAAGCTGCTGGCTTCCCGCAAGACGTGCATTTCCGGCGACATTTCCCGGGAGTTGCCCCTGAGCCGGACCACCGTTTCGCAGCACTTGCAGGAACTCAAGAAACTGGGCGTCATCAAAGGGGAGGTGGACGGCCTCAATGTCTGCTACTGCCTGGACGACGACCGCCTGGCCGATATCAAAGGCAAATTCCTGGCCCTGCTCGACGAAATTACGCCCGGCGCGCCGCCCTGCTGCTGACTCACGGGAAAAAGGGTTTCACGCAAAGGCGCAAAGGGATCAGGATTTACAGGATTAAAGGATTAGCAGGATTGCGGCGCAAAGGGCGCAAAGTGATACGCGTTCCCCTTGCGTCTCCATTGCGCCCCTTGCGGTTAAGTTCATTTTCTCCGTGCCCTCCGTGCCTTAGTGGTCAACCTTTTTCCCATCACATCCTTTCTTGTTAGTACACTTAAAATCTACTTAAACCCATCTATCTCATGGAAAACACGGCAGAAGCACTCAAAAGACTGGTACAGGAAAAGTACGGCCAGATCGCCCTCCAATCCGGTACGCAACTCGGAAGCACCTGCTGCGGCACGTCGTGCGGCACCCCCGCCGACGACAATTGCCCCCCCATGGCCGACAGTTACGATGGGCTCAACGGCTACGAGGCCGACGCCGACCTGGGCCTGGGCTGCGGCCTGCCCACGCAGTTTGCCGGCATCCGGCCGGGCGACACGGTGGTAGACTTGGGCGCCGGGGCGGGCAACGACTGCTTCGTGGCCCGGGCCGAAACCGGACCGGCCGGCCGGGTGATCGGGGTGGACATGACCGCAGCAATGGTCGAGAAGGCCCGCCGCAACGCAGAGAAGCTGGGCTACGACAACGTGGAATTTCACCTGGGCGAAATCGAGAACCTGCCCCTGGCGGACGGGCTGGCCGACGTGGTGGTGAGCAACTGCGTGATGAACCTGGTGCCCGACAAACGGGAGGCGTTTGCCGAAACCTTCCGCATTCTCAAGCCCGGCGGGCACTTCAGCATTTCCGACGTGGTGCTGGTGGGCGAACTGCCCGGGGCCGTCCGGGGCGCCGGCGAAATGTACGCGGGCTGCGTGTCGGGAGCCCTGCAAAAAGAGGAATACCTGGGAATCATCGCGGAAGCGGGTTTCCGGAACGTCCGGCTGCAAAAGGAAAAAGTCATTTACCTGCCCGACGAACTGCTGCGCAACTACCTCAACCCAGCCGAACTGGAAGCGTTCCGGACTTCGGGCACGGGCATCTACAGCCTCACGGTCTACGCGGAGAAGCGTTAGTGAGTGTTTCAATGCGAAGGAAGGCGGAGCGAAAAGGGCGATGCTCGATGTTCGATGCCTGATGTTCAATGTTTGATGTTCCCAGGAACCACCCCCGACCCCTCCTTGAAAAAAGGAGGGGAGCCGTACCCCTGCGCCGCACTGATAGGGAAAGGTGTCCGTGACGTGCATTTCTCCTGGCCACGCAGCCGCATCCGTAGAGTTCCCCTCCTTTTTTCAAGGAGGGGACAGGGGTGGTTCCTTTTTTCTGCGTGCCCTCTGCGGTTAAAATACTCTCCTCTGCGCCTTTGCATGAAACCCTTCTTGGTTAATTTCCAATACTCAGGACTGCTCCTGTTACCTGCATAACCCCATCCCATGAAAAAAATCCTAGTCCTTTGCACGGGCAACTCCTGCCGGAGCCAGATGGCCGAGGGGTACCTGCGCCACTTCGCCGGCAGCGACGCCGAAGTGTACAGCGCCGGCATCGAGGCCCACGGCGTGAACCCCCGGGCCGTGGCCACCATGCGGGAAGACGGCATTGACATCTCCGGCCATACCTCCAACCGCGTGGACGAATACGCCGGCGTGGCGTTTGACTACGTACTGACCGTGTGCGACAATGCCCGCGAACGTTGCCCGTACTTCCCGGCCCGGGTGCAACTGCTGCACCACAACTTCCCCGACCCGGCCAAAGCAACCGGCACCGAGGCCGAAATCGCCGCCCAGTTCCGCCGCGTCCGCGACCAGATCAAGGACTACGCCCGGGACTTCGTGGCCGGCCCATTAAAAAAATAATCCATCTCCACCCTTTTCAACCCCCAATCCCCATGCAAACCACTGACATTGGGTTGCAAATCACCCCCATGCAGCCCGCCGACTGGGAAGCCGTGCGCCGCATCTACGCAGAAGGCATCCGGACGGGCCACGCCACGATGGAAACCACGCCGCCCGGCTGGGAAAAGTGGCACGGCGAACACCTCGAAGCGGGCCGGCTCGTGGCCCGGCAGGGCGATGCGGTGCTCGGCTGGGCCGCCCTCACGCCGGTATCGGGACGGTGCACGTTTGCGGGCGTGGCCGAACTGAGCGTGTACGTTGGGCAGGCGCACCAGGGCCGGGGCATCGGGGCGGCCCTGCTGCGGGCCCTGATTGATGCGGCCGAAAAAGCCGGCATCTGGACCTTGCAGGCGGGCATCCTCCGGGAGAATGCCGCCAGCATCAGCCTCCATAAAAAGCTGGGCTTCCGGGAAGTGGGCTATCGCGAACGGATCGGCAAGCTCAACGGCGTATGGCGCGACGTAGTGCTGCTCGAACGGCGCAGCCCGGTGGTCGGCGTGGCGTAAAACGTGCGGGCGGGTTGCAAAGGAGAGGCGGCTACCCACGAAAAAAGCCTGCCCTCCGGGGCAGGCTTCTGGTTGCGAAGCAAATGGATGCGTTGGCGTTTAGCCGCCTTGTACGCCTTCACCCGGGTCCATCAGAATGGGAATGTCGCGGATGAATTCGCCCAGCCGGCGGCTGGAATACGTGCCGTAAGCATCCACCAGAACGCCCTTTTCGCCGCCTTCGCACTCGATGGCGTAAGCCACCGACATGTCGTCGGGGTTGGAGGGGCCTTCGAAGCGGTAGTGTTCCTTAATCACCAACTGACTGGCTTCGTATGTTTTTCCCGAAGTATCTGATTGCAGGCGGCATGCCTCATCGTTGTCGTCCGTACAGCCCGCAATGCGGAAATCACCGGGATAGCCCCGGGCTTTCAGGTCGTTGAGGGCGTCTACCAGTCCCACGTAGTTATAAGCAATAGTTCCCATAAAAGTAGTTTCAAAGTGGTTAAGGTACCTGAGATACGGCCTGACCCGCCCCTGGGTTACAGCCGGGCCGGCAGCCCGCCCCTTTTTCCCGGCCGGGCGGGTGAACCGCCGCCCCGAAAAAGACAACGCCACCTGAAGGCGGCGCTGTCGGACGGAAGTTGTCTAACGTCTCCCGTTAGGACTTGTTCTTGTCGTAGTTGCGGTCGAACTTGTCTTCGGCCTTGTCGAAAGCCTGTTCCAGTTCGTTGGCGGCCTCTTTGAGGCCTTGCTTGATGTCCTGCCAGGCGCTGCCCGAAGCATTTTCGGCTTTGTCGAGCTGGGTGTCCAGCCGCTTGCGCTTGGTTTCCAGTTCGCCCAGTTCTTCCTTCATGCCGGCCTCGGCGTTGTTGCCGGCGCGGTCAATCTTGGCCCGCAGGGCGTCAATCTTGTTGTCGAGGGTACGCATGGCGCCGCGGGTTTCGGTCACGAATTCGTTTCGCTCGTCTTTGGTTTCGGCCCCGGCCCGGTCGCTGGCGCGTTCGATGTCATTGCCGGCGTCTTTGGCGGCGCGTTCGAGTTTATCGCCGGCCTTTTCGGCTTTGTCGCCGAGGTCCTGGGCGGCGTCCTTGATCTTGTCACCGGCTTTTTCGGCGCCTCGTTCAATGTCTTTAGCGGCTTCGTTGACGCCGTTGCGGGCTTCAGCCGTCTCTTCGGCTACTTCCTGTTCGGCGGTTTCGCGGTTGTTGGGGCTGTCGCAGGAGACCAGCCAGCAGGAGAGGGCCAGCACGGCGGCGCCTTTGGTGAGGAATGAGAAGGTATGATACTGATGGGTTTTCATGGCTTTGGTACGTGTTTATTGTATGGTTAAAAGTTGCAGTATAAGTACTTATACGGAGCAACGGGCCGCCTGGTTTGGCGGGTAGGTACTGAGATTTGATGACTGGAGAAGAAGGGGTTTCTCGGGGATTGCGCAGGAAGAAGGCTTTCTGGCTGAATGTATTTCTCGCTGATCTTGCAGAAAGCAAAGAGAAGGGGTTCACGCAGATTGTCGCGGCTCAGGGCGCAGATGGACGCAGATTTTAGTGCGGGTGGATTCTGAATAAGTGGAGTTCCTGTAAGTGCCATGAGTTTCGATCCCGCAGATGGATGCGAACCGTTTTTGCTCGAATGATCTTTGGCAATTGCCTTGACATCGGATTACGCAGATTAGGCGGGCTTGGAACAGCAATTGCCGGTTTACCTTGTAGGTGGAGAAAGTCCCGGAGGGACGCCCTGTTCCTAGCATACAGCATTACCCCCTCGCGCAAGAGCTCCGTAGGAGCG
>CADCTQ010000015.1:0-475 GCA_902805615.1 uncultured Cytophagales bacterium
GTGCCGGCCACGCCCGACCTGGCCCACCCCCGCCTCGACGACGACCCTGGCCGCGCCGGCTTCATCCCGGCCGAGGCGTGGCAACATTCGTTCAAGACGCCCACCGTCCGCAATGCCGCCCTCACGACGCCGTACATGCACAACGGGGTGTTTGCCACATTGGATGAAGTCATCGAGTTTTACGACCGGGGCGGCGGCGCGGGAATCGGCCTGGAAGTGCCCAACCAGACCCTGCCCGGCAGCCCGCTGGAACTGTCCGCGCCGGAGAAGGCCGACCTGGTAGCCTTTATGCACGCCCTGACCGACACCACCTTTGCCGCCTCGGCGCCCTGGCGGCTGCCCCGGTTCCCGGAGAAAACGGGTTTGAATGGCCGTCCGGTGGGCGGCACGTACTAAATGAGGGGTGATCCTAAAAGTGAGGGGGATGACCTGCTTTCGACGCTTTTATGTCCACCCCTCAAATGCACTGGCTGCT
>CADCTQ010000015.1:485-5708 GCA_902805615.1 uncultured Cytophagales bacterium
CCTTTTTTGAGAAATGACCTTCTTACCGGGCAGCTCAACAGTAACGTTTTGTGCTATCTATCTGAGTACATGACAAAAGTTGGCCAAGAGTCTCCGGAGTTGTAATATGAGGTTGTCCAGACACCATAAAACAACCCGGAGTGACTCATGGCAAATAAAGATGAAGGATTAATGGCGGTTTTGCAACTGCATCTGAAGTGGCACAAGGCCCGCCTCAAGTTCATTGACTTACTGATCATCACCCTTATCAGAGAGCGACACGTAAGCTTTAGCCGAGCCGCCAGTGTACTCACTAAGCGCTCAAACTTGGTAAACCTGAGGCGCATCCAGCGGTTTTTCGCCCAGTACACCATCAACTTCGACGCAATTGCCCGCTTACTGGTGGCCCTTAGCCCGGTTAAGCCGCCTTACCGCTTGAGTTTGGACCGCACCCATTGGCGCTTTGCCGGCGTAGAGTTCAACATCTTGTGCTTAACCATTGTGGCCGATAAAGTTTCCCTGCCCGTCTTTTGGCTCATGCTCGATAAAGCCGGTAACTCTGACACGGAGGAGCGAAAGGAACTGCTACTCCACTACGTACGGCTGTTCGGCGCCCAAAGCATCGACTACCTGATTGCTGACCGGGAGTTTGTGGGAGACGCCTGGTTTGGCTTCTTAGCTAAACTTCACATCCGCTATTGTATCCGCCTGAGGGCCAACTTCTGGATCAACTACTCCCATAAACCCCCAGTAAGGCTCTTTTGGCTCTTCAACGACTTGCCTTTCAACTCAGCCAGGCACATCCAAAAACCCGTGCTGCTGGCCAATCAATACGTCTACCTGTCAGGCATGAGAATCATCAACGACAAAAACCAGCTCGAATTCCTCATTGTGGCTACCTACTACTTTGACGCTTGTGCCTTGAAAGTCTACGCCCAGCGCTGGTCGATTGAGTGTTTCTTCAAGGCCATCAAGTCGGCCGGCTTTCATATCGAAGATACTCATCTCAAAGACCAACAGCGGCTCAACAAACTGCTGGCCATCGTTGCCATTGCTTTCGTGTGGGTCTACCGGGTGGGAGAGTACAACAACTCAATTACCCCTATTGCCATTAAAACCCATCAAAGACGCGCTTGCAGCATCTTTCGCTATGGATTAGACCAGCTTAACAAGGCCCTCTTGCATGATGATCAGTTAGTCCGTAAATACATTCAACTTTTGTCATGTACTTAGGACCATGTCTTTAAAAGGACTTGTCGGCGGCGTACAGCGACAGGGCCGACAGCGTAAGCGTAGGGTTGGCGGGCGTATAGGTGGTAAAACTGCCGCTTCCCAGCACGAACAGGTTCCGGTACTGGTGGTGGATGAGGTGTTTGTCCACCACGCCGGCCGCCGGGTCTAAGCTCATGCGGGTCGTGCCCAGGATGTGCGACTCGGTCGGCAACGGGTCACTGAACTCCATCTTCTCCACTGGCAGGCACGAAAAGAGTTCGGGCAGCTTTTTCTCCATGTTGGCAATGCCCTTGCGCACGTACGCCGAGGGGCCCTTGAAGTGCACTTCGGGCTTCATCCGGTCGGCGGAGGGGGCCACGTAGTTGTGGACTTCGGGCAACTCCTCGAACACCATCCGGAAGATGGCCATGTCGCGCCACTTGCCCCGTTCCATGCGCACGAAGGGCGCATTGCTCGACTCGATCAGGCAGGCGGCGTAATCCTTGCGGTGGTCGCCGTCGTAGAGCATGTAGCCGTTGGCCGGCACGTACGTACTCCCCCCCACGCAGGCCAGCTTGTCGAGGTACACGGTTACCTGCGTGCCGATCTGTTCGCCGATGCCCTTGCCCGTGTGCGGGTTGGCGTCGCCCGAGTTGAGCAGGATGTGGGCGTTGAAAATGGCATTGGCGCCCAGCGCGAAGGCATCGGCGGCGGCCTGTTGTTCCTTGCCGTCCTGCACGAAGTGTACCTGCTGCGCCCGGTTCTGCGCCAGCGTGAGGTGGTGCACCTGGGCCCCGTAGCGCAGTTCCACCCGCGGGTCTTCGTACACGCCCATGCCCGAATTTTCAATCGTGAACTTGGCGTTGACCGGGCAGAGGCTGCACGTCGAACTGGCGCAGCACATGTTGCGGCTCCCCACCGGGGTGCGGGCCCGGGCCGTGGGCTGGTTGATGTACAAGTTGCCGTACTTCTGGTGCAGGAGCTTGTCTACCGAGGTAAACAGGTGGGGCGGTTGCGGGTAAGCACCCTTGCGCGGGAACGGCGTATCGTCGGGGCCCGAAATGGACATGACCGTTTCCACCTCGTCGTAGTACGGGTCCAGCTCGTCGTACCCCACCGGCCAGTCCTGGGCAATGCCGTACAACCCTTTCATGCGGAAGTCATTGGGCAAAAACCGCGGCGTACACCCCACCCAGCAGTTGGAACTGCCGCCAAAGCCGGTCGAAAACCGCCAGGCCTTGTCGCCGGCGCTTTTGTTGACGAACGTATCGTTGTGGTGCGGGTTGAGGGCGGCGTACGGCGTGGGTTCGCCCCGCAGTTCCTTCACCCGTTCGGGGTGCGGGTACGCGTGCCCTCTTTCCAGCACCAGCACCCGGGCCGAAGCGGGGGCCTTGCCCAGGTATCTTTGGAGGAAAAAGGTGGAGGCGAAACTGGAACCGACCACGATCAGGTCATAGGACGTAAGTTTCATACACTAAATGTACAAAATTGTTGTTCACGCGCAAAGGTTTGCGGCAGTTGGCAATTTGTTTCGTAACCGCTGCACCCGGCACGGCGGATTTTTTAAAAGTGCTTGGAGACGTAAGATATTTTTACTTTATTGAGAACTTTCGGCCGGATGCAGCCGGGAAACAGCCGTTTGTCAATCCTTGTGCAAAGCCCAGGAGCGGACGATTATCACTATTCAGTGAATGAATATGATAGTGGTTTCACTACTGCACATTGCTTTTGTTCAAATCAGGCGGTGGCGCCGGCCGGAATCCATTGCGTAAAATCCTAACTCACCATTTAAAGATGAATTACCGTTCCATTGAAGATTTAAACCGAAGCATCGTTTCCAACCTGGGCAAGGTCCCGCGCGGCACCGACCTGGTGGTAGGGGTGCCCCGCAGCGGTTTGCTGGCGGCCAACCTGCTGGCGCTTCACCTCAACCTGCCGCTCACCGACGTGGAGGGTTTCGTCAACGGCCGCATCCTGCAATCCGGCAACCGTTTCAAAAAGCACGTAAAACCTTTCGACGAATACAAGCGGGTGGTGTTCCTCGACGACAGCCTGTACTCGGGCTCCGCCCTGAAGGCCGTGAAGGAGCAGGTCAAAGGCCTGTACCCCGACAAGGAAATCTTCTTCGGCGCCGTTTTCGTGGTGCCCGACGGCGCCGGCATGCTCGACTTCCACTTCGACGTCTGCAAGTGGCCGCGCCTCTTCGAGTGGAACATGATGCACAGCTCGTCGCTGGAAAACTGCTGCGTGGACATTGACGGGGTGCTCTGCAAAGACCCTACCGCCGAAGACAACGACGACGGACCCAATTACGAACGTTTCCTGGCCGACGCCGTGCCCTTGCTGCACACCACGGCCACCATCGGCTACCTGGTCACCAACCGCCTGGAGAAGTACCGGGCCCAGACCGAAGCGTGGATGGCCAGGCACAACATCAAGTACAAACACCTCATCATGCGCGACCTGCCCAACAAGGAGGCGCGCCTGAAGGCCAACGACCACGGCGGTTTCAAAGCGTCCATGTACCTCAAGTACGACTGCTGGCTCTTCATCGAAAGTTCCGAAGTCCAGGCCTGGCAGATTGCCAACATCTCCGGCAGGCCGGTGTACTGCGTGGACGCCCGCAAAATGATCTACCCCAACGTAATCCGCCAGACCAACGGCCGCGTCAAGAAACTGCTCGTGCGGACGCTGCGGATGTTCAGCGTGTAGGAAGGGGAGGCTTACCAGACGACGACCCGCTCCACCGGCACCGTCAGTTGATCCAGTTCCCGCTTTTCCACGTACGGCCGCTGCCGGGCCACGAAGGGCGTAATGTCCTCGATGTCCACGATCCAGTCGGTGGCGAACTGCCGCAGCACCTCGCCGCGGAGCCCCAGTTGAATTGCCCGGCGTTCGAGCCTGGCCCCGTACGGGTCGTGGTCGGGGTCCCACTGCAAGCGTACGTCCGAGGTGCCCAGCGCTTCCTGCCATTCGGCGTACGTGGGGTACCGGTCGGGCTCGAACGAAGAAGGCACGGCCCCGGCCAGCATCTGCGCGAAGTGGCTTTTGGCGATCCGGATGGCGAGAATGGCTTCCTGGCCGGGTTTGGTGGCCCAGCCCGACCGGTACATCATCCACAGGAAGTTGGGCTTGATCCAGCTCATCCGGTTGAAGCTGTATTCGCTGCCCCCGAAGGCTTGGTGCCGGACGGCGTGGGCGGCAATGGAAGGCTTGTAGGCCTGGTACACGACCACGTGCGAGGCGTCGTGTTGGGCAATGACGTGTTCCCCGGCGTCGGGCAAATGTGCCCCCTGCGCGGCGTAAAGTTCGGTGATCAGTTTCATGTTGTCGGGACAGGGGTAATGCCTGTCCTATTGATATTGAGGAAAATTGTCAATGATTTTCGGTGCACGGGTCACAGGGGTAGCCCGTTCGTCAACCGGTAATCGGCCTTGGTCCGGGCCATCTGCACCCGGTGGCGTTCGGCGTGCCGGGCCAGGAAGTACAGGAACTCGTACACGTCCAGCTTGCCCAGGCCGTTCACGGTCATGGTGGTTTTGAACAGGGCGCCGGCGCCGTCCGGCAGCGCGGCCAGCACGTCCAGGCATTCGGCCAACTGGGTTTTGAGCAGTTCCCGCACCTGGGCGGGCGGCACCTGGCCGCCCGGCTCCATGTGGTCGGGGCGGTGCCAGGCAAACGTGCCGGGCACGCCGATCTCCCGCAGCCGCTCCCCGTCGAAGGTGTAATGGGCCATTGCCGCCGCGGCCTCCGGCTGGGCCGCTTTTCGCCGGGCGCCGTCGCGGCCTTTGCGGATCAGGATGAGCAGGTAGTGGTTGGTGAGGGCCACGTGTTCGAGCACCTGGCCGATGGACCAGCCCCCGTTGGCGGGCCGGTACGCCCGAACTGCTTCGGGTTCTTCAAACCATTCGTCCAGCCCCGCAAAAGCCGTTTCCAGCGCCGTCCGTATCAGGTGTAGGTAGTCTTTCATTTGAAAATCAGGTTTGTTTAGAGGAGCGAGAAGCGAGGAGTGAGAAGCGAGAAGGTTGTGCA
>CADCTQ010000016.1:0-20168 GCA_902805615.1 uncultured Cytophagales bacterium
TTAGGACACTTTGTGAAATTGTGCGAAAAGTGGTCAGTGAAGACACTGACCACGGCAGCAAGAGACACCGACAACGGTACGGAACTACCTCCATGAAGATCCGCACGCCGCCGTCAGTGTACGCCGCCGTCAGTGTCTCACTGACGGCTCGGGATGGTCTTTGGAGCAGGTTCCACAAATGTGTCCTAATCGTAGCCTTGATGGAGGCGGGGAACTCTACGGGTACGGCTACACAACAAGGAGAAATGCACGTCACAAAAGCCTTTGTCTGTCAGCGGGGCCGATGGGTACGGCTCCCCTCCTTTTTGCAAGGAGGGGCCGGGGGTGGTTTCTCCGAACACCGAACATCGAGCATCGAACATCGAGCATCGCCCCAATATTTTTTTTATTCCCCCGCCTCCGCTGCTTTATGATGCCCGCGTACTTATCTTGAACCAGGACCAACCGGACCACAAACCCAAACCAACCGGCGTACCGATGGAAGCACCAGACCAAACCGCGGAACGCGAAAACGCGGAACACGAAAAATGGATGCGCAACTGCCTGGAACTGGGCAAAGCGGCGTTGGGGCGCGGCAACCCGCCGGTAGGGTCGGTGCTGGTGCAGGCCGGCCAACTTATCGGGGAAGGCGCCGAAGCGGGGAAGAGCAAAAACGACATTACCTGCCACGCCGAGATCGAAGCCATCCGGGACGCCATCGGGAAACACGGGGCCGCCGTCCTGCGCGGCGCCACCCTCTATTCCACCCACGAGCCCTGCCTGATGTGCGCCTACGTGATCCGGCACCACCAGGTGGGCCGCGTGGTGTTCGGCACGACCGTTCTGGCCGTGGGCGGGTTCTCCTCGGCCTACCCGCTGCTGACGGCCACCGACATTCCCACCTGGCCGGCCCCGCCGCAAATCATCGAAGGCGTGCTCCGCGAAGCCTGCCAGGCCCTCTCCCGGGAATACGCCGGGCAAAAATAGTCATTGGTCAATAGTCAATGGTCATTCGGATGCGGCAACTTACGCACACCCAATGACCAATGACCAATGTCCAATACCCAACCCCTAATCCCAAATACCTACCCATGGAACACTACGACGCAATCATCATCGGGGCCGGGCAGGCCGGGGTGCCGCTGGCCCGGAAGCTGGCCGGGGCCGGCTGGAAAACGGCGCTGATCGAAAAGAGATGGGTGGGCGGCACCTGCATCAACGACGGCTGTACCCCCACCAAAACCCTGATCGCCTCCGCCCGGATGGCCTACCTGGCGAGCCGCAGCGCCGACTGGGGCGTGCCGGTGGAAGGATACCGGGTAGACATGCCGGCCGTGAAACGCCGCAAAGACGGCATGGTAAACGACTTCCGGAACGGTTCGCAGAAGCGCCTGGAGAACACCCCCGGCCTGGACCTGCTGTTTGGCAACGCCGCCTTCTCGGGACCCAATACCCTGACGGTCCACCTCAACGACGGCGGCCGGCGCGAACTGCACGGCGGAAAAATCTTCATCAACACCGGGACGGCCCCGCGCATCCCCGACATTCCCGGCATCGGCGACGTGCCCTGCCTGACCTCCACCACGCTGCTCGACCTGGAAGGAGTGCCCGGACACCTGGTCGTCCTCGGGGGCGGCTACGTTGCCGCCGAACTGGGGCAGCTCTACCGCCGGCTCGGCAGCCGCGTGACCATGCTGGCCAGGGGAGAGGCGTTGCTGGCGCGGGAAGACGAGGACGTGTCCGCCGCCCTGCGCACCATCCTGGAAGAAGAAGGCCTGGCGGTGCATACCGGGGCGGAGGTCCGGCGCGTGGAAGCCGGGGCCGGGGGCGGGGTGAAGCTGCACGTGCAGCTTGGGGGTGAAATGCGCGAAATCGCCGGTACGCACCTGCTGGCAGCCACGGGCCGCACCCCGCTCACGGCGGGCCTGAACCTCCCGGCCACGGGCCTCATTCCCGGCCCGGAGGGCTACCTTTCCGTCAACGAGCGGCTCGAAACGGAGGTGCCCGGCATCTACGCGCTGGGCGACGTCAACGGCGGTCCGGCCTTTACCCACGTTGCCTACCACGACTACGTGATCGTGGCCAAAAACCTGCTGGAAGGGGCCTCGCTTTCCACCACCGGCCGCCTGGTGCCCTACTGCGTATACACCGATCCGCAACTGGGCCGGGTGGGGTTGTCGGAACGGGAAGCCCGGGCGCGGGGCTGCCGCGTCAAAATCGCCAAAATGCCCATGACCCACGTGGCCCGGGCCCTGGAGACCGGCGAAACCCGGGGGTTTATGAAAGCCGTGGTGGACGCCGATTCGCACCTGATCCTGGGCGCGGCCGTCCTGGGGGCCGACGGCGGGGAGATCATGTCGGTGTTGCAGGTAGCCATGTTGGGCGGGTTGCCCTACCAAACCTTGCAGTTCGGCGTGTTTGCCCACCCGACCTTTGCCGAATCGCTCAACAATCTGTTTGCGGGAATCAAATAGTTGCGGGTTGTCGTATTTCCGTCAAACCGATCACCGGTCCGGCGCGGAAGCAGGGCCGGCTACGGCACTTCGATCCGGAAGGTCACGGAGTTCCAGCAGTGCGGCTTGCCCCCGCGGAATTCGCGGCTCAGCCAGGTTTGCCCGAACGCAAGCACCACGTTTCTCCACCCGACGACGGCCCCGGCCGTTTGTTCCCACACCAGCCGGTTGATGCGCTCCGGGCCGAGGGTGTGCGGACTGCTGCGGTTGAACACGCCGCCCTGAAGGGTCGCGTTGTACCCCACCCCGGTGAGCCCACCCTCCCACGACCCGGACCAGCGGAAGGGTTTGCCCCGCCCGGGCGCCGTGCCCCGCCGGGGTTGCCACTTGCCGAAACGGACGGTAGCCCCCGTGCGCAGTTGGTCGTAGAGGGTGCCGATGCGGACCTCGGCCAGGGTGCCGGCTTCCAGCACCCGCCCCACCGCGAGCAGCCTTTTGCGGAGTTGCACCTGGTAGTCCACCACGACGTCGGCCCCGACCTGGTGCCCCCACCCGGCGGGCAGGGCGCAATCCACCACCCGGTGAATGGCCGTCTGCACCCGTCCGGCCGCCGCGGGTGGTCCGAGCACCCCCAGGTGTACCGCCGTCCGCAGGGAAATGCCCCTTCCGGGCTGGTCTGACTGCACAAACTGGCCGGCGTACCAGTACCCGGCGTACGGACGGTCGTCCCGCTGAATCTCGGTGATGTGGGTTTCGGCCGGCGTGAATACGTCGAGCACCGATTCCACGCCGTAGGTGTGCCGGGCCGCCCCGGGCAGGACGGGCAGCAGGTGGCGCAGCGGGGCCCGCGCCAGGCCCGGGGCCGTGTACCGGAGCACGAAGCCGCCGGTGTAGTAGCGGTCGGTCCGCTGGTACAGGTCGTTGGCGAGCCCCACCTCCAGGGAACGGGCCGGGGCATCGGGCCGGCGCACGCCTGCCGTGTCGGTTGGAACAAAGTGGGGCAACAGCTGGACGCCCGCCACCAGGCAGGTAAACAGTCCGTGGATAACCGGTATCACATCTTTCTCAATTTAGGGGTAGTGGAGCAGGGCGACGGCGCGGGGCCGCTGCCTACCGGCGGAGTGCCAAGCCCCGTGCCAGTGGCGGCAATTGGAAGGGAAAGAAGTTATCGTATTGAAATACAGGTCGTTATATTGGTTGCTTCGGGCTTTTGCAACCCCGGGCCGCCGGTTCGAACTCTTTTGGGTCGTAGTTTTTTGGAGAAACCTTCGGAGTTTGGGAAGCAGCCGGTGGCCGGAGAACGTTACGCCCGGTCGGCACGAAGTGCAACGTGCCGGCGGAACGTGCTGGTGGGAAACGGAAGGGGCTGGCGCGAAGTAGCGTGCTGGCGCGAAGCTGTGCTTCGGTGTGTGCTTAGCGTATGGGCGTATTTGAGGGGCTTAGGGTTGGTGATGGGTGGATTAGTGATGGGTTGGTTGTGGGGTGAGTTGTGAGGGGATGGGGATGGGTTGATGAAGCGTAAGTGGGGTTTGTTCTTTTTGGCATTGCCCCAAAAAGAACCAAAAAGGTCTAGGCCCAATGATGCTTCCCCCCGCCAGGCAACCCGCCCCTCGCCATTGGGCCGGGCCCACCCGCCGCGATACCACCGGTGCCGATACAACGATACTAACGCGTAACCGTCAGTGTCTCACTGACAGCGTCTGATCACTTCCTGGCTACTTTACTACGCGCCAGCCCGCTACTTCGCGCCAGCCGGAGGTCATCCCCCAACCCCCTTCGCTGGCCCGCGGGCAAACCTACAAGGGTACGGAGGCGAGAGCCGAACGTACCGAATGTAGTTGGGAGGCGTGAGCCGAACGTACCGGGCGGTGCCGCCACAAGGGGACTCCCGGTAGCCGGCCAACGATTCGATGCAAGGGGACTGCCGGTGTTCGATGGGTACAGCTTGTTTCCTTGCCGGGTGGCCGCCAACGACCGGTCCCCCTTGGGCGGCTGGTAGCGGGCAAGGGAAGGGGGTTGGGGGATGACCGCTGCCTTTCCGGACCGTTCTTTCCGGATTTTACGTAATGTCAACCCCTCAGATAATACCCCGGGACCGGGAGATGAACGGGCTCACTTCTCACGTCAATGGCGATTACCGGTGTAGGGACGACCGGTGCTGCGTAGACAGTACGCCCCGGCTATTCACCCACTGCCAGCAGCACCAGGGCCAACAGCAACCCGACGTGCAGCAGGAAAAAGGCAATCCGGAACAGGGTGGTTGCAAGCGTGGCTTTCATGCGGGTGAATGATCGCATGGCGACGCGGTAACCGTCGTGGCCCGCCCGGCGGACGGGTATATTTTGTGGGCGCCTGCCGGCGGCGAGGCAAGAGATCAGCCCATACTGTGGACGATTGATAAAGAAACTGGGTGCTTACTGGAGTTGTATGTTCTCAAAATCAATGGATACCACCACGGGAGCGTCCAGGCGGGGTTTGTTGTCATCGCCCAGCAGGTACACCACCCTTTTGGTCGCAAAGGCGATTCCCGAGACGAGCCGGTAGTCGGACAGGTAGTGCGCCGCCGCCACGTTGCCGGCAATTTCTACGCGGTAATCCAGCCGCCGGATAAAGCCTTCCTTGTCAAGGTAGAGCACCTGTTGCCGGCTGTGGGTGTGAATGTCTTTGGGCCAGGTGACTTGCAGGCGCCGCCAGACCTGGCCATTTTCCTCCCAGGGTTCAGTTTCCAGGAATGCAAATCCGGGCCGGGCAAACTGGAAGGGAGTATTGAAATAGTTCCAGGTCGCGTACCCGGTAAAGTAGGCCAGTTGCAGGCCGGTCCACGGGGTTTCCCACCCGTGGCCGGCGTACGAAGCCCGGGGGTTGTATAGTTCTTCCACCACGTCGCCGTCGCCGGTTTCGATGGCAATGCGGTCCGGGGTATAGGCCGTGTGCCACGCGGAACCGGGGATGTGCGAGGTTTTTTGTTCGAGCAGGTTGACTGTTACGTCCACCTGTTCAATGGTGCCCGCGTGTCCTTTCTGTTCCCACAATACGCCGCCCACGACCAGGTGCGCCGAAACCGTGTGAAACTTTCTCCACTGCGCAAGCCCGCCCTGGGCGTTGATGGCAAGGTTGATGAGGTCCTTCATTTTCTTGATTTTTTTGTTTTGTGGGTAGAAGGAATTGAACCGCAAGGATCGCCACGGAGACGCAAAGGGATCAGGATTTACGGGATTGAAGGATCTACGGGATTGCGACGCAAAGGGCGCAAAGCGGTACGCGTTTCCCCCGGCGCCTCGTCGCAAGGGAAGGTGGAAGCGCTGTCTGGTGGAAGCGTTGTCAATAACTCCGTAGAAGCGTCCTGTTCAAACGTTGTCAGCCAACAGGTCGCTCCTCCGGAGCTCATTCGCGTGGGTGATGGTGCGTGCTAGGAACAGGGCGTCCCTCCGGGACTTTCTACGACGACGACAATGCTTATCCGGGAGACGAGGTGAACCGGCAATTGCTGCGATCGGCCGCCAGGCCCCTCAGCCGGCGTACCCGGCCACTTCCATGATGGCTTCGGCAAAGGCCCGCGGGGCTTCCTGCGGCAGGTTGTGGCCCGCACCCGGGATGATGCGGTGCGTGCGTCTGCCGGAGAACATTTTGGCGTGAGCCGTGCCGTCGGTGGCCGGCGCCACCCCGTCCGAATCCCCGTCGAGGGTGATGGTGGGCACGGCGATGACCGGCCCGGCGGCGAGCCGCTTTTCGAGCCCGTCGTACTGCGGTTCGCCCGGCGCCAGGCTCAGCCGCCAGCGGTAGTTGTGGATCACAATGTCCACGTGGTCGGGGTTGTCGAGCGAGGCGGCGGTGCGGTTGAAGGTGGCCTCGTCAAAGTTCCACTTGGGGGAAACGTTGCGCCAGATGAGCCGGGCGAAGTCGCGCCGGTTGGCCGCGTAGCCCGCCCGGCCCCGTTCGGTGGCGAAGTAATACTGGTACCACCAGCCCCATTCGGCCTGCGGCGGCAACGGCAGCTTGTTGCGTTCCAGGTTGTTGATCAGGTAGCCGTTCACCGACACGAGGGCCTGGCAGCGTTCGGGCCACAGCGCCGCGACGATGCAGGCCGTCCGCGCCCCCCAGTCGAACCCGCCCAGGATCGCCTTCCTGATTCCCAGCGCATCCATCAGGGCGATGACGTCGAGGGCCACCGCCGACTGCTGACCGTTCCGGACCGCATCGGCGGACCGGAAGCGCGTGGTGCCGTGGCCCCGCAGGTGCGGCACGATCACCCGGTAGCCCGCCGACGCCAGCCGCGGGGCCACCTCGGCAAAGCTGTGAATGTCGTAGGGCCAGCCGTGCAGCAGCACGACCACCGGGCCGCCGGCCGGGCCGGCTTCGGCGTACCCGACGTTGAGCACGCCGGCATCCACCTGCCGGATGGGGCCGAAGGAAGGTGGAATGGAAGGTGCCGGCGCCCGCCGGACCGGTTGCGCCAGCGCCGCGCCGGTCAGGCCGGACCCGGCCAGCGTCAGGGCCGCGCCCAGGAAGCGCCGGCGATGGAAATTATGTGCTTGGGACATGAGAGACACGTTGGAGATTGGATGAATGGGGTTCCGGTAGAGACGCGATTTATCGTGTCTTTTCGGAGAAAAGGATTTCACGCAAAGGACGCAAAGCGGTACGCGTGTTCCTGGCGATCCTGGCAGTAGGGTGCCGGTTGGGGCTTAGCGCGCATTTTTGGTCGTGGCCGATGCATTGACCGAGGGTTTGCGCAGCGACCGGAACGCCGCGCGGAGTTCGGCCGAGAAGAGTTCGGGCTCTTCCCAGGCGGCAAAGTGACCGCCCTTGCCCACCTCGTTCCAATAGATGAGCTTGTGAAAATTCTGCTCGGCCCACTTGCGCGGCGCCCGGTAAATCTCCCCGGGAAAGATCGTGACGGCAACGGGCACGGCAGGAATGTCAACGGCCGTGAAGGGACCGCCCCCGAGCTGCGCCGCATCCCAGTAGGACCGCGAGGAGGACGCCCCGGTGTTGGTGAGCCAGTAGAGCGTAATGTCGTCTAGCATCTCGTCGCGGGTGAGCGACTTTTCGGCGTTCTTGCCGCTGTAGGTCCATTCCGTAAACTTTTCGTAGAAAAAGGCCGCCATGCCGGCCGGGGAATCCGCCAGCCCGTAGCCCAGCGTTTGCGGACGGGTGTTCATCATGGCGGCGTAGCCGAAGCCTTTGTTGTAGAAGTAGTCGAGGGAGGCGTAGGCGGCCTTCTCCACTTCGGAGAACCCGGCGGGGACCGGCGACCCGCTGCGGACTTGCCTGACGACGTCCGGCGGTACGGTGCCGGGCATGTTGACGTGAATGCCCAGCAGCCCGGCCGGCGCCTGCACGGCCATCACCTCCGAGATGATCGCCCCCCAGTCGCCGCCCTGCGACACGTATTGCTTGTACCCCAGGCGCCCCATCAGTTCGTGCCAGGCCCGGGCCACGTGCTGGGGGCCCCAGTCGGTGCCCTTGGGCTTGCCCGAGAAGCCGTAGCCCGGGTACGTGGGCAGCACCAGGTGGAAAGCGTCTTCCGCCCGTCCGCCGTAGGCCGTGGGGTCGGTGAGCGGACCCACCACTTTCAGCAGTTCGAGGATGGAGCCGGGCCAGCCGTGGGTCATGATCAGCGGCAGGGCGTTGGGGTGTTTGGACCGCACGTGCGCAAACTGGATGTCGAGCCCGTCAATGGTCGTGACGAACTGCGGCAGGGCGTTCAGCTTGGCTTCCGCCTTCCGCCAGTCGTAGTCCGTGCCCCAGTACTGCACGAGTGCCTGGATTTTGTTCAGTTGCACGCCCTGCGAATGGTCCGCGACCGTCTCCCGTTCGGGCCAGCGGGTGGCAAGTACGCGGCGGCGCAGGTCGGCCAGGTCGGCTTCGGGCACGGCAATGCGGAAGGGACGGATGGACTGGTCTTCGGCCCCCGGGCTTCCCTGCGCAGGCAGCGGGCGGACGACGGGTGCCGGCGCTCCCGTGGCCGCCAGCGTCTGGGCAAAGCCGGGCGTGGCGGGCAGGGCCAGCCCCAAAGCACCCGCGGCGGCGGCAACGGCAAAGAACAATGCGGTTTTCATCTCGGTAGTTGTCTTGGTGTGGTTGTGCCTTTAGATGCCCGCCCCCGGGGTTGGTCACGCCGCCCCGGAAAATAAATCCGGGGGAGGCACGCGGATGGAAGCGGAGGGGGATCGCCGCCATCCGGGTATCCCTGCCCGAAACTTTTTGCAACCCGTTGAAACTTTATGCCCGGATTTTTGGTAGAATATACCAGTTGGTATAATTTGCACCAATTCATTTACCGGCATGGGCAAAGCAGCGCGGACGCGGCAATTCATCATCGAGAAAACGGCGCCCGTTTTCAACACCAAGGGGTACGCGGGTACTTCAATGGCCGACCTGACGGAAGCCACCGGCCTGACCAAGGGCAGCATTTACGGCAACTTCGAAAACAAGGACGACGTGGCCCTGGCCGCCTTCGATTACAACTGGCAGCAAGTCAATGCGATCATCGAGGGCGAACTGGCGCGGCAGTCGTCGGCCCGCGACAAGCTGCTCGTGTACGTGCGGGTGTACAGTGATTACCAGCACTATCCCTTTCCGGCCGGCGGCTGCCCGATCCTCAACACCGCCACCGAAGCCGACGATACGCACCCGCTGCTCCGGGGCAAAGCCGTAGCCGCCATTGCGGCCTGGAAACGCAACATTGCCGACCTGGTCACGCTGGGCATCGGGCGCAACGAGTTCCGGCCCGACGTGGACCCCGAGCAGGTGGCGCTGACGATGATCGCCATGATCGAAGGCACCATCATGATCGCCAAACTCACCGGGAAAACCAGCTTCCGCAAGTACGTGCTGCAATCGGTCGAAACGCTGATCGGCGGGCTGGCCTGATTTTTTTTACCCAAAAATATACCGATCGGTATAATATATTCAATTCATTAGTGCTTAACCCATTGATTGCATGAAAACGACAGGAAACACCGTACTCATTACCGGCGGGAGTGCCGGCATCGGGTTCGAAATTGCCCGGCTGTTCACCGAAAAAGGGAACCGCGTGATCATCACCGGCCGCGACGAAACCCGCCTGCGGGGAGCGGCGGCGCAACTGCCCGGGGCCACCGCGCTGGTGTCGGACGTGGGCAGCGAAGCCGACGTAAACGCGTTGGTGGGGCGCCTGCAAGCCGATTTCGGGGACCTGAACGTGGTCGTCAACAACGCCGGCCGGGCCTTCGTGTACGACCTCACCGACCCGGCGGCCGGGGCGTTCAACAAGGCGGCCGAGGAAATGCACACCAACTACCTGTCGGTGATCCGGCTGAACGAAAAGCTGCTGCCGCTGCTGAAGCAGCAGCCCGCGGCCGCCCTGGTGCACGTATCGTCCATCGTGGCTTTCGTGCCGGGGCCGCTGGTGACCTACGCGGCGAGCAAAGCGGCACTGCATTCGTACACGCAGGCGTTGCGCGTGGTGCTGGAAGATACCTCCGCCGTGAAAGTGTTCGAGCTGATGCCGCCCCTGGTGGATACCGGATTTTCGCGGGAGATCGGGGGTGCCAGCGGGCTGCCGCCGCGGGCCGTGGCCGAAGCCCTGCTGGCGGGCCTGGAAAAGGACCAGTACGAAATCCGGGTCGGTGCCACCGAACAAGTCTACCAACTGTACCGCACTTCCCCCGAAGACGCCCTGCGGGCGATGTTCGCGTCGCGCAAGCGGGCAAAGGCGCAAAACGACTAAATCTTCACCCATACCGATACTCTCATGAAACGCAGAATTGCTTTTGCCGTGCTGATGGGCGTCATTACGACCGGCATCATCTCCTTCACGCTGATCGGCATCAACCTCGGCTTCACCGAAAAATTCCTGGCGACCTGGCTGCGGTCGTGGCTGACGGCCTACGCGGTGGTGATCCCGGCCATCCTCCTCATCGGTCCGCGGGTGCAGGCCCTGGTAGACCACCTGCTGGCCGAAAAGCCCGCGGCCCCCGGGCCCGTGCCGGCCGGGGCGGAAGACGAAACGCAGCGGCGGGGATAGAGCCCTTACCAACCATGCTTCCCCCTGCTGAGGCGAAGCGGCACAAGCTTACATGAAGCAGAACGGGCTGGCGCGGTATAGCGGGCTGGCGCGAAGCTGTGCTTCGTGCCGGGTATGTTTTCCGCCTCTGGCGGAACGAAGTTGTTTTCCGCATGGCAGGAGCATCACCGCCCTTGGCTGGCATGACAGATCCCTTGCAGCCCTTGCCACGGCACGCTGGCGCAGGCGTCCGCCGGTGCCTTCCGGACCGGAAGCGTCCCGCTTCCCAGCCGCCAGGCTTACGCTCCAGGCTTACGGGTTCCCACCCGGTTCCACGCATTTTTCCCGTGCGGGTATTGACCAAAGCTGCACCGGTCGGAACGGGTTGTCGCTTGCAGGGGTAGAATTAGGATGTGAGCTTTCGCGAAAAGGGCAAGCGGACGCTTGGGAGGGGAAGGCACCGGCGGACGCCTGCGCCAGTGGGCCGGGGTAAGGACCTTGATGCATCTGTCATGCCATGCAAGGGCGGTGATGCTCCTGCCATGCTGGCAACGACTTCGTTCCGCCAGAGGCGTCAGCCATAACCGGCACGAAGCACAGCTTCGCGCCAGCTCGCTATACCGCGCCAGCCCGTTTTACTTCGCGCCGGTTCGCTACACCTCGCCAGCAGGGAGCCTTCATGCCAGCCCCCTCTTTGAACCTTTCCACTTCCCGGTGCGGGCATTCTCCCATACGCATCCCGGATTCACCAACTCATTCCATGACGTCCGCCAGGGAAGGTTGGGGCAGCGGGGACGGGGTTCTTTCGCGTTGCGCCAGCCAGTGGTAAAAGTCCTCCTGCGCCCTCACCGGCGGCCGTTCGTCGCCCCCCGGCGGGGCCACGGGCACGTTTTGGCCTTCCCCGTCGAGTTCGCACAGCCGGGTGTTGTCGGCCAGTTGGAGTTGGAGGAGGTGGGCCAGTTCCGCCCGGTGCCGCGGGTCGCGCACGGAAAAGCCCACCTCGATGCGGTGGTGCAGGTTGCGGGTCATCCAGTCGGCCGACGACAGGTACATCTCTTCGGCCCCGCCGTTGGAGAAGTAGAAAATCCGGGCGTGTTCCAGGAAGCGGTCCACCAGCCGGAACACCCGGATGGTCGGGCTCCAATGCGGGTCCTGCGGGACCAGGCAACAGACGCCGCGCACCAGCAGGTCCACCGTGACGCCCGCCCGGCTGGCCTCGTAGAGCTTGGCGATCATTTCACCCTCTTCCAGGTTGTTGAGCTTGATGATCACGCGGCCCGGCCGGCCGGCGCGGGCCAGGCCGATCTCGCGGTCCAGCAGTCCGAGCAGCCGCTCCTTCATGTTGAACCCGGCCACCAGCAGGTGCCGGAAGACCGGCCCGGTTTTCCGGCCTTCAAGGAAGGCAAACACCCGCACCAGTTCCCGGGTGGTGGCCGGGTGGCGGGTGAGCAGGCCGCAGTCGCCGTAGAGCGTGGCCGTCCGTTCGTTGAAATTGCCCGTGCCCAGGTAGCCGTACCACACCCGCTTGCCGTCGGGGCGGCGCCGTTTCACCAGGGCGATCTTGGCGTGCACTTTCAGGCCGGGCAGGCTGTAGAGAATCCGCACGCCGGCCGCCTCCATTTCGGCCGCCCAGCGCAGGTTGTTCTCCTCGTCGAAGCGGGCCTTCACCTCCACGAACACCGTGACCCGTTTGCCGTTGCGGGCCGCGCTGATGAGGGCATTGGCAATGAGCGAATCGGCCGCCACCCGGTAGAGGGTTACCTTGACGGCTTCCACCCGCGGGTCAATGGCGGCTTCGTTGAAAAAGCGCAGCACGTATTCGTAGGAGTGGTAGGGGAAGTGCAGCAGTTGGTCGTCCCGGTCCAGGGCGGCAAAGATCGGGTCCGCGCCTTCGAGGGAAAGCCGGGTGAGGGGCGGGAGGGGCGGCTCTTCCAGGTGCGGGTGGAACGGGTTGGGCAATTTGGCCAGGTCGTGCAGGTTGTGGTAGCGGCCCCCGGCCACCAGGTCGCCGGCCTCCAGGCCCAGGCTTTCGGCGACCCGCGCCAGCAGGGCGGGCGGCATCCGGGCGTCGTAGAGGAAGCGGGTGGGTTTGCCCGTCTTGCGTTTCCGGAGTTGCTCGCCGACCTTCCGCGCCAGGTCGCCGTTCAGTTCGTCGTCAATCGAAAAGTCGGCGTCGCGGTTCAGCTTGACGCCGTAGCAATCCCCGACGCGGTACCCGGGAAACACCAGGGGGAGGTGCCCGCGGATGACGTCCTCCAGGAACACCAGGTAGTGCCGCCCTTCGACCGGGGAGAGGCGCACGAACCGGTCCAGCGGCCCGGCCGGCACGTTGAGGAAGGCCAGCAGGCTTTCCCCGGCCGTCCCGTCTTCCGGCCGGGGCCACACTTCCAGGGCCAGGTAGATTTCGCGGTTGTTGAGAAAAGGCGCCTTGCCGCTGCCGGGGCGCCACAGGGCCGGCTGGAGGTACGAAAGCACCTTGCCGCGGAAGAGCCGGTCCAGTTCGCGGCGGTGTTCGGGCAGCGGCGGGTCTTCGCCACCCAGGATGATGCCGTGCCCGGCCAGGGCGGGCAGGATGTCCTGCCGCCACACCCGTCCGTATTCTTCCTGTTGCCCGGCCACCCGGCGCCCGATGTGGTCGAGCACGGCCTGGGGGTCGAAGGAGAGGCGTTCGGCCAGCTTTTTCTTCCCCATCCCGGCCAGGCTCCGCAGCGCCGCCACCCGCACGCGGAAAAACTCGTCGAGGTTGGACGAATAGATGGCCAGGAACCGGATGCGGTCGAACAGGGGCAGCGATTCCAGTTGGGCGGACTGCAGGATGCGGTAGTTGAACGAGAGCCAGCTCAGGTCGCGGTTGAGGGCAGGAGGGGAGGGGGTCATGGCAGGGATGGCGGAACGGGCACGGTTGGGCACCCGGGCAGCCGGTGTGGCCGCAACGGGGCGAAAGTAGAACCAAATGAGAGAAAGGCCGCCAACACCAAGTTTATCAAAGTGTTAATTTTTGGGGGAGATGAACTTCCGGCCGGGGTTTAGGTAAATGCTTACCGGGTAACGGCCAGTTGCTGCCGCTCCGTTTGCCGGCTCAGGTAGCGGCGCGCCGACTGGCTGGCCGTGACCAGGGCGCCGCCGAGGATGACCAGGTCCTTGATCACCAGGCGGCCCCGCCCCGAAAGGTACGGGAAGCCCGACTGCGCATCGCCCAGGGCCGGCACCCAGCTTTCGGGCGTGGTGATTAGGAAAGAAAGCGTGCCCAGGCTCATCACGACCACCAGCAGGCTGCCGATCATGCTGGCAAACGGGGCCACCGGGTGCAGGGCCACGAGCACGGCCACCGTCACCAGGAAGACGCCCAGGCCGTAGGAGAAGCCGTACGTGTTGTTGGCAAGGTGCCACCGGCGGTTTTCTGCGACCAGTTTTCCCTCGGGGTTCTGGTGCGTTTCGTACGCTTCGGGGTGGTTGTAGAAGAACGACATGAACGGGCTGTTTGCCACGAAGGGCACGATGCCGTCGGCCTCGTAGGCGAAGAATTTGAGTCCCCCGATCCACAGGAAGACCACGACGATGCCGCCGCGCACCGCCATTTTGCCTGCCTGGTCGAGGCGGGCAACGGCGCTTGCAAGTACATTTTTCATGGGTTTGCCTTTTTTACAAAGGTACCCGCCGGGCCAGGCCGGGAACATAGACAAAAAGGGATATCTCCTGGATGATTCAGCCACGGATTGGCAAGCGTCCACGCCGGGATCATTCCCTGGCGCCGGGGAGCCGCTTTTTGATCAGGCTGATCTGGCCGCGGTGGTTGCCGATGTGTTCCACCACGTGAAACCATTTGCAATGGTTGTTGGTGGGCTGGTTGTTGAAGAAAGCGGGGTCCACGGCGGCCAGCCAGCGGTCGTCCCGCTTTTTGAGTTCGGCCAGCGTTTTGGCACGCACTTCTTCCAGTTCGGCCAGGTAATGCGCCAGGTCCTTGCCTTTGAACTGCTTGCGGGCCGCTTCGCCCAGGTTCATGGCAACGCCCCACCTTTTCTGGTTGGCGGCGCTGAAGTCCTTTTGCCCGTAAAAAGTAATGTCCTGGTAAACCACCTCAACCGCCGCCAGGTGCAGGAGCAACGCGCCGATGGTATTGGCTTTGGGGTCGGTGAGGAAGTCGAGTTCCGGACCGGTCAGGCCGGTGACGACCCGCACCAGGCTGTCCTGCATCCAGCGCATCATCGAAACCAGCGTCCCCACCTGCGGGGCGTAGCCTTCGAGGGGGCCGATGAGGTGGATGCTCTCCGGGGGCGTGGCGGTTTCGGCCGCGCCAGGGCCGGGCAGGAGGGTGAGCCCGGCAAGCATCCCGGTGGAGGCCCGGATGAAGTGTCTGCGGTCGGTGCGGACAGGGTTGTTGCTTTTCATGGGTTTGTCGGTTATAAGTGGAGTTCGGGACAAGGTTACCCCGTAAAAACGAGCCCAAAAAAGGAAGAGCACTGAACCGCAAGGATCGCAATGGAGACGCAAGGAGCGCAAAGAAGTACGCGATTCCTCTGCGGTCCTATCTTCCGGTCTCCTTTCCTCCGGTCTGCGTGTTACCCGGGCAGTTCCCGGCGGAAGTGCTGCTGGAGAATGGAGGCGACCATTTCGCGGGTGAGGGGTTTGTTGAGGTAGCCCTGCGTGGAAAAGGTGTTCAGCCGGTCCATGTCCCCCGGGTTCATGGAGGTGGTCAGCGCCACGATCACCACCGACTGCTTGTGCCCGAACGCCAGCCGCTCGTAGGCTTCCAGGAACTCAAACCCGTTCATCACCGGCATGTTGATGTCCAGCAGGATCAGCTCCGGGCAGCAGCCCCGGTCGCACTGCCCCTTGATCATCTCCAGGGCCTGCCGGCCGTTGTGGGCCACGAGCACCAGGTCGGTTACGGCCAGGTCTTCCAGCAGCATCTGGTTCACGAAATTGGTGGTCGTGTCATCGTCCACCAGCAACACGCAAGAAAGTTTATCCATGGCAGCAGCAACCGTTTGAGTGAAACATAAAAGCGAAGGGATCGCGGAGCAAAACCCCGGCCGGCCCACCCGCCGGGGAGCCCGCCTTAGCCGGGCAGGTACACCCGGAACGTGGACCCTTCCCCCACGCGGCTTTCCACCGTGATCTTGCCCCCGGCATTCTCTACCATTTTCTTGACCATGAACAACCCGATGCCCGTGCCCTCTACGTGGTCGTGGAAGCGCCGGAACATGGTAAAAAGCTGGCTCAGGCGCTCCGCCTCGATGCCCAGGCCGTTGTCCGCCACGGTGAGGATGTGGAACGCCGGCGTGCTTTCGCACCAGACCCGCACCTCGGGCACGCGGTCCGGGGAGCGGTACTTGAGGGCGTTGGACACCAGGTTGTAGACCACCGACCGCAGGTTCTTCTCCGAAAAACGCACCGGCGGGCAGGCCGCCACGTCCACCGCGACCCGCGCCCCCACCGACTGGATGGAGGCTTCCAGGTCCAGCATCACTTCCCCCACGATCTGGGGCAGGTCCACCAGCACGGCTTCCCGGTTGTGCTCCTTCTGGAGCTTGACGATTTCGGTGAGGTTGGTGATGGTCTTCTTGAACCGCTCCACCGAATCCTGGATCAGGTTCACGATGCGCTGCACCCGTTCGGGCGCCAGGCTTTCGGCCGGCAACTGGCGCAGCAGGGCCTGCATTAGCCCTTCAATGTTGGATATGGGCGCTTTCAGGTCGTGAGAGGCCGTGTACACGAAGTTGTCCAGGTCCGAGTTGATGCGGGTGAGTTGCGCGTTGGTGACGCCCAGCTCTTCGTTGCTGGACCGGATCTCCTCATTGGCCGCGCGCAGTTCTTCGTTGGAAGCGGCCAGTTCCTGGGCCAGGGCCTGCGCCTGCCTTTCGCTCTCTTCGAGCCGCTGCCGGGCCTCGGTTTCCCCGGTCACGTCCACGGCAATTTCCAGAATGGCGTACACCTGCCCGTCGGCGTCCAGCAAGGGCGTGTAGGTGATGTTGTAGTAATTGTTGGTCATCACGCCGTCCCGGAGGATCTTTACCTGCGAACCGTACGTCTCGTACATCTGGCCCGTGGTGTACACCTCGTCGAGGATGCGCAGGAAAGGCTGCCCCTCGGTGGTGAGTTCGGGCATGGCCTCCCGCAGGGGTTTGCCCACGATGCCCCAGCCCTTGCCGATGAAGTCCACCAGGGTCTGGTTGGGCATTTCGATGACCAGGTCGCGGCCCATGAACAGCCCGATGCCCGCGGGAGCGGCGGCAATGATGGAACGCAGCTTGGCTTCACTCGCTTCCAGTTGTTTGCGGGATACTTGGGCGGTTACGTCCTGGCAGAGGACCAGCACGCCGGCGATGCCGCCCGATTCGTCGCGCACGGGGCTGAAACTGTAGGTCCAGTACCCGTCTTCCCGCTTTCCGTTGCGGTGGATGGGCACCAGTTGGTCTTCGCGCCAGGTCGCTTCGCCGCCGGCAAGCACCCCTTCGATCACGGGGTAGATGGCAGGCCACGCCTCGGGCCAGAACGCGCTGCCGGGCTTGCCCAGCGAACCGGGATGCTTGCCGTCATCGCCCAGGCTGGGCCGAAAGGCGTCGTTGTAGAAACAGGTCAGCTCGGGGCCCCAGTAGAGGAACATGGGCAATTTGGCCGTCAGCAGGATGCTCAGGGTGGTGCGCAGGCTTTGGGGCCAGCCGGCCGGCGGACCCAGCACCGTCTGCGACCAGTCCTTTTCCCCGATCAGCCGGCCCATCTCGCCGCCCCCGGACAGGAACGCCACTTCGCTTGGGTAAGCGGGAAATGCAGGAGTAACCGGAGGGATCATCATCTGGTCAGTTGAATGACAACGGGTGGTCAGGGATGGTTTTTACGCACGTACGGATAAACCGTTTCGCCAACGTTACGCACTGCCCGGCGAAGTAAAAAATAATTGCGGGCGGGAAAGGGAAGGATTGGGGCAAAATGACCCGATTTTGTTCGTTCATGCACCGCTGCCGGCGTGGGCTGCGGGAGCAATGCCCGCTGCACAGCGGGACGCGCCGTTAAAAAAGAAGCCTCCCCGGTTTTTACCCAAGGGAGGCTCACTAAGGTTCAGGAAAAGGATTTTATTGGGCAACCGCTCCGGCGCCCCGGCTTTGGTTTTCGACGTTGACCTTCATTTCATACCGTTCAATGGCCTCATTCAGGTCTGAAGCGCACTGGGAAATTGCACTTACGGCCACGTCCACGGCCGTGTCCAGTTCTGCATCCGGTAAGTCAAACAGTTCGATCTGGATGGAAGCCGTCTTTTCGATGAGGGCTCGCTGGCTGTTTTGCACGTCCCGTAATTTGGTCAGCACGTGATTCATGATATCGGCTTTGTTCTTTTCCATAGGGTGGGATGCGCATTGACAGTCTTTTGCGGCTGGCAATAGCTTTAGTTAATCCGTTCGTATACGGGCATAAGGACAGAATGGTTCTCCCCGGTATCAGATCCCGGCGGGAAAGGGATGCGATCTGGACACATTTCAGGGATGAATTGAAAAGTGGTCATCCAGACACTCACCACGGCAGCATAATACAAATGAGCGTAATACAAATGAGCGTAAACCCTTCGATTTTACTCGCAGAAGACCAGGGCGGCGCATGGCGGGAATGGGTCGCATCGCGGCTCCCCTCCTCGGAGGGGCCGGGGGTGGGTTCACCCAAATGCTACCCGTGATGTGGGGATCATTGCCAGAGAGCGCAGTGCAAGAGAGTATCCGCAGAAGGTTTACCAATGGCTTGAGGCAGGGGGGAATCTACCCCCTACCCCCTTGGGGTACCTCAATGTGGTGATTCCTGGAGGATGCGTAGCCTTTCGGTCAACCCACCCCCGGCCCCTCCGAGGAGGGGAGCCGCGATGCGCTGTCTTCCCGCGATGCGACGCCTTCCCGCGACGCAACCCTATCCCGCCACGCGACTTATGCCCTACCAATGGCAAGCACGGTACCATACGCCTGTCTTTTTCTTTGCGCCTTTGCGCTCCTTGGCGCCTTTGAAACCCTTTTCTCCGTGGCAAAGAGCCGTTAGTACGCCGGCTGGGGCGCGGCGGAGGCGGCCCCCTGGTAGTGGTGCTTGCCCTCCAGGTTTTCCAGGTACTTCTGCCCCGAGCCCGTATTGAGCAGCAGGATGCGTTCCCCGGCCGAAAGCCACCCCGTCCGCAGCAGTTTGCGCACCGCCATCCAGGTAGCGGCCCCTTCCGGCGCCACGAACAACCCTTCCCGCCGGCCCACCTCGGCCACGCCTTCCACCATCTCCTCCTCGGAAATGCCGATGGCCGTGCCCCCCGATTCGCGCAGCACCCGCAGCATCATGGCCTCGCCCACCGGCCGGGGCACGGCCAGCCCGTTGGCCAGCGTGGCCCGGCCCTGGTAGTTATGGGCGTTGGCCTGCTTGCCGCAAAACGTGTCCACCAGCGGCTGGCAGTTCCGGGCCTGCACGGCCACCATGCGGGGCAGCCGGATGCCGGCCGGCAGCCAGCCCGCGGCCCGCATTTCGTGGAACGCTTTCCAGATGCCGATCAGGCCGGTGCCGCCCCCGGCCGGGTACAGGATCACGTCGGGCAGTTGCCAGTCGAGCTGCTCGGCAATCTCGTAGCCCATCGTCTTTTTGCCCTCCAGCCGGTAGGGCTCTTTGAGCGTGGAAACGTCCAGCAGGTCGCCCTGCGCGTTCAGCAACTGCGCTTTGGCGGCGCAGTCATTGATCAGTCCATCCTCCAGGTGCAGCTCGGCGCCGTACCAGTAACATTCCTGCTGGAACGCCGCCGGCGTGTGCCGGGGCATCACCACCACGGCTTTCATGCCGGCCTTGGCGCAGTAGGCGGCCAGGGCTACCCCGGCGTTGCCCGCGGTGGGAATGATGCAGCCGGTCACGCCCAGTTCACGCGCCTTGGAAACGGCCATGCTCAGCCCGCGGGCCTTGAAGGAACCGGTGGGGTTCTTGCCCTCGTCTTTGAGCAATAGTTCGTGGAGGCCGTATTCACCCGCCAGCCGTCCCAGGGAGAGGATCGGGGTAAAGCCTTCCCCCAGCGTGACCACGTGTTCGTCGGATTGCACCGGCAGCAGTTCCCGGTAGCGCCACATGGTGGCCGGGCGGCGCAGCAGCACTTCTTTGGCGGGGGCCTCGGAGAGAGCGTAGCCGGCCACCAGCGGGCGGCGGCAGCAGGCCGACAAGCCTTGCAGTTGGGAGGGGGCGTGCAGCCTGCCGCATTCGGAACAGGACAACGCGTTGAACAGGCTTACCGGGTTCATAGGGGGACGTTAGATTATTCATAACGCGTCCGGCCGGCAAAGGGGTATGGGGGTCAGGCGAAAAGGCGATAGCGTTTCGGAATAGCCTATTCCGTTTTGGCATACTGCCGGATGGTGAAGCCAATGAAGTCTTTGTACGGGTGGTTGTTTTCGGTGCCCCGGCGCTGGATGAAGTTGAACGTCCGCCGGATCGCCAGTTCCCGCAGGCTGACTTCCACGAGTTCGCCGGACTGGAGTTCCTTGGTGACGGCCTGCCGGGGCAGAAAGGCCAGGCAGGTGTCCACCCGGACGAAGTTTTTGAGGGCCTCCGTGCCGCCCAGCCGGACTTTTACCGGCACGTTGCGCAGGGCAATCCCGCTTTTGGCCAGGGCCTCTTCCAGCACCGCCAGCGTGCCTGAACCCTGTTCCCGCAGGGCCACGGGGATGGAGAGCAGGTCCTGGGGCGTGAGCTGCCGGTGTTTGAGCGGACTTTTGGGGGAACACACGGCAATGACCTCGTCGGTGAGG
>CADCTQ010000016.1:20178-21931 GCA_902805615.1 uncultured Cytophagales bacterium
GGGCTTTGAGGATGTTTTCGCTGTTGCGGTTTTTGAGGGTCAGCTCCACGGCGGGGTGCTGGGCCAGGTAGGCCGACAGGACCGGGGGCAGCACGTACAGGGAGATGGTCGTGCTGGAGCCGATGACCATGCGCGCTTTGGGGAAATACTGTTCGCTGACCGACCGCATTTCCTGGTCGAGTTCCTGCTGCAACTGTTTGGCGACGAGCAATTTCCGGTAGAGCAGCCCGCCGGCCGGGGTGAGCAGGATGGCGTTGCCCTGCCGTTCGAAGAGGCCGGTTTTGTAGTGCTCTTCCAGGGCTTTGATCTGCTTGCTGATGGCCGACTGGCTGATGTACAGGGTTTGGGCGGCTTTGGTAAAGCTCAGGAGGCGGGCCACTTCCAGGAATATTTCGTGCTGGTGAGAGAGCATGGCTTTTTGCAAAGATACCCATCTATCACCAGGAAAACTGAACCGCCAAGGGATCAGGATTCACCGGATTGAAGGATTAGCAGGATTTCGCCGTAGAGAAGGCGCAAGGGCCGCCAGGAGAATGCGTACTTCCTCGCATCTACGCCGCAATCCTGCTAATCCTTTAATCCTGAAAGTCCTGATCCTCTTTGCGTCTCCATTGCGATTAAGTTCTTCCGGTCTCCGGTCTCCCTTCCTCCGGTCTCCCTTTTTCTCCCTGGTCAGCCCCGGCGGTTGAGTAGGAACAGGCCGCCGAGCACGGCCACGGCAAGGCCGGCCAGTACCGCGGTCTGGTTGGTACGGGCCGCTTTCCGGGCAGTTCGTGCCGGGGCGTACGTGCCCTCCAGCACCGCGAGGATCAGTTGCGTGGTTTGCCGGGGCACGTCGAGCTGGGGAAAGTGGCCGCAGCCGTCGAACCAGTGCAGTTGCGCATCGGGAAACAGCCGCGCGGCCCGTTTGGCCTGGCGGGGCAGGCACACCCGGTCCTGGCGGCCCCAGCCGATCACCAGCGGGGCGGGCACGGTACCGGCCGGCGCCCCCCGCTGCACCTCGCCGTAGGCCAGGTTCTTCAGCAGGGCGGTAAAGGTGGGCGTGGGCACGAACGTGCGCAACTCAGTCAGCGCCACCCCGGCGGGAATCCGCCAGGGACGGGCCGAAAACTGGGCCAGCAAGAGGCTCCGGCCGACCGGGTTGCCCGTCAGGACCGGCAGCGCGGGTTGCAGGGCCGCCACCAGTTGGGCCGACAGCCGCACGGAGTGGTAGAAAAAGGACGTTTCCCAGCCTTTCCAGAAGCCGCCCGGGTCCAGCGACACCACCGCCCCCAGCACGCCGCCCCGGCGGACCAGTTCGAGCACCAGCCGGGCGCCCATCGAGCTGCCCACGGCGTCAATGCCCAGCAGGCCCTCCGCCCGGAGGAATTCCGTGACGGCGTCGGCCAGCGTGCGGATGGAAATTTCCCCGGGCAGGGCCGGCGAGTCGCCGTGGCCGGGCAGGTCAATGGCAATCACTTCGCGCCGGGCCGCCAGCCCGTCGAGGATGAGGTCCCAACTGTGGTGGGTGCTGCCGAGTCCGTGGATGAGTAAGAGCGGTGTGCCGGTACCGCGCCGGGTGTGGTGAAGGGTCATGAGGTGGGGGTTGTGGGCCGGAATAGCCTGCTTGAAAACCAGGGCAGCCGGCCGGGAACGTACCGCCGGGCTGCGGGCCTCTGTACGAAAATGGCGACAAATGGTTGATGAGGATTCCCAGGATTAAGGGATGACCAGGATTGAGGGTCCGAACCTTGATTGGTGTGATGAAAGGATG